>DAIEJF010000134.1 GCA_027351005.1 Paracoccaceae bacterium | reverse complement strand
CCTGCCGCTGTCGAACTACGCCTCGGCCAGCTACGACAAGGTGACGATGGGGGGGCGGGTTGTCGGCTTCTCGATGTTCGCGGGCTATTCCTACAACGAGCGGGCGATGCTGTCGCTGGGCACCGTCGATGCCGACATCGCAACGGGCGACGTGCTGACGCTGACCTGGGGCGAGCCCGGAGGAACGGCCAAGACCACGGTGGAGCCGCATGAGCCGGTGGAGATCCGGGTGAAGGTGGCCCCGGTGCCCTATTCGCGCGACGCCCGCGAAAGCTATGCCGAAAGCTGGCGCACCCGGCAGGGGTAGGGGGCGGGCCCCTTGCCGTGAGGGCCGGGGTCGGCGGGCGTGACGCCGCCCCCGGCCCCGGGGCGCGCGCGCCCGATCCGCCGCGCGAAGTTTTGACTTGCGGCGGGGGGCGCGGGCGTGCTGCTGCTCGGGCGCCGGGCCGGTGTCCGGCGCTGCCGGAGCCCGCAACGCCCATGCCTCTTGCCCTGACCCGCCGTGCCCTGCTTCTCGGGGCGGCCGCGACCCCCGTCCTTGCCGCCCAACCCGGCACCGCAGGCCTGATCGAGCCGCACATGCGGTTGGCGGACCGCCCCGAGCCCACGGTGGCGCTGACCTTCGACGCCTGCGACGGGCGGGTGGACGACCGCATCCTGTCCACCCTCATCGCGCTGAAGGTGCCCGCGACCATCTTCGTCTCGGGGATCTGGCTTGGCCGCAACCCGCAGGCCTTCCGCACCCTGCTGGACCATCCCGACCTGTTCGAGATCGGTGACCACGGCGCCCATCACCGGATGGCGGTGGATCGGCCGGTGACGCTCTGGGGCGTGCATGCCGCGGGATCGCCCGCCGGGATCGCCGCCGAGGTGACCGGAGGTGCCGCGCTACTGACTGCCGCAGGGGCGCCCCGGCCGCGCTGGTTTCGCGGGGCCGCGGCGCTGTACACCCCCGAGGCCCTGGCGCAGGTTGCAGGCATGGGGTACCGGATCGCCGGCTTTTCGCTGAACGGCGATGGCGGCGCGTCCTTCGGCACGGCCGAAACCGCCCGGCGGATCGGCGCGGCGCGTCCGGGGGACGTGGTGATCGCCCATGTCAACCAGCCGTTGCGCCCCGCCGGGGCAGGGGTCGCGCAGGGCATCCGGGCATTGGCCGCCGCCGGAATGCGCTTTGTCCGGCTGTCCGATCCGGGAGTTGGCGTGGTTGCGGCCTGACCGCCTGCGGCATTCGTGCACATCGGCTGAAAATGTGCCAATCTGGGCATGTTAGGGTTGCGTTTTCACGCAGCCTCACATATTCATAATTGCGAATGTATTTCCGCCCCGATGGGAGCCAATCGCCATGCGACAGTTTCTTGCCGTGCTTGTGATCTCGGCCGCGCCGTTTGCCGCCCTGGCCGGCACCGCGACCCCGCTTGCCGTGACCACGGTGACGGAATGGAAGGCCGTCTACGGTCAGATCGAGACCAAGGACCGCATCCCCGCGCGGGCGCGGATCGGGGGCACGCTGGTGGATCTTTCGGTGACCGAAGGCGACATGGTGACGGCGGGTCAGAAGATCGCGACCATCGTCGACGACAAGATCGCCTTCCAGCTCGATGCCTATGACGCGCAACTTAAGGCGCTGCAGGCGCAGCTTCAGAACGCGCAGACCGAACTGACGCGCGGCCAGGACCTGATGAGCCGGGGGGTGTCGACCAATCAGCAGGTGGATGCGCTGCGCACCCAGGTCGAGGTGCTGACCAACCAGATCGCCGCCGCGACAGCGCAACGTCGCGTGGTCGAAGAGCAGGCCGCCGAGGGGGCGGTGCTGGCCCCGCTGTCGGGCAAGGTGCTTGCCGTGCCGGTGACCAAGGGCGCGGTGGTGATGGCGGGCGAGCCGGTGGCGACCGTGGGCGGCGGCGGGTTCTTCCTGCGGCTGGCCGTGCCGGAACGGTTTGCGAACCGGCTGAAGCAGGGTGCCACCATCGATGTCGAGGCCGCGGGGGGGCGGGTGGAAGGCAGGCTTGCCAAGATCTACCCGCTGATCAATGCGGGCCGGGTGATCGCCGATGTCGAGGTGAACGACCTGCCCGAAGCCTTCGTGGATGCGCGCGTGCTGGTGCGGCTGCCGGTGGGCACGCGGCCTGCGCTGATGGTGCCCGCAACGGCGCTGCAAACCCGCGCGGGGCTTGATTACGTGACGGTCGAGGTGGCGGGCAAGCCTGAGCTGCGGACCGTGGTCCCCGGCGAACACCAGACCATCGGCGGCGCCGACATGGTGGAGATCCTGTCCGGCCTGCAGGCCGGTGACACGGTGGTGACGCAATGAGCGATACACGCGAAAGCCGCGGGCTTGGCCTTGCGGGCCGCCTGACGCGGACCTTCATCGTCTCGCCACTGACGCCGCTGTTCATCATCGCGGCGCTGGCGGTGGGGCTGGTGGCGCTGATCTCGCTGCCACGCGAGGAAGAGCCGCAGATCTCGGTGCCGCTGGTCGACATCCACATCCAGGCGCCGGGGCTGAAGGCGGAAGACGCCGTGAAGCTGGTGACCGAGCCGATGGAAACCATCGTGAAGGGCATCGACGGGGTCGAGCATGTCTATTCGCAGACGGTGGACGATGGCGCCCTGGTCACCGCGCGGTTCAAGGTGGGCACCTCGTCGGATGCCGCGATCCTGCGCGTCCATGACAAGGTGCGCGCCAACCTCGACCGCATCCCGGTGGGCATCCCCGAGCCGCTGATCGTGGGCCGCGGCATCAATGACGTGGCGATCGTCGATCTGACCCTGACCGGCAAGCCCGGCGCGCATGTCAGCGCAAATGACCTGACACGCGTCGCGCGGGCGCTGCGCGCCGAGGTGGCCAAGATCGACAACGTGGGCCTGACCTATCTGGTGGGCGAGGCGCCCGAGGCGATCCGCATCGCGCCCGAGCCGGAAAAGCTGGCACTTTACGGGGTCACGCTGCAGCAGCTTGCGGCCAAGGTGCAGGGCGCCAACGAGGTGCTGAACGCGGGCATCGTGCGCGAGAAGGGCCAGATGATCGGGTTGGAGGCAGGCCAGACCCTGACCGCCCCCGCCGAGGTGGCGAACCTGCTGCTGACCACCCGCGACGGCCGCCCCGTCTATGTGGGTGACGTGGCAAAGGTGGAATTCGTGTCCGATACCGCCGACCGGATCGTGTCGAACGTGGTGCGCGGCCCCGACGGCGCGCCCGAGCGCACCCCGGCGGTGACGCTGGCGGTTGCCAAGCGTGCCGGTGCGAATGCGGTGGTGGTGGCCGACCAGATCCTGGCCAAGGTGACAGAGCTGAAGGGCGCGCTGATCCCCGACACGATGACGGTGGAGACGACGCGCGACTATGGCGTTTCGGCCAATGACAAGGCCAACGAACTGCTGTTCCACCTCGGGCTCGCCACGATCTCGATCGTCGGGCTGGTGCTGCTCGCCGTCGGCTGGCGCGAGTCGATCGTCGTGGCCATCGTGATCCCCGTCACCATCCTGCTGACGCTCTTTGCCGCCTATGTCATGGGCTACACGTTGAACCGCGTCAGCCTCTTTGCGCTGATCTTCTCGATCGGGATCCTGGTGGACGACGCGATCGTGGTGATCGAGAACATCGCCCGCCACTGGGCGATGCCGAAGGGCGGCAGCCGGGTGGACCGCGCCATCGACGCGGTGG
>DAIEJF010000102.1 GCA_027351005.1 Paracoccaceae bacterium | reverse complement strand
GACCGCGCGGTGGGCATCATCGAGCGGCTGGGCGCGCGGGTGATCGGCCCGGCGGCGGTGCGCGAGAAACTGGGCCTCGTGAAGCGGGCGCCGCGGGCCTGATCCGGCACGCCTTTCCCACAATTCAGGACAGATCGACATGACACAGACAGCGGCGATCATCGGCGGCGGCGTCATCGGGGGCGGCTGGGCGGCGCGCTTCCTGCTCAACGGCTGGAACGTGCGGGTGTTCGACCCCGACCCCGAGGCGCCCCGCAAGGTGGGCGAGGTGCTGGCCAATGCCCGCGCGGCGCTGCCCGCGCTGTCGGACGTGCCGCTGCCGCCGGAAGGTGTGCTGAGCTTCTGCGGCACGATCACCGAGGCCGTCGAGGGGGCCGATTACATCCAGGAATCCGTGTCGGAGCGGCTGGACCTGAAGCACCGGGTGTTTGCCCAGATCCAGCAGGTGGCGCCCGGGACACCCATCGGCTCGTCCACCTCCGGCTTCAAGCCGTCGGAATTGCAGTAGGGCGCGGCGAACCCCGCCACGATCTTCGTGGCCCACCCGTTCAACCCGGTCTACCTGCTGCCGCTGGCAGAGGTGGTGCCGTCGGCCAAGTCCGACCCCGCGCTGATCGAGCGGGCAAAGGAGACGCTGCGCGCCATCGGCATGTTCCCCCTTCACGTCCGCAAGGAGATCGACGCCCATATCGCCGACCGGTTCCTTGAGGCGGTGTGGCGCGAGGCGCTGTGGCTGGTGAAGGACGGTGTCGCCACGACCGAGGAGATCGACGAGGCGATCCGCATGGGCTTTGGCCTGCGCTGGGGGCAGATGGGGCTCTTCGAGACCTATCGCATCGCGGGCGGCGAGGCGGGGATGAAGCATTTCATGGCCCAGTTCGGTCCCTGCCTGACCTGGCCCTGGACAAAGCTGATGGACGTGCCGGAGTTCAACGACGAACTTGTGGACCTGATTGCCGGCCAATCGGACGCGCAATCGGGCAAGTATTCGATCCGCGAGCTGGAACGCATCCGCGACGGTAACCTGATCGGCTTTCTTCGGGTGCTGAAGGACCGCGACTGGGGTGCGGGGCGCGTCCTGAAGGCGCATGACGCGATGCTGCGAAAGGCGATGGCGGACCCGACGCCCGACACCGCGGCGCCGCTGGAACTGGCGCATATGCGGGTGCTGCCCGGCTGGATCGACTACAATGGCCACATGACCGAAAGCCGGTATCTGTTCGCGGCCTCGGAAACCTGCGATGCCTTCCTGCGGCTGATCGGCGCCGACCTCGATTATGTGGCGGGCGGGCACAGCTATTACACCGCGGAAAGCCACATCCTGCATCTGGGCGAGGCGAAGCTTGGCGATGCGCTGACCGGCACGGTGCAGGTGCTTTCGGCCGACGAGAAGCGGCTGCATGTCTTCATCCGCATCGCGCGGGGCGACCAGACGGTGGCCACGGTGGAACAGATGCTGCTGCATGTCGACATGACGGCGGGCAAGACCTGCCCGGCCGCCCCGGAGGTGCGGGCGCGGCTGATGCCGATCGCGACCGCCCATGCCGCGCTGCCCCGCCCGGAAGCCGTGGGGCGCCACGTCGGACAGAGGAAAGCGTGATGGATTTCGGCCTGACCGACGAACAGCGGCTGATCGTCGAGACCACCCGCGCCTTCGTGGAAAACGAGCTTTACCCGCACGAGGCCGAGGTGGAGCGCAGCGGTCACCTGCGGATGGACCTGATCCGCGAGATCCAGGCCAAGGCCATCGCGGCGGGGCTTTATGCGGCCAACATGCCCGAAGAGGTGGGCGGCGCGGGTCTCGATACGCTGACGTGGCTGCTCTACGAAAGGGAACTGGGCCGGGCCAACTATGCGCTGCACTGGACCTGTGTCGCCCGCCCGTCCAACATCCTGCTGGCCGGCACGCCCGAGCAGCGTGAGACGTACCTGCTGCCCTGCATCCGCGGCGAGAAATGGGATTGCCTCGCGATGACCGAGCCCGGCGCGGGATCGGACCTGCGGGGCATGAAGGCCAGCGCGCGGCCCGATGGCGGCGACTGGGTGCTGAACGGCACCAAACATTTCATCAGCCACGCCGATCTTGCCGATTTCGCCATCGTCTTCGTGGCCACCGGCGAAGAGGACACGCCGCGCGGCCCCAAGAAGAGGATCACCGCCTTCTTCGTCGACAAGGGCACGCCGGGCTTCACCGTGCGCGAGGGCTACCGCAACGTGAGCCACCGCGGCTACACCAACGCGATCCTTGAATTCGACGACTGCCGTCTGCCGGCCTCGGCCATCCTGGGCGAGGTGCACAAGGGCTTCGAGGTGGCCAACACCTGGCTGGGTGCAACCCGGCTGCAGGTGGCGGCCACCTGCCTTGGCCGGGCAGAGCGCGCGCTTGGCCATGCGATCGCCTACGCCGCCGAGCGCAGGCAATTCGGGCAGGCCATCGGCAAGTTCCAGGGGGTCAGCTTCAAGCTGGCTGACATGGCGATGGAACTGAAGGCCGCGGAACTGCTGACCTGGGAAGCGGCGTGGAAATTCGACCGCGGCACCGTGACCGAGGCGGACATGTCGATGGCCAAGCTCAAGGCAACCGAGGTTCTCGCCATGATCGCGGACGAGGCGATCCAGATTCATGGCGGCATGGGGCTGATGGACGAGCTGCCGCTGGAACGCATCTGGCGCGACGCGCGGGTCGAGCGGATCTGGGAGGGCACGTCGGAAATCCAGCGCCACATCATCAGCCGCGAACTGCTGCGGCCGCACGGCGGCTGAGGCGCGTGGGGGGCGGCTGCCCCCCGCACCCCCCCCCGCCCGGAGGGGCTGTCTGCCCCTCCGGACCTCCCCGAGGATATTTTCGGACAGAAAATGGGGGCAGGGGGTTGCCCGGCCGCGGCCGCGCGCGCTATCGGCGGCAGGGATCAGGCGGAGGGCGGCGGTGGTCTATGTGATCTGGGGCGGCGCGCTGGTGGCGGTGCTGGGTGTGCTGGGGCTGGCGGGCTCGGGCGTGGCGGCGATGCGGGTGCGCGGCGCGGGGCTTGACGACGCCGCCCTGCGCGCGCGGTTGCAGCGCATCCTGATCTGGAACATGGCCGCGCTGGCGGTGGCGATGCTGGGCATGATGGCGGTGGTCGTGGGGCTCTTCCTGCGGTGAGCCCCGCGCACCGGGAATTGCACCTGCCGCGCCTTGCCATCCCGGGGGGGCGCGGTTAGGGTGCCCGCCACATTCGGGGCCCCCTGCCGGGGC
>DAIEJF010000099.1 GCA_027351005.1 Paracoccaceae bacterium | reverse complement strand
TGCTGGGCCTCCCGAAGGCCGCCCTGCGCGACGCGCGTGCCGCGTTTCGGCACGCAGCGACCAAAGAACAACGGTTCGCGGCCGCCATCCTGATCGCGCGTGCACTTGCCGCCGATCAGCACGACATGCGGTCGCAACTGTGGCTGCGACGCGCGCTGGATCTGGCGCCGACTCCCGCGGCGCGGCAAGCGACCTCGCAGTTGTTTGCCCGCGTCCGTGACGGGGCGCCGTTTCATCTGGGCTTCTCCGTGTCGGCCTCGCCCGCGACCAACCTGAACGGGGGGGCGGCCGGGGCGCTTCTGGTGATTTCCGGCCAGCCCTATGTGGGGGTCCTGTCGGGCAGCGCGCAGGCGCTTTCGGGCTGGCAGGAGACGGCGACGCTGACCTTCGACTGGCGGGTGTCGGGCACGGCGCGCCAGCAGACGCAGGTGGGCGGGCGGCTTTACGGGCTGGCCAACCAGCTTTCGCCCGCCGCGGCGGCGCTGGCGCCGGGGGTGAAGGGGTCGGATTTCAACGTGGGGCAGGCGGAGGCCTTCGTCAAACGCACCTGGCGGGTGGGGCAGGGCGGCGATGTCGAAAGCGCCACGCTGACGGCCGGGCGCACCTGGTACGGGGGCGATCCCTATGACCGGCATCTGCGGCTGGACCTGCTGCATACCCATCCGCTGTCGCAGGACGACACGCTGCGGCTTGGGGTCTCGGGCGGGCTGCAATGGCAGACGCTGGGGCCGCAGACGCAGGCGCTGTCGCTTGGCGGCGACTGGGCGCATCGTCTGGCCGCGGGGGACACGGCCGTGGTCTCGGTCGGGCTGACCCGGCAGGCGTCGGCGGATGCGCAGCAGGCCTATGCCGGGCAGTGGCTGCGGCTGGGCTACAGCTTCGGGCGCCCGATCGGGCCGGTGAACCTGTCGCTGACCCTCAGCGTCGGGCGCAACCATTACGCCGATTACAGCGTGATCTTCCCGGTGCCCGGCGGGCGCAGCGACCGCTTCGTCTCGGCCGGGGTGACGCTGGGCCTCGACCGGCCCGAATGGCTGGGCTTTGCCCCGGTCCTGACGCTGAACGCAACCCACACCCAGTCGAACGTCAGCCGTTTCACCACCTCGGCAGTTTCGCTGGGGCTTGGCGTCCGCTCGGTGTTCTGAGGCGGCCTTTCGGGGGTCGCCCTTGCGACGGGGCGTGCTATGTAGCGGGCCGGAACTGCACAGACGGAGGCTGCAATGACGATCCGATACCTTCACACCATGGTCCGCGTGCTGGATCTGGATGCCTCGATGGCGTTCTACAGGCTTCTGGGCCTGAAGGAGACCCGGCGCTGGGACAACGAGCAGGGGCGCTTTTCCCTGGTGTTCATGGCACCCGAGGGGCAAGAGGAATGCCCCGTCGAACTGACCTGGAACTGGGATGGCGACAGCGGCCTGCCGTCGGACAGCCGCCACTTCGGCCATCTGGCCTACGAGGTCGACAACATCTACGAGACCTGCGCCCATCTGCAGGCGAACGGCGTCACCATCAACCGTCCGCCGCGCGACGGGCGGATGGCCTTCGTGCGCTCGCCCGACAATGTCTCGATCGAGCTTCTGCAAAAGGGCGCGGCGCTGCCCCCGGCCGAGCCCTGGACCAGCATGCCCAACACCGGCCACTGGTGAGCGCGCGCGCATCCCTGATCGCGGCGCTGGCCGCGCTGGCGCTGCCCGCGGGGGCGGCGCCCACCGATCATTACATCGGCGTCGTGCTGGGCTCGGCCCATATCGGCACGGCGGATCTGAACAATGTGAACCCCGGTCTGACCTACGGCGTGGCCTGGCCCACCGCCAACCCGCGGCGGGTCTGGTTCGTGGAAGGCGGCGTCTTCTACAACAGCTATCGCGAGGTCTCGCCGCTTCTGGTGGTGGGGACGGCCTGGGATCTGGGGCGGCTGGGCCCTGCCCGGATGCGGCTGGGGGTCGAGGCGGGCACGGCCTATTACCGCAAGCTTTCGGTCGAGTTGCAGCGCGACTACGGCATTCCGAACCTGGCCGGGTTCATTCCCATCGTCGGGCTGACGCTGACGGCCGAACTGGGCCAGACCGAACTGCGCCTGACCACCGTTCCCGCCGGGCAGAACGTGCGGGCGATCGTGAACCTTTCGCTCGCCCGGCATTTCTAGGCGGGCGGGCGTCGCCTCTCGTGCGACGGCTGGGCCGGTGCCCGACCGCGGGCGGGCGCGTCGCTTGGCCTCCCTGACCGGGAGGGCGCCGCGGCGTCTCACCCTGTTGCCCGCGCGACAAAGGGTCAGCGCCCGACCGCGGGTGGGCGCTGCGGCGGTGACGGTCTGCGCTTGATGGTGCGGTTCCTCCCTCGGGTGAGCCCGCGCGGGTCCGCCAAGGAGCGCCCGCCCTGTGGGGCGGTCGGGCGCTGGCCCGGGGGCGCTGTGCGCTGTTCCCTTGGGCCGGGGG
>DAIEJF010000089.1 GCA_027351005.1 Paracoccaceae bacterium | reverse complement strand
GCGACAGGTCGATCCGCCCGGCGCCGGGCCTAAGGTTCTGATCTGATGAAGGATTCATCACATACCTACCCGTTCGGATTGGGGATGGCGGTGTATCCCACCGTATTCACACCCGAACGGGCAGGAAAATACCTACCCATCTGGATATCTGAAAGCAGGAGTAAGGCAGGTTGCGGCAATCTGGCAAACGGAATCTCTTCAGCCGATCCTCAGCGAAGGCGCCCCGATGACCAACCCCACGATCTTCCCCGCCCTGTCCATCCCCGATACGCTTGCCGCGGGCCCCGGCCCCGGCAACACCGATGCCCGCGTGCTGGCCGCCTTTGCCCGCGCCGGGGTCGCAGACCACATGCAGGCCGATGTGCTGCGCGGCCTGATCGAGTGCAAGCACATGCTGCGCAGCCTGTTCGGCACCCGCAACATCCACACCTTCGGGGTGGGCGGCAGCGGCTGGTCCGGCCTTGACTGCATGTTGAGCGCGATCGGCCCCGGCGACAAGGTGGTCTGCTTCGCGAACGGCACCTTCTCGGGCATTGATGCGCTGACGGTGCGGATGAAGGCCGCCACGCGCGAGGAACTGGCCGCCGACCCGATGAACCCGCAGCCCGCCTCGGTGACCGTGGTCACCGTGCCGCACGGGCAATCGGTCACCGCCGAGGTGGTGGATGGCGCGCTGGCGGTGCACCGGCCGAAATGGGCGGTGATGGCGCATTGGGAAACCGGCTCGGGCCGGGTGAACGACCTGCGGGGCTTTTCAGACGCCTGCGAACGCCACGGCGTCATGGGTCTGGTGGATGCGGTCTCGTCGCTGGGCGTGGCGGATTTCTCGATCGACGATTACCCGGGCGTGCACGGCTGGGCATCCTGCCCGCAGAAGGGCGTGCTCTGCCTGCCCATGACCTATGCCCCGGTGTCGTTCACCGACCGCTACATCGCCGAGGTGCGCCGCACGGGCGTGGCGACCTACGTCCATCACCCGGTGCTCGAGGCGCGGCACTGGGGCGTGATCGACGGGCAGGACGTGCCGACCCCGGTCTATCACCGCACCCATTCCGCCTATGCCATCGCCGCCTTCCACGAGGCGCTGCGGCTGACGCTGGAACACGGCCGCGCGGCCAAGGCGCGCGATTACGCAACCTACGAGGCGGCGCTGCGGTGGGCGGTCGAACACATGGGCTGCACCGTCACCTCGAACATGACATCGCTGGTGGTGATGAACCTGCCCCCCGCGCTGGCCGGTCGCGAGAAAGAGATGGTGCAACGCTGCCGTGCCGAAGGTTTCGGCATCTGGCCCACCCTGTCGGAACCCGTGCAGGTGCGCGTCGGCATCCTGAACCAGTTGAACGAGGCCGCCCTTGCCGACATCGTGGCCCGCCTTGCCGCCGCCATGACGGCGCTTGGCGCCACGATCGACACGCCCGCGCTGATGGAGGGGCTCTCGCGGCGCTTCCACACCGCGCTGGCCGCAGAATAGGCCCGACCGGGCCGGGAAAGGGGGGGGGAAGATGGACATCCACGAATACCAGGCCAAGGAGATCCTCAAGAGCTTCGGCGTGGGCGTCCCCGAAGGCGCCCTGGCCTACAGCCCCGAACAGGCCGCCTACCGCGCCCGCGAACTGGGCGGCGACCGCTGGGTGGTCAAGGCCCAGGTCCATGCCGGCGGGCGCGGCAAGGCCGGGGGCGTGCGCCTCTGCGCCTCGGACCACGAGATCCAGGAAGCCAGCTCGGACATGTTCGGGATGAAGCTGGTGACCCATCAGACCGGCCCGGAGGGCAAGGGCGTCTACCGCGTCTATGTCGAGGCGGCGACCCCCTTCACCCGCGAGATCTACCTGGGCCTCGTGCTCGACCGCACCTCGCAGCGGGTGATGATCGTGGCCTCGGGCGAGGGCGGAATGGAGATCGAGGAGATCTCGGCCCAGAAGCCCGGCTCGATCGTCCGCTCCACCGTGGAACCGGCGGTGGGCCTGCGCGATTTCCAGGCGCGCGAAATCGCCTTCGCGCTTGGCATCCCGGCCACCCTGATCCCGCAGATGGTCCGCACGCTGCAGGGCTGCTACCGCGCCTTCACCGAGCTGGACGCGACGATGGTGGAAATCAACCCGCTGGTCATCACCGCCGACAACCGGCTGCTGGCGCTTGATGCCAAGATGACCTTCGACGGCAACGCGCTGTTCCGCCACCCCCACATCGCAGAACTGCGCGACAAGAGCCAGGAAGACCCCCGCGAAAGCCGCGCCGCCGACCGCGGGCTCAGCTACATCGGGCTGACCGGCAACATCGGCTGCATCGTCAACGGCGCGGGTCTGGCCATGGCCACGATGGATACGATCAAGCTGGCGGGCGGCGAGCCTGCGAACTTTCTCGACATCGGCGGCGGGGCCACGCCGGAACGGGTGGCCAAGGCCTTCCGCCTCGTCACCTCCGACCGCAACGTGCAGGCGGTGCTGGTCAACATCTTCGCGGGCATCAACCGCTGCGACTGGGTCGCCGAAGGCGTGGTGCAGGCGCTGAGGGCCGAGCCGGTGGACGTGCCGGTGGTGGTGCGGCTTGCGGGCACCAACGTGCAGGAGGGGCTGAAGATCCTTGCCCGCTCGGGCCTGCCGATCATCCGGGCCACCACGCTGATGGAGGCCGCCGAACGCGCCGTGATGGCCTGGAAGAACGACCGGGCGCAGATCGCCAGAACGGGGGCCGCGCAATGACCATCTTCATCGACCGCAGCACCCGCGTCATCGTGCATGGCATCACGGGCCGCATCGCGCAGTTCCACACCCGCGAAATGCTGGATTACGGCACCCAGGTGGTGGGCGGCGTGGTCCCCGGCCGCGGCGGCGAGACGGTGCATGGCGTGCCGGTCTACAACAGCGTCAAGGACGCGGTCGCCGCCACCGGCGCCAATGCCTCGATCGTCTTCGTGCCGCCACCCTTCGCCGCCGACAGCATCATGGAGGCCGCGGACGGCGGCATCCGCTACTGCGTCTGCATCACCGACGGCATCCCCGCGCAGGACATGATCCGGGTGAAACGCTACATGATGCGCTACCCGCGCGAGCGGCGCATGGTGCTGACCGGGCCGAACTGCGCGGGCACCATCTCGCCCGGCAAGGCACTGCTGGGGATCATGCCGGGGCACATCTACCTGCCGGGCAGCGTGGGCATCGTCGGCCGGTCCGGCACGCTGGGCTACGAGGCGGCGCAGCAGTTGAAGGATCTGGGCATCGGCGTCTCGACCTCGGTCGGGATCGGCGGCGATCCGATCAACGGATCGTCCTTCCGCGACATCCTCGAGGCGCTCGAGGCCGACCCCGACACCGAACTGGTCTGCATGATCGGCGAGATCGGCGGCCCGCAGGAAGCCGAGGCCGCGGCCTATATCCAGAACCACATGCGCAAACCCGTGGTGGCTTATATCGCGGGCCTGACCGCGCCGAAGGGGCGCACGATGGGCCACGCCGGGGCGATCATCTCGGCCTTCGGGGAAAGCGCCTCGGAAAAGGTCGAAATCCTCAGCGACGCGGGGGTGACGGTGGCCGAGAACCCCTCGGTCATCGGTGACACGGTGGCGCGCGTGCTGCGCCGGATGGCGGCGGCGTGACGGGGGGCGACATGACGAAACCCTCTGTCCTTCTCAGCCGCCGCTGGCCCGCCACGGTGGAACGCGCCATGGCCGAACGGTTCGACCTGACGGTGAACGAAACCGACCGGCCGCTGAGCCCGGCCGACTTCCGCGCGGCCTTCGCCCGCTTCGATGCGGTCTGCCCCACCGTGTCGGACCGGCTTGGCCCCGAGGTTTTCGACCTGCCCGCCGCGCGCACCCGCATCCTGGGCAACTACGGTGTGGGCGTCAGCCACATCGACCTCGACGCGGCGCGTCGTTTGCAGATCAGTGTCTCGAACACGCCCGACGTGCTGTCGGACTGCACCGCCGATCTGGCGATGACACTGCTCTTGATGATCGCGCGCCGGGTGGGCGAAGGCGAACGCCAACTGCGCAGCGGCGGCTGGACGGGCTGGCACCCGACGCATCTGATCGGCACGCGGGTCTCGGGGGCCACGCTGGGCATCATCGGTTTCGGCCGCATCGGGCAGGCGATGGCGCAGCGCGCGCATTTCGGCTTCGGGATGCGGATTCTGGTGCAGAACCGCTCGAAACTGCCGGAAGAGACACTGATCCGCTATGGCGCCACGCAGATCGACACGGTCGATGCCCTGCTGCCGCAGTGCGATTTCGTGTCGCTTCACTGCCCGGGCGGGGCGGCCAACCGCCACCTGATCGACAGCCGCAGGCTTGACCTGATGCGGCCCGGCGCCTTTCTGGTCAACACCGCACGCGGCGAACTGGTCGACGAACACGCGCTGGCGCAGGCGCTGTGGTTCGGCACCATCGGCGGCGCGGCGCTGGATGTCTACGACCGCGAGCCCGCGATCCCCGACGCGCTGCTGGGCGCCGACAATCTGGTGATGTTGCCCCATCTGGGATCGGCCACCGACCGCACGCGCGAGGCGATGGGCCTGCGGGTTATGGACAACCTGTCCGCCTTCTTCGACGGCCGCCGTCTGCCCGACCGGGTGATCTGACCGCCCGCCGGGATGCAACCGTGGCGCGATTTCCCCGCGGGGAAATCGCCAGACGGGGCCAGCGCGGCCTAATGCGGCGCCGGGCCGTATTCGGTCGGAACCGCCGTGCCGCGGCGCACCAGCTTTTCGGTCATGATCGTGTTGGTCATGGTCAGCGCCGACAGCAGATACGCGCTGGTACAGCCCGCCAGCAGCGGCAGAAGCCCGTTGAACTGGCCGGTGATCTCCAGCGCGAAGGCGACCGAGGCGAACAGCGCGCGCGACGCGCCCGCGAAGGTGGCCGCCATGCCGATCAGCGCCGCAAGCCGCAGATCGACCCCCGCCGCGGGCAGCAGGGCCTGCAACCCCTGCCCCACCACGACACCAAGGCCCCCGCCGATGGTGAAGATCGGCGCCAGCGTCCCGCCAGACGTGCCACTGCCAAGCGCGATGGACCACGACAGGAATTTCAGCGCGCAGAACGTCAGCACCGCGGTTCCGGTGAACTGGCCGCCAAGGATGCGGCCGATGTTCTCATACCCCACCCCCATCGTGTGCGGCGCGACCAGCCCCACCAGCCCCACCACCAGCCCGCCAAGCGCGGGCCACCACATCCAGTGCAGCGGCAGGCGATCGAAGGCGTCCTCGATCCCGTAGATCGACCGCGACATGACGATCGCCAGCCCCCCCATCGCTAGACCTTCCAGCCCGTAGGCGCCAAGCGCGGCCGGGCTGGCCGGGGCCAGCGCGCCCATCGCGAACAGCGGGGTGGCCCCGAACAGAAGGGGGCGCAGCGCGATGGCCGTCAGCGCGGCGGCGGCCACCGGGATGAACGACCGGGGGCGGAACTCGAACAGCAGCAGTTCGATGGCCAGCAGGATCGCGGAAAACGGGGTGCCGAAGATCGCCGTCATCCCGGCGGCGGCACCGGCGGCCAGGATCGTCTTGCGCTCGTCGGCCGTCACATGCACCAACTGGCCCAGAAGCGAGCCAAGCGCACCGCCGGTGGCGATGATCGGCCCCTCGGCCCCGAACGGCCCGCCGGTGCCGATCGCGATGGCCGCCGACAGCGGCTTGAGGAATGTCATCCGCATCGGGATGCGGCTTTCGTTGGTCAGGATCTGTTCCATCGCCTCGGGGATGCCGTGGCCGCGGATCGCCTGCGAGCCATAGCGGGCCATCAGCCCCACAACCACCGCCCCGGCGACAGGAACCGCGACGATCCACGGCCCCAGCGGGCTGCCCGCCGGCGACACCATGCCGGTCGCCACCCGCCCGAAGAAGGCCAGATTGGTGATCAGGCCGATCAGCAGCACCAGCACCCGCGCGATGGGGGCCGTCACCAGCGCCACCGCCACACAGAGCGCTACGACCACCAGCGCCCGTGGCGTCAGTGTCTTGCCCCGCCGCCCCACCTGGGCCAGGTCCAGCGTGGGCCCGAGCCCCGGCGAGACCGGCAGGCCCGAGGTGGTGGAGGCGTCCTCGACCGGATGCCGGGTCATGCCGCGCCCTCCGGCCCCTGCTCGAAGAACATCACCGGCGGCAGGTCGGCCAGCCCCGCCGCGGCGGTCCAGGCCTCGAGCCCGCCCGCCAGCGCGGCCAGCGTCTGCGGCGGCAGCGTCGCCAGCGCGGCGATCAGGCTTTCCTGTGCCGGCGCCGCGACACCGGCCACCGCCGCCTCTCCCGCCGGGGTCAGCCACAACGCCACCCGCCGCCCGTCCTCGGCCGAGCGGCGGCGATCCAGCAAGCCCCCGGCCTCGAGCCGCCCCACCACTTCGGACACCGTGCTTTGCCCGGTGAAGGTCAGCCCTGCCAGTTCGTTCACCGACAGCCCCGGCCGGGCGCCGATGTGGCGCAGCACCAGCGCCTGCGCCCCGGTCAGCGGGCCATCGCCCGGCCCGCCGCTGCGGCGCAGCGCCTGTACGATGCGGCGCAGCGCATTCATGATCGTTTCGGGGTGGTCGGTCATCTGTCCTGCCAAATTACATCGGTTCCGATGTATTTATGTGGCGCAGAGTCAGCTTTGTCCAGACCGTCGCCTGGATCCGACCGGCACTGCCCGTCAGCCCAGCCGGGCCGGGATCAGACCGCGCAGCGAATTGCCCATGAAAAGCTCGCCGCGGGACAGGTCGGCCGGGGTCAGCGGCGCCTCGATCGCGGCGCCCGTTTCCAGCAGGTCTTCGCGCAGGATGCCCGGCAGCAGCCCCGCCGACAGCGGCGGGGTCAGCAGCAGACCGCCGCGCCGCAGGAATAGCGTGGTGATGCCCCCCTCGCAGAGCGCGCCCGCCTCGTTGCACAGGATCGCTTCGTCCAGGCCCGGCGGCAGCGCGGCGCGGGCACGTTCATAGACCCCGCGGCGCGTCGTCTTGTGCCGCAGCCAAGGATCGGCGGAGGACAGGCGTTCCTGCGCGATCGCCACCCGCCAGAGCGGCGGCGCGGGCGGCAGCGGGGCCGTGGTGGCGGCGAGGCGCCCCGCGGCATCCAGCGTCAGCCGCACCCGCAGG
>DAIEJF010000088.1 GCA_027351005.1 Paracoccaceae bacterium | reverse complement strand
GCGGCGCAGCGCGAACGCGGCCCTCCCGCCCCGGCGCCGAATCGCCGCCGCGGCGGCCCGCGGCCGGATTCCGGGGCCGGGCCGCCACTCGCCGCTTCCCCTTTGGCCGCACCTGTCCTAAGAGGCGCCAACGCCGCCCTCAGGAGATGGTCATGACCGAGCCCGACATCACCCCCGAGCTGATCGCCGCGCATGGGCTCAAGCCCGACGAATACGACCGCATCCTGCAGATCATCGGCCGTGTGCCGACCTTCACCGAACTTGGCATCTTCTCGGCCATGTGGAACGAGCACTGTTCCTACAAGTCGTCGAAGAAATGGCTGCGCACCCTGCCCACCACCGGCCCGCAGGTGATCTGCGGCCCGGGCGAGAATGCGGGCGTGGTGGACATAGGCGACGGGCAGGCCGTCATCTTCAAGATGGAAAGCCACAACCACCCCAGCTACATCGAGCCGCATCAGGGGGCGGCCACCGGCGTGGGCGGCATCCTGCGCGATGTCTTCACGATGGGTGCCCGCCCCATCGCCGCGATGAACGCATTGAGCTTCGGCGCGCCCTCCCATTCCAAGACCGCGCATCTGGTCAAGGGCGTGGTCGAAGGGATCGGCGGCTACGGCAATGCCTTCGGCGTGCCCACCGTCGGCGGCGAGGTGCGCTTTCATCCCAGCTACAACGGCAACTGTCTGGTGAACGCCTTCGCCGCAGGCCTCGCCGATGCCGATGCGATCTTCTATTCGGCCGCTTCGGGCGTGGGCATGCCGGTCGTCTATCTGGGCGCCAAGACGGGGCGCGACGGGGTCGGCGGGGCCACCATGGCCAGCGCCGAGTTCGACGAGACGATCGAGGAGAAACGCCCGACGGTGCAGGTGGGCGACCCCTTCACCGAAAAGCGCCTGCTGGAGGCCTGTCTGGAACTCATGGCCTCGGGGGCGGTCATCTCGATCCAGGACATGGGCGCCGCGGGTCTTACCTGCTCGGCCGTCGAGATGGGCGACAAGGGCGGCCTTGGCATCCGTCTGCAACTGGACAACGTGCCCCAGCGGGAAGCCGCGATGACGGCCTATGAGATGATGCTGTCGGAAAGCCAGGAACGCATGCTGATGGTGCTGCGCCCTGAAAAAGAAGCCGAGGCGCGAGCGATCTTCGCGAAATGGGATCTGGATTTCGCCATCGTTGGCGAAACGATCCCGGAAGACCGTTTCCTGATCCTGCACGGCAATGCGGTGAAGGCCGACCTGCCGCTGTCGAAGCTGTCCTCCTCGGCGCCGGAATATGACCGGCCCTGGGTGCCCACCCCGGACGCCGCGCCGCTGGCGTCCGTGCCGCCGGTGGACCCGATCGCGGGGCTCAAGGCGCTGATCGGATCGCCGTCCTATGCGCACAAGGCCTGGGTCTGGGAACAGTACGACAGCCAGGTGATGGCCGACACCGTGCGCGCGCCGGGCCTTGGCGCGGGCGTGGTGCGGGTGCATGGCACGGGCAAGGCGCTGGCCTTCACCAGCGACGTGACCCCCCGCTATGTCCGCGCGAACCCGGTCGAGGGCGGCCGGCAGGCGGTGGCGGAAGCCTGGCGCAATCTGGTAGCCTGTGGCGCGACCCCCCTGGCCGCGACCGACAACCTGAACTTCGGCAACCCCGAAAAGCCCGAGATCATGGGCCAGTTCGTGGGCGCCATCCAGGGCATCGGCGAGGCCTGCCGCGCGCTGGACATGCCGATCGTGTCGGGCAACGTCTCGCTTTACAACGAGACCGACGGCAAGGGCATCCTGCCCACGCCCACCATCGGCGCGGTGGGGCTGCTTGCGACGCTTGGTGATCTGATCGCGGGCCGCCCGCGGTCCGGCGATCTGGCGGTGCTGATCGGCGAGACGGCGGGCCATCTGGGGCAGTCGGCGCTGCTGGCCGAACATCTGGGCCGCGAGGACGGCGACGCGCCCCATGTCGATCTGGCGGCGGAAAAGCGCAACGGCGCCTTCGTGCTGGCCCACCGCGCGCAGATCGCCGCCTGCACCGACCTGTCGGACGGCGGGCTGGCGCTGGCCGCCTTCGAAATGGCCGAGGGCGCAGGGGTCGGGCTGACGCTGGAGACCGGCGACACCGGCCAGCTCTTTGGCGAGGATCAGGCGCGCTACCTTGTCGCCTGCACCCCCGCCGGGGCCGAGGCGCTGGCGACCGCCGCCCGCGCGGCGGGCGTGCCGCTGGCCGTCGTGGGCCGGTTCGGCGGCGACACGGTGCGGCTGGGCGGCAGCGCGGCGCCGCTGGCCGAACTGTCGCGGCTGTACCGCACCGCCTTCGCGGCCGCCGTCGGCTGAGCGGACGCAAAGATGCATGCCGCACGCGGCATTTTCACCCCCTGCCCCGCCCACTCTCTTGCGGCGCCGGGCGGGGGCACATAGATTTCCCTCGACACCCTGACAGGATGAGCCGCCCGATGGCGATGGACGCCCAAGACATCGAGAACCTGATCCGCGCGAGCTTCCCCGACGCGAAGATCACGATTACCGACCTGGCCGGCGACGGCAACCACTGGGCGGCGGAAGTGATCGACGAAAGCTTCCGCGGCAAGAACCGCGTGCAGCAGCAACGCGCCGTCTACGCCAGCCTGAAGGGCAAGATGGATGGCGCGCATGGCGAATTGCACGCGCTGGCCCTGACCACGAAGGCGCCGGACTGATCCGGCCCACCCCACGATCCGGCGGCACTGCCGCCCCCTTGCAGGAAAGGCTCTGCGATGAGCGCACAGGACACGATCCGCGAAACCGTCACCGGCAATGATGTGGTGCTGTTCATGAAGGGCACCAAGATGATGCCCCAATGCGGCTTTTCCAGCCGCGTGGCGGGCGTGCTGAACTACATGGGCGTCCAGTTCGTCGACGTGAACGTGCTGGCCGACGCCGACATCCGCCAGGGCATCAAGGATTTCAGCGACTGGCCCACGATCCCGCAGCTTTATGTGAAGGGCGAATTCGTCGGCGGTTGCGACATCGTGACCGAGATGACCCTGTCGGGCGAGCTGGACGAGCTGTTCACCGCCAAGGGCATCGCCTTTGACAAGGACGCGGCGAACAAGATCCGCGAAGCCAACGCCTGACCGCGGCCAGACCGCCCCACGGCCCCCGAAGGCCCCCCATGCGGGGGCCTTCCTGCGTTTGGGGGTGGGCTACGCCAGTGGCGCAGGGGTCGGCAGGCGGTCTTCCAGCGCGGCGGCCAGCGACTCGGCGCGTGCGGCCATTTCGGCCAGCGTGTCGGTGACCGCGCGGGGCAGCACCGGCACCTCGATCCGCTCGGGCGCGGGGGCCGGGCGGCCCCGAAGATCGGCCAGTTCCGCCTCGAGCTGGCTCAGCCGCGCGGCCTGCGCGCGCATCTGGTCCTCGACCCCGGCCATCCGGTCCGACACCATCAGCCCCGCCATCAGCAGCATCCGGCTTTCCGGCATCCGGCCGATCTGGTCCAGGATCATCCGCGCCTCGGTGTCCAGCACCTTGGCAGCGGCGCGCAGAAAGGGCTCCTCGCCCGACTGGCAGGCCACGTCGAAGGGGCGGCCGCCGATGTTGATCGTCACCTCAGGCATCGGCCGTCTCCGCGAGCAAGGGTTTCAGTTCCGCCAGAATGCCGTCCAGTTCGGCCACCTCGGCGGCACGGGCGGCGCGCAGCGCGTCCAGTTCCGCCTGCAGCGCCTTGTTCACCAGCGCCGGATCGGACAGCCCCTGTTCCGCCGCCTCCTGCAACGCGCGCAGCGTCTCGCGCAGTTGCACGTTGACCGATTTCAGCCGCGACAGTTCGATCCCCTGCGCGTCGATCTGCGCCGTCAGCCGCTCCACCCGGGCGACCAGCGGGGCGTTCGCGGCCTCCTGCCGCTCGCGCAGAAGCCGCAGCCGTTCCTCAAGCTGGGCATTGGCGTCGCGTTCGGCCTGCAATGCCTCGGTCAGGCGCATCACCTCGGCGGTTTCCGCGGCGCCCGCCTGCCCCGACGAGACGACGGTGACGCCTTCCAGTACCTCGACCCCCCGCGCGATGCGGTCCAGCGCCAGCGTGATGCGCCGCTCCAGCTCCTGCAGATCCTGCATGGGTTCCCTTTCGTCCTTCACCTGCCCGCCCGCGAATCGGCCTTCGCCTGCGGTGGACCGATCTTAGCCCAAAGCCCTTCGCGAATTCTCCCCACAATCCCCAATGCGGCGTCGGTGCGCTTGATCTGCCGTCAGACGCTGGTATGAGGTCAAGCGACGCCCGAAAGACGCGTAACCACCAGCGGAGGAGACAGGACCTTGGACATCGCGACGCTACGCAGCACGCAGCCCGACCATTGGCGCCGGGCCACGGCCCTGAGGATGCTGGCGATCGATGCGGTCCAGGCCGCGAACTCGGGCCACCCCGGCATGCCGATGGGGATGGCCGACGTGGCGACCGTGCTGTTCACCCGGCACCTGAAATACGACGCCGCCAACCCCGACTGGCCGGACCGCGACCGCTTCATCCTGTCGGCCGGCCACGGCTCGATGCTGCTTTACGCGCTGCTGCACCTGACGGGTGCGCCGGGGATGACGATCGACCAGATCCGCAACTTCCGCCAATGGGGCGCCAAGACCGCCGGGCACCCCGAATATGGCCATGCCAAGGGGATCGAGACCACGACCGGCCCGCTGGGCCAGGGGATCGCGAATGCGGTGGGCTTTGCGATGGCCGAAGAGGCGCTGCGCGCGCGCTTTGGCCGCCGTGTGGTCGACCACCACACCTGGGTCATCGCGGGCGACGGCTGCCTGATGGAAGGCATCAGCCACGAGGCGATCGGGCTGGCCGGCATGCAGCAGTTGTCGCGGCTGATCGTGCTGTGGGACAACAACAGCATCTCGATCGACGGCAAGATCAGCCTGTCGGACGTGACCGACCAGCGCGCCCGCTTCGCCGCCGCCGGCTGGACGGTGCTGCACTGCGACGGCCACGACCCCGATGACATCGACCGTGCGATGACGGCCGCCAAGGCGTCGTCGCGGCCGGTGCTGATCGACTGCAAGACCCATATCGGCTTCGGCAGCCCGAAGAAGCAGGACAGCGCGGGCGCGCATGGCTCGCCGCTGGGCGCCGAGGAAATCGCCAAGGTGCGCGAGATCTACGGCTGGGATCACGCCCCCTTCGTCATCCCCGCCGACATCAAGGCGGAATGGGAGGCGGCGGGCGCGCGGGGCGCGCACGCGCGCACCGAATGGGAAGACCGCATGGCGGCACTTTCGGCCCCGCGCCGGGCCGAGTTCACGCGGGTGATGGCGCTCGAGGCGCCCAAGAAACTGGCAGGCGCCATCCGCGCGGTGAAGAAGGCCGCGGCCGAGGGCAAACCCAAGGTCGCCACGCGCAAGGCATCGGAAATGGTGCTCGAGGCGGTCAACCCGGTGATGCCGGAAACCATCGGCGGCTCGGCCGACCTGACCGGATCGAACAACACCCGCACCGCCGATCTGGGCGTCTTCGGGCCGGAAAACCGCAAGGGCCGCTATGTGCACTACGGCATCCGCGAACACGGCATGGCCGCGGCGATGAACGGCATGGTGCTGCATGGCGGGCTGCGCCCCTATGGCGGCACCTTCCTGTGCTTCACCGACTACGCCCGCGGGGCGATGCGGCTGTCGGCACTGATGGGCGTGCCCACCGTCTATGTGATGACGCATGACTCGATCGGCCTGGGCGAGGATGGCCCGACCCACCAGCCGGTGGAACACCTGGCGATCTGCCGCGCCACGCCGAACACCTGGGTGTTCCGCCCCGCCGATGTGGTCGAAACCGCAGAGGCCTGGGAACTTGCGCTGACGGCGACCGGCACGCCGTCGGTGCTGGCCCTGTCGCGCCAGAACCTGCCCACGGTGCGCACCGAACACACCAACCGCAACCTGACCGCGCAGGGCGGCTACATCCTGGCCGAGGCCACCGGCAAACGTCAGGCGATCCTGATGGCGACCGGCTCCGAGGTCGAGATCGCGCTGAAGGCGCGTGCGCTGCTCGAGGCCGAAGGGATTGGCACCCGCGTGGTGTCGATGCCCTGCATGGAACTGTTCGCAGCCCAGCCCGAGAGCTACCGCAAGAAGGTGCTGCCCGCAGGCCCGGTCCGCGTGGCGATTGAGGCGGCGCTGCGGCAGGGCTGGGATCGCTGGCTTCTGGGCGAGCGTGGGCGCGACGGCAAGGCGGGCTTCGTCGGCATGACGGGCTTTGGCGCCTCGGCCCCGGCCGAACGGCTTTACGCCGAATTCGGCATCACCGCCGAGGCGACCGCGGCGCTGGTGAAATCGATGCTGTAACGGGCGCGCGGCGCGGGGCCTGCCCGCGCCGCCGCCGTTCGGGCCGGGCGACCGCCGCCGCCCACCCCCACCGGAGCCCGCCGCGCGTGACCGACCGCATCGCCCTTGTCCTCGCTCTCGTCATCCTCGCCGCGATCGGGGCCGACGTGGTCTTCAACCACGCCACGGTGATGATCTTCCTGGGCCGCCGCATGACGGCCTTGATTGATTTTCTGCAATTCTGGCGCTAGGCCCCTGATCGGCCAGGCCCACCGCCATTCCTGTTGACCCTCGCGCGTCTGGCCCGGTCCTCCTCACGGCCGACGCGCCCAACCGAAAGGAACACCTCCATGACTGTGAAGGTCGCCATCAACGGCTTCGGCCGGATCGGGCGCAACGTCCTGCGCGCCATCGTGGAATCGGGCCGCACCGATATCGAGGTCGTGGCGCTGAACGATCTGGGGCCGGTCGAGACCAACGCGCATCTGATGCGCTACGATTCGGTCCACGGCCGCTTTCCCGGCACCGTGACCACCGGCGCGGACTGGATCGACGTGGGCCGCGGCCCGATGAAGGTGACCGCGATCAAGAACCCCGCCGAACTGCCGTGGGGCGATGTCGATGTCATCATGGAATGCACCGGGATCTTCACCTCGAAGGAAAAGGTGCAGCCGCATCTGTCGACCGGCGCCAAGCGGGTGCTGATCTCGGCGCCGGGCGACGGGGCAGACAAGACCATCGTCTTTGGCGTGAACCACAACACGCTGACCCGCGATGACATCGTGGTGTCGAACGCCTCGTGCACCACGAACTGCCTGTCGCCCGTGGCCTATGTGCTGAACAACGCGATCGGGATCGAGAAGGGGATGATGACCACCATCCACTCCTACACCGGCGACCAGCCGACGCTGGACACGATGCACAAGGATCTCTACCGCGCCCGCGCCGCGGCGCTCAGCATGATCCCCACCTCGACCGGGGCGGCCAAGGCCGTGGGTCTGGTGCTGCCGGAACTGAAGGGCAAGCTGGACGGCTTTGCCATGCGCGTTCCGACGCCGAACGTCTCGGTCGTCGACCTGAAGTTCATCGCCAAGCGCCCGACCACCGTGGCCGAGATCAACGAGGCGATCAAGGCCGCCGCCGACGGCCCGCTGAAGGGCATCCTGGGCTACACGATGGACAAGAACGTGTCGTCGGACTTCAACCACGACAGCCATTCGTCGGTCTTCCACATGGACCAGACCAAGGTGATGGATGGCACCTTCGTGTCGATCCTGTCGTGGTACGACAACGAATGGGGGTTCTCGAACCGCATGAGCGACACCGCCGTCGCCATGGGCAAGCTGATCTGATCCGGGCCACCCCCGGACGGGCGCGGGGGGCCTTCGGGCCCCCCGTCGCGTTCTGCCGACCCGCTAGCCGAAGCGCGCGATCAGCGCCGCACGCACGGCCGGCGTCACGAATTTCGACACGTCGCCCTTCAGCCGCGCGATTTCCTTGACCAGCTTCGAGGCGATGGCCTGCCTGCGCGCGTCGGCCATCAGGAACACCGTCTCGATGCTGGCATCCAGCGCGCGGTTCATCCCCACCATCTGGAATTCGTATTCGAAATCCGCCACCGCGCGCAGGCCGCGGATGATGACGCCCGCGCCCACATCGCGCGCGCAATCGATCAGCAGGTTCTCGAACGGGTGGGCCACGATCTCGACCCCCGTCTCGGCCGATAGCGCGGCGCATTCCGTCTCGATCATCGCCACGCGTTCTTCCAGGCTGAACAGCGGGCTCTTGTCCCGGTTGATCGCAACCCCGATCACCAGACGGTCCACCAGCGCGGCGGCCCGGCGGATGATGTCCAGATGGCCCAGGGTCACCGGGTCGAAGGTGCCGGGGTAAAGTCCGATGCGCATGGGGCTCTCCTCGTTTTGCGCACGCAACGATATTGCGCCGCAGAACGCAAGGGTCCGCTTTCGCCTCAGAACCCCTTTATCATCCCTTCCAGCGCGTCCTTTTCCATCGCCAGTTCCTGCAGCCGGGCCTTCACCACATCGCCGATCGAGATCAGCCCGACCATTTCAGAGCCCTGCATCACCGGCATGTGGCGGAACCGGCCCTCGGTCATCTTGCGCATCACCTCGTCCACGCTGTCCTCGCGCGCGCAGCCGACGATGGTTGCGGTCATCATCCGCGCGACCGGCTGGGCCAGGCAGTCCGGCCCGTGCTTGCCCAGTTCGCGCACGACATCGCGTTCCGACAGGATGCCCGCCACATGCAGCCCATCGCGGCTGACGATCAGCGCCCAGATGCGATTGGCCGACAGGATCTCGACCGCCTCGGCCACGCTCATGTCGGGCGCCACTGTGATGACGCGACCGTCGGGTTTGTCCTTCAGGATGTGTTGCACCAGCATGTCCGCCCTCCTCCAAGGTGGACCTTCAGGGTCCGCCCCCGACGGCATTCTGTCAAGCGCGCCCTTCACGCGGGCGTGAGGCCTTCCAGCCGCGCCACCTCGCGCCGCACCCCCTGCGCCAGCAGGTCGGCAAAGCGGTTCAGCCGTTCCACCCGCCGGTCATCGGCATGACGGATCAGGTAGAAGGCGCGGGTCAGCCCAACCTGCCCGTCCAGCACCTTCACCGCCTCGGGGGCCGAAGGCAGCGCGAAATCATGGACCACCGCCACCCCGGCCCCGCCCCGCACCCAGTTGAGCTGGACCGACACCGAATTCGACGCCAGCGGCACCGCGCCGGCCCCCACCTCGCCCAGATAGTCCAGTTCCTTGTCGAAGATCATGTCGGCGATGTAGCCCACGAACCGGTGCCCCTTCAGATCAGCGGGCGTTCGGATCGGCGGATGCCGGGACAGATAGGCGCGGCTGGCGGCAAGGTGCAGGTGGTAGTCGGTGATCTTCTGCACGGTCAGCCGCCCGGCCTCGGGGCGGCTGACGGCGATGGCCATGTCGGCTTCGCGCTTGGACAGGTTGAAGACGCGCGGCAGCGCGACGATCTGCACCTCGAGCCCCGGATTGGCATCGCAGATGGCCGCCACCACCTGCGGCAGCACGAAGGTGGCACAGCCATCCGGCGCCCCGATGCGGATCTGCCCGCTCAGCGCCCCGGTGCCGCCGCGCGCCTCTTCCAGCGCGCCGGTCACCGCCTGTTCCGCACGTTCCGCCCGCGCCAGAAGCCGCGCGCCCTCGTCGGTCAGCGCATAGCCCTGCGGCCCCTTCACGAACAGCCGTGCCCCCAGCGCCTCTTCCAGACGCGCCACCCGGCGGCCCACGGTGGCGGGGTCCACCTTCAGCACCCGGCCAGCCCGGCTCAGGCTTTCGGCCCGCGCCACGGCCAGGAACACGCGCAGATCATCCCAGTCGGCCATCGCGAACCTTTGCAGAAATGCAAGACCCTTTTGAAGTCTTTCCCCTTTTCCCGACAAAAACGCAAGCCTACACTGCCCCCAACCAGCCATCCGAGGAGATCGCCATGGACCTGACCCACTGGATCAACGGCAAGCATGTGAAGGGCACGTCGGGCCGCTTCGCCGATGTCTACAACCCCGCCACGGGCGAGGTGCAATCGCGCGTGCCACTGGCAACGGTGGCCGAGCTGAACGCCGCCGTGGCCGCCGCCGCCGAGGCGCAGCTGAAATGGGGCGCCACAAACCCGCAGCGCCGCGCGCGGGTGATGATGAAGTTCGGCGACCTCATCAACCAGAACATGGACAAGCTGGCCGAGATCGTCAGCCGCGAGCATGGCAAGACCCTGCCCGACGCGCGCGGCGACGTGCAGCGCGGGCTTGAGGTGATCGAGGTCTGCATGGGTGCGCCCGCGATGCTGAAGGGCGAATACACCGACAGCGCCGGGCCGGGCATCGACCTTTATTCGATGCGCCAGCCGCTGGGCGTGGTGGCGGGCATCACGCCCTTCAACTTCCCGGCGATGATCCCGCTGTGGAAGATGGGTCCGGCGCTGGCCTCGGGCAACGCCATGATCCTGAAGCCCAGCGAGCGCACGCCCTCGACCTCGCTTCTGCTGGCGCAGCTTCTGCGGGAAGCCGGTCTGCCTGACGGCGTGTTGCAGGTGGTGAACGGCGACAAGGAGGTCGTGGACGGCATCCTCGACCATCCGGTGATCCAGGGCGTTGGCTTCGTCGGCTCGACCCCGATCGCGC
>DAIEJF010000082.1 GCA_027351005.1 Paracoccaceae bacterium | reverse complement strand
GGCTGCCCACAAGGTTGCCCAGATGCTTGATGCCGTTGATGTAGGGGATCGCCGAGGTAATCAGAATCCGTGCCATGCGTCCGCGCCTTTCATCCCGTTCGCGCGGTGTTTAGCGCCCATGCGACAGAAGGGCCAGAGCCTCGCTGCGCCCGCCCCGCCGGAGGACCGGCGGTGCGGAAGCCGCGCGGCAGGACGCCGGGCCCGCCCGCGGCCCGCTGGCCCTGTGCTGTGAGGGGCAGTGTGGACAAACACGCCGCATGCTCCCCAGCCCGGGGAACAGCGCGCAGCGCCCCCGGGCCAGCCCACCCGCGGTCGCAGCCCCCTCAGCGCCCGTCGTCGGGCGGGGGGTCGCGCAGCGGCTCTTGCAACTTGCCGATCAGGAACGAGGTGCGCGGCTCGGACACGAAGCGGGTGCGGTGGCCGCGGCTGGGGCGGGCCCTCATCCGCGCCAGCCCGTAGACGATCAGAAGCCCGTTGGTCAGCGCGACGAAGGCGAACATCGATCGCGGGCCGGCGAAGGTGATCAGCGACGAGGCGATGATCGGGCTGGCCATCGCACCGCCTGCCCACAGGAACATCTGCGCCGCCGACAGTTCCACCCGTTCGTGGCTTTCGGCAAAGTCATGCCCATGCGCCGACGAGACGGAATAGAGCGGGAAGGTGGTGAACCCGTAAAGCGCCGCCGTGACCATCACCGGCACGGTGCCCAGATGCGCCATCACCACCGTCAGCCCGGCCGCGCAGATCGTGCCGAAGGCCAGCCCCACGATGACCCAGCGCCGGTCATAGCGGTCGGCGATGGCCCCCATCGGCAACTGCGAGACCCAGCCCCCCGCGACATAGGTCGCCAGAAAGAGCGCGATCTGATGCGGCGACAGGCCGACCGCCGCGCCATAGAGCGGGCCCACCATCCGGAAGGCCGATCCGGTGACGCCCGCCACCACAACCCCTACCGCGCCCAGGGGCGAGCAGTCCCAGGCCAGTTTGGGCCGCAGCCGCGGGGTGTCGGGTATCGGCGGCTGTTCCATCCGCGTCAGCGCCACCGGAAAGAGCGCCGCCGCACAGAAGATGGCCAGCATGTTGTACGAGATGAAATTCGCCGCAGGCAGCACCCCGATCAGAAGCTGCGCGCCGAAACTGCCGCCCGCATCGACGGTGCGGTAGATGCCCATCGTCCGCCCGCGCGTGGCATTGGTCAGCCGGGCGTTCAGCCAGGCCTCGATGATCGTGTAGCAGCCCGCCACGCACAGGCCCGACAGCATCCGCATCGCCATCCAGGCATAGGGGTTCACGATCATCATGTGCAGCAGGATGCCGATCACCCCGGCCGCGGCATAGGCGGCGAAGGCGCGGCTGTGGCCAACCTCGCCCATCAGCCGCGGCGCCCACCAGCACCCCAGCAGGAAGCCCACGAAATGCGCCGATCCCAGCAGACCGATCTGGGCATTGGTGAATTGCAGCATCAGCCCCGACAGGGCGTCAAGCGGCGCCACCCCCCCGGTGCCCAGTTGCAGCAGCACGTCGGACACGAACAGGGCGGCAAAGGTCAACAGAAGGCGCATCGTCAGGGCACGGCACAGGGCATCATCCGGCCACCCTCGACCGGCGCGGCGGGGCTTGCGCCTCCCCAACCGGCACGGCGGTGTCGTATTCTGCCCATTCCTCTCACGGCGGCGTTATCCGGCACGCGCCCCCTTGCCGCCGCCGCTGCCTTCGCTAGGGTCCGCCCCCACCCCGGGCGCGCGCGGCGCCCCGCACCGGAGACCGGCGATGAAGATGCTTTCCCTTGGCCAGAGCGGCCTGACCGTTTCGGAATTCTGCCTTGGCACCATGACCTTCGGCAATCAGACCGGCCCTGCCGATGCCCATGCCCAGATCGACGCCGCGCTGGCGGCCGGGGTGAATTTCATCGACACGGCCGAGATGTATCCGACCCAGCCGGTGCGCGCCGAGACCGTGGGCCGGACCGAGGAGATCATCGGCGACTGGCTGGCGAAATCGGGCCGCCGGGGCGAGGTGGTGCTGGCCACCAAGCTGACCGGGCCGGGCCAGAAGATGGTGCGCGACGGCGCGCCGGTGAACGGCGCCACGCTTGTCGCGGCCGCCGAGGCTTCGCTGCGGCGGCTGAAGACCGATGTCATCGACCTTTACCAGATCCACTGGCCCAGCCGCGGGTCCTATCACTTCCGGCAGAACTGGGGCTTTTCCCCCGCGCGGCAGGATCGTGCCGCGACCGTGGCCCACATGACCGAGATGCTGGAGGCGCTTCAGGGCCTCGTGCAGGCGGGCAAGGTGCGGGCCTTCGGTCTGTCGAACGAAAGCGCCTGGGGCACCGGGCTGTGGCTGCGTCTGGCCGAGGAGCACGGGCTGCCCCGTGTGGTCTCGGTGCAGAACGAATACTCGCTGCTGTGCCGTCTGGCGGATACCGACATGGCGGAACTGTGCCACAACGAGGATGTGGCGCTGCTGGCCTTCTCGCCGCTGGGGGCGGGACTTCTGACCGGGAAATACGCAGGCGGCGCGGTGCCCGATGGCTCGCGCAAGGCCGCGACGCCGGATCTGGGCGGGCGGGTCAGCCCGCGGGTGAATGCCGCGGTTGCGGCCTATCACGCGGTCGCGCGGCGCCACGGGCTTGACCCGGTGCGGATGGCGCTGGCCTGGACAAGGGCGCGGCCCTTCCCGGTGATCCCGATCCTGGGCGCCACCACGCGGGCCCAACTGGACCACGCGCTGGGCGCCGCCGGAATGATCCTGCCGCCCGAGGTGCTGGCCGAGCTTGACGCCACCCACCGCGCGCATCCGATGCCCTATTGACCGAGTTGCGTACCTGCGTGCGGGCCGGGGCGGTACCCTGGCACGTGCCCGCCCGAGGCTGTGAACGGCTTGCCCTTGCCAGCGGGCGCCGTTTCGGGCCTTGTCAGACCTGTGTCCGCTGAACGCCCGGGGGGTTTCGTGCGCCGTCTGTCGCTGTGCCTGCTGATCCTGACCGCCCTGGCCGGATGCGGCTTGGGCAAGAGCGCACCGCCGCCGCTGCCCCCGGTGGGCGCGGCCAGCGTCGCGCTGTCGAAGGCCGCCTGCGAACGCGGCGGGGGGCAGTGGGCCGGCATGGCGGGCAAGGGGATGCTGTGTTTCCGCACACCCGCCGATGCGGGCAAATCCTGCGACCGCGGCAACCAGTGCAGCGCAGGCTGCCTGGCCAAGAGCCATACCTGCGCCCCGATCACCCCGTTGCTGGGCTGCCAGCAACTGCTTGACGACTACGGACAGACGGTGACCCAATGCGTAAACTGAGCCTTGCCCTGCTTCTGGGCCTCGCCGCCTGTGCCGCCCCGATGCGCGAGCCGTCGTTCCGTCCGCATGGCGGCGGCATCTATTCCACCGCAGGCCTCGACCCCGCGCGGATCATGGGCCGGTGGCATGAGGTGGCCGGGTTCTACGATCCCACCCGGTCGGGCTGCGCCACCGGCCTGACGCAGGTGGCCGCGGGCAGCGCGGGCACGCTGCGCCTGACCATCGGCGACTGCGCCGGGATTGGCGCGCGCACCGTCACCGCGCTGCCGGCGGATGCGGCCGGGCGCTATCGCCCCGACCTGCCCGGGCGGCTGGGTGACACCTGGTGGGTGCTCTGGGTCGGCAGCGACAACGACGTGATGGTGATCGGCACGCCCTCGGGCCGGTTCGGCGCGATCCTGAGCCGCACGCCCACCCTGCGCCCCGATCTTTACGAGGCGGCGCGGCAGGTGCTGGATTTCAACGGCTACGACCTTGCCCAACTGAAGCCCGTGGCGCGCTGAGCGCCCGGGTCAGCCCGCCACCCCTTCGCGCAGGGTGCGCAGGTATTGCGGCACGTCGCGGGCGCCGATCGCGGCTTCGCGCACCAGCCCGTCGAAATGCTGGGTGAAGGCCGCCACCCGGTCGCTGTCGCGGAAGGCCAGGTAATGCCGGCCCAGGTAGACCACCGCCAGAAGCGGCCCGAAGACCGTGATCGGCGCCGAGAACAGCCGCCGCGCATCGAAGAGGTAAAGCCGCAACGCGGGGTAAAGCTGGTCCAGCAGGTGCAACAGCCAGTCGATCTGCGCGCGGCGCAGCGCGGCCGAAAGGCCGGTGTAATAGCCCGAGGCGCTGGCAAAGGCCGCCAGTTCGTGCAGCGGCAGGGCGATTTCGTAATCCGACCGCGCCGCGCGCATCCAGCGCAGGCGGTCCTCGCTGGCGCCGATCGCCTGTTCGGCGCTGCGGCCAAGCTGCGGCTCGTATTCCCAGCGCAGCATCTCGCGGGTCTTCAGCATGTCGGGCAGGGTGGCGGGCACATGGCGGATCTTGTAACCCGCCGCCTCCTGGTGCCAGGCGAAGATGCGCTCGTCGATCAGCGCGCGCGGCGCCTCGGTCATCGAAAGCGAGGTGGCCAGCAGGTCGGCCACCCGTTCGGGCCGGTCGCTGAGCCCCAGAAGCCAGTCGGCCGACACCCCCAGCGCCGCAGCGCATTCCGCGGCCACCTGCGCATTGGGCAGCCGTCCCGCATCGCCCGCCAGAAGTTGCGAGACGGTCGAGCGGTCGACCCCTACGGTGCGGGCCAGCGCGCTCTGGCTCAGCCCCTTTTCGGCCATGCCCTGGGCAAGGCGGGTGCGGAACAGGTCGGCGCGGGCGCGTTTGTCGATTCGATGCGGCATGTGTTGAATATTATCACAGATGTTGCGTTCGCGTTGCGAAAGTTCCGAATTCCCGCGGGTGGATCGGCGGTGCTACGCCAGCGGCAGGGGACAGGCCAAGGGGGCGATCTTGCAGGAAGAAACGGTTGGAGCGGTGGAATGGCCCACGCTCTTGCTGCTGGGCGCGACCTATGCGGTCTGGGCGCTGGGCACCACCTGGCTGGCGGTCTGGTCGCTGCCGCTGGCCATCCTGGTGACCGGGGTGGCGATCGCGCAGTTCTCCTCGCTTCAGCACGAGGTGCTGCACGGCCATCCGTTCCGCAACGCGACGCTGAACCATGCGCTTGTGTTTCCGGCGCTGTCGCCCTTCATCCCCTTTCTGCGCTTCCGGCAGACCCACCTCGCGCATCACCACGACCCGATCCTGACCGACCCCTACGACGACCCGGAATCGAACTTTCAGGATCCCGCGGTCTGGGCGCGGATGCCGCGCTGGCTCAGGACGGTGTTCCGGCTGAACAACACGCTGCTGGGGCGGATGCTGATCGGCCCCGTGCTGGGCACGGCGCTGTTCCTGCGGGGCGACATCCGCCTTCTGCGGGCGGGCGATGGCGCGGTGGCGCGGGCCTGGCGCCTGCATCTGGGGGGCCTCGGGCTTCTGCTTCTGTGGCTTTGGGGGGTGGGGGCGATGCCGCTCTGGGGCTACCTGCTGGCGACCTATGTCGGGTACGGGCTTCTGAAGATCCGCACCTATCTGGAACATCGCGCGCATGAAAAGCCGCGCGCGCGCACCGTCATCATCGAGGACCGCGGGCCGCTGGCGCTTCTGTTCCTGAACAACAACCTGCATGTGGTGCATCATCAGCACCCGGCGGTGCCCTGGTACCGGCTGCCTGCACTTTACGCCGAGGGGCGGGCGCGCTTTCTGGCCTGCAACGAAAGCTACGTCTACCGCTCTTACGCGCAGATCTTCCGGGCCCATTTCGTGAAGGCAAAGGACCCGGTGCCGCATCCCTTGTTTCGCGGTCGCTGAACGGGGGTTCCGCCCCGGCGGGGCGCGTGCCACAAGGGCCGCATGATACCCTTGTGGATTCCCGTCACCATCTTTGCCGCCACCGTGCAGGCGATCCGCTTCTCGTTGCAGAAGCGGTTGAAGGGGCTGGGCCTCTCGACCGGGGGGGCGACCTTTTCGCGGTTCTTCTTCGCGGCGCCGCTGGCGGCGCTGGCGGCGGCGGGGCTGATCTGGGCCGGGGGTCAGGGGATGCCCGCGCTTGGGCCGCGATTCTGGGCCTTCGCGGTGGCAGGCGGCATCAGCCAGATCCTGGCCACCTTCTTCACCGTCGCCCTGTTCTCGCAGCGAAGCTTCGCCGTGGGCATCGCCTTCACCAAGACCGAGACGGTGCAGGTGGCGCTGTTCTCGGGGCTGATCCTGGGCGATCACCTGACGGGTTGGGGCTGGCTTGCGGTGGTGCTGGGCGTGGTGGGGGTGATCCTGCTGTCGCATCCCCCGCGGGCCAGCGGCGAGACGCTGTTCAACCGCGGCACGCTGCTGGGTCTGGCGGCGGGGGCGCTGTTCGGGATTTCGGCCATCGGCTATCGCGGCGCGACGCTGGAGATCGCGCGCGACGACCCGCTGGTGCGCGCGGCGCTTGCGCTGGCCTGCGTCACCACCTTCCAGACGCTGGCCATGGGCGCCTGGCTGCGGTGGCGCGAGCCCGGCGAGATCACCAAGGTCGTCCGGGCCTGGCGGCCGACCGGGCTTGTCGGTCTGGCAGGCGTCGTGGGCTCGTTCGGCTGGTTCACGGCCTTCACGCTGGAAAACGCCGCCTATGTGCGCAGCCTGGGCCAGATCGACCTGGTGCTGTCGGCCGTGATCTCGGTCATCTGGTTCCACGAAAGGCTGCGCCTGGCAGAGGTGGTCGGCATGATGCTGCTGATGGCGGGGATCGTGCTCATCGTGGTGATGGGGTAGGGCAGCGCCCTGCCGCTTCCGACCGCAGGATGGACGCTGGCCCCGTGGTGTGAGAGACGGTGAGGGCGGGCGCACCGCATCGCCCCGGCCCCGGGGGAGCAAC
>DAIEJF010000078.1 GCA_027351005.1 Paracoccaceae bacterium | reverse complement strand
GGCCGCGGCGCCGCGGCCGCGGATCCGGCTTGACGAATACACCGACGAGATCGGCGGCCAGCCCTTCGACGACGCGGCGCTGGGGGCGCCCGTCGCGGTCGATCCGGCCGTGCTCGACGGCCTGCGCGAGATGCTGGACAGCCTCGGGATGGAACTGACGGGCGCGGGCGAACTGCTGGTGGCCGACCGGATGGCCACCGGGGCCAGCGCGGGCGACGCTCTTTCGCAGGTGGTGCTTTACGCCATTGCCCACGGGGTGCGGCACGATCTGGATTCGGGCGGCGAAGGCGCGGCGCTGGGGTTGCAGGACTACGCCGTGGAAGTGATGCGCGAAATGGAAAAGCTGCGCGACGCAGGCGCCATCGGCGAAGCCCGGTTCGAGGCCGACATGCGCCGCATCTGGTGGCTGTTCGAGGTCAGCGACGACCGCGCCGCGCGGGCCGAGGACGTGCTCTCGGATCCGGTGGGCGGCATGGCCCCGCCCGCGGTGCTGCCCGACGACCTGCGCCCCGCGCGCCCCGCCGACGAGGACGACGGCGCGGCCTTCTGAGGCCGCCCCCGCCCGCCTACTTGATCCCCGCGCGCATGAAGCTTTGCACGAAGGCGCGCTGGAACAGCAGGAACCCCACCAGAAGCGGCCCCGAGGTCATCAGCGTGGCCGCATTGATGACCGACCAGTGCACCCCGCTGTCAGAGGCCGAGAAGATCGACAGCCCCACCGTCAGCGGCCGCGCCGACACCGAATTGGTGATGATGAGCGGCCAGACATAGTTGTTCCAGTGCGCCGACACCGAGATCAGCCCGAAGGCGACATAGGTGGGCTTGGCCAGCGGCACATAGACCCGGCGGATCAGCGTCAGAAGCGAGGCGCCCTCGATCCTTGCGGCATCGTCCAGTTCGGTCGGCACCTGAAGGAAGGTCTGGCGCAGCAGGAAGATGAAGAAGGCCGAGGCCATGTAGGGCAACCCAATCCCCATGATTGAATCGGTCAGCCCCAGGATGCGCATGGTGCGGTAATTCTCGACCAGCAGCACGTCGGGCATCACCATCAGTTGCAACAGCACCAGCAGGAACAGCACCTGCTTGCCCGGAAACCTCAGCCGGGCAAAGGCGAAGGCCGCGAAGGTGCCCAGAACCAGTTGCACCGCCAGGATCACGGTGACCAGGATCACCGTGTTCAGGAAGTAGCGCGCGAAGGGTGCCTGCACCCAGGCGGCGGGGAAGTTTTCCAGCGTCAGCGGGGCCAGCAGGTCGAAATGCGTCTCGTAGGCGGCGGGGTGGAAGGCGGTCCAGACCGCATAGGCCAGCGGCGCGATCCACAGCAGCGCCAGCAGCCAGCCGCCCAGCGTGGCGAGTTTGTCCCACAGGCTCATTTGTAATGCACCCGCCGGTCGATCAGCACCACCTGCCCCAGCGCCAGAAGCGACAGGATCACGATCATCACCACCGTCAGCGTGGCGGCATAGGCCGTGTCCCAGAACTGGAAGCCCACGCGGTAGATGTAGAAGAACAGGATGTTGGTCGCGTTGTCGGGCCCGCCCTGCGTCATCTGGAAGATGTGATCCACCAGCCGCACCGCGTCGATCACCGCGTTGACCGAGATGAAGAGCGTGGTGGGCATGATCATCGGCAGGGTGATCCGGCGGAAGATCTGCCAGCGGCTGGCGCCTTCCAGCCGGGCGGCCTCGATCAGGGTGGTGGGGATCGTCTGCAGGGCGGCAAGGTAGAAGATCATGAAGAACCCCGCCTCTTTCCAGACCGCCACCGCCGCCACGGCGTAAAGCGCGGTCGATCCGGTGCCCAGCAGGTTCTGCGCATGCAGCCCGAACAGCCCGCGGATCTGGTCGATCAGGCCGAAGCCCGGGGTGTAGAAGAAGATCCAGATGTTGGCGACCGCGATCAGCGGCAGCACGGTGGGCGTGAAGAAGGCCATCCGCAGGAAGGCCCGCCCCGCCACCCGCCCCTGCACCAGAAGCGCCATGACCAGCGCCAGCCCCATCGACAGGGGCACCGTGACCAGCGCATAGACCAGGTTGTTGCGCATCGCCTGCCAGAACACCGGGTCGGCGATCATGCGTTCGTAGTTCTTCAGCCCCACGAAATGCGACGGCCGGGCCCCCCGCGCGGTGGACCAGAACGAGGCGATGATCGTCTCGACCGCGGGCACATGCATGAAGGTCGCCAGCACGACAAGCGCGGGCAGCAGCATCAGCCAGGCATGGATCGTCTCGCGCCGCATGGGGGCTCCGGTGGAAACGGGGGGCCGGATGGCCCCCCGGACGGCAGGGGTCGGGTTACTGGTAGGACGCCAGCGCGGCGGTCGCCTTGGCCTGCGCTTCCTTCAGGGCGCTCGCCACGTCCTTCTGGCCCGACATGATCGCTTCCAGCGCGTCGTTCAGGTACTGGGTGATCGCCACGTTCTGATAGACGGTCAGTTCGGGGCCCGCATATTTCAGCTGGTCGCGGGCCACCAGCGCGCCGGGCACCTTGGTCACATAGTCCTTCAGCGCCGGGGTTTCCCAATCGTCGGGGCGCGGGGCGACATAGCCTGTGGCCATCGTCCACTTGGCGGCCTGGTCAGGCGCCGTCATCCATTCCACGAACTCCACCGCGGCCTTCTTCTGTTCGTCGGTCGACTGCTTGAACAGGTACCAGTTCCCGCCGCCGGTGGGCGCGCCGAAGGTCTTCTTCGCGGGCAGGAAGCCCACGCCGAAGGGGAAGGGCGCGTTCTTGGTGATGTTGGTCAGGTTGCCCGTGGTGGTCCAGATGATGGCCGAATTGCCCTCGAAGAAGGCCTTGGGCGTGGCGCCCCAGTCCAGCGTGCCGGGTTCCATCACCTTGTACTTGGTGGTCAGGTCCGCCATGAACTGCGCGGCCTCGATGGCGGCGGGGCTGTCGAAGGCGACCGACTTGCCATCGGGTGCCCCAAGCGTGGCGCCGTTCGGGATCGCGAGGCCCTGGAACAGCCAGTAGGGGAAGCCCGCGGTGGGAATGCGCACGCCCCATTGCGTGACCTTGCCGCTGGCGTCGCGCACCGTCAGCTTCTGCGCGTCGGCCACCAGTTCATCCCAGCTTGCAGGCGCGTGGTCGGGGTCGAGGCCCGCCTTCTTGAAGGCATCCTTGTTCCAGTACATGACCGGGGTCGAGCGCTGGAACGGGATGCCGTAGGTCTTGCCGTCCACCTGGCTGTTGGCCATGAACGCGGGGTAGAAGCCGCCCAGCCAGCTTTGCTTCTTGTCGGCAGAAACGTAATCGTCGAAGGGCACCACCATGTCCTCGTCGATCAGGTCGTAAAGCTCGGCGGCACCGATCACCGCCAGTTGCGGCGGGTTGCCGCCCTTGGCCGCGGTCAGGGCCTTGGCGATGGTCGAGGTATAGTCGCCCGTGTAGACCGGCTTGATGTCGACGCCCGGGTGAGCCTTCATGTACTCGGTCGTCAGGTCCTGGATCGTCTGCGCGGCACCGCCGCCGACGGCCACGGGAAAGAAGAACTGCAGATCCACCGCCATCGCGGGGGCCGCCAGCAGCGCCGCCACGGCGGTGGCGCCAAGGGTTGTCTTCAGTCGAAAGAGGGTCATCAGGCACGTCCTTCGTTGGCTTGGGCTTCGTTGGCTTGGAAACGGGTGGCGCCGGGCGCCAGCGCAAGGCCGGTGGCGGCATCGAACAGCCGCAGCGCCTCGGGCGCCCAGCCGATGAAAAGATCGGGCCCCGCAGGCAGGCCCGCGCGGGCGGGCTGGCGCAGCACGGCCTCGCTGCCGCTCACGTCCAGCGTCACCAGAAGATCGGCGCCGAGGTATTCCGCGGATTTCACCGTCACCTTCGCGCCCGCGGCGGCAAAGTGGATGTCTTCCGGCCGCAGCCCGGCCATCGCGCCGCCGGGCAGACCCAGCCGGTCGGTGGGGATCAGGTTCATCGGCGGACTGCCGATGAAGCGGGCGGCAAAGGTGCTGGCGGGATGGGCGTAGATCTCTTGCGGGGTGCCTTCCTGTTCCACGCGGCCCGCGTTCATCAGCACGATGCGGTCGGCCATCGTCATCGCCTCGACCTGGTCGTGGGTGACATAGACCATGGTCAGCCCCAGCCGCTTCTGCAGCGCGCGGATCTCCACCCGCATCTCGGCGCGCAGCTTGGCGTCAAGGTTCGACAGCGGCTCGTCCATCAGGCAGACCGGGCGTTCCGAGATCACCGCGCGGGCCAGCGCCACACGCTGCTGCTGGCCGCCCGACAGTTGTGCGGGCTTGCGGTCGAGCAGCGTCTCCAGCCCCATCATCTGCGCCACGCGGGCCAGACGCGGCGCCATCTCGGCCTTGGCCGTCCCGCGCACCGACAGGCCGAAGGTGATGTTCTCGGCCACCGTCAGGTGCGGAAACAGCGCGTAGCTTTGGAACACCATCGCGATGTCGCGCTGCGCCGGTGGCAGATCGCCCAGGCTGCGCCCCGCCATCACGATCTCGCCCGCGGTCGGCGCCTCGAATCCGGCGATCAGCCGCAAGAGCGTGGACTTGCCGCAGCCCGAGGGGCCCAGCAGCACCGTCAGCGCGCCGGCCGGGATCTCGAACGAGACCTCGCGCACGGCGGCATGGGTGGCAAAGCTCTTGCCAAGGCCGCGCAGGCTGATGCCCGGCGCGGCGGACGGGATCGGGGGGTGGCTCGGGGTCTGGGCGACATCACGCATGATCGCGGGATACTAGCCGTCCACGACGGTCTCACAAACAGTTTGTGAAGGATTTGTAACAGCCCATCCCCTCACGAACCCGTGATCCACGACGGCGGGCGGCCGGTCAGCGGGCCGGTTCGTCTTCGAACAACTCGCCGAAGCGTTGCCGCAGTTCGGGCAGTTCGCTCATGATCGAGGCAAGATGCGCCCGCATGGCCGCGCTTGCGGCCTCGGGCGCGCCCGCCTCGACCGCGGCGACGATGGCGCGGTGCTGGGCGATGATGACCGGCAGGGGCGACATCGCCTCGATCGCCAGGAACCGCACCCGGTCCATCTGCGCCTTCACGGTTTCCAGCATCCGCCAGGCCATCGGGCATTCGGCGATGGCGGCCAGTTCCGCATGGAACGCCTCGTCCAGGAAATAGAACCGCGCGCGGCTTTCCTCGCGCGCCTGCGGCTCGCGCGCGGCAACCTCTTCCTGTTGCGCCAGCAATTCGGCCAGCCGCCGCTTGCCCGCGGGCGTGGCCTTCACCGCCGCCTCGCCCGCGATGGCGATTTCCACCGCCTGCCGGATGAAGCGGGCATCGGCCACCGCATTCATCGAGATGCGCGCAACCTGTGTGCCACGCTGCGGCAGCACCCGCACCAACCCGGCTTCCGACAGCTTGATGAAGGCCTCGCGCACCGGCTGGCGGGAGATCTCGAAGCGGCGCGCGATCTCCTGTTCCGACAGCATCTCGCCCGCCTCGACCTGATGGGTGATGATGGCCAGCCTGAGCGCGCGCAGCACATGGGCCGCGATCGGCTCGTGCGGCTGGCGGTCGGGAATGTCGAAGGGCTTCACCATGTCCGCCCTGATGCCACATCCTGCGCGCGTTGACAACGACATACTACCATTCTAGTATGGCGATAGATCCCGGCGGCCCTCCGCACGGGACGACGGCAAGCGGCCGGGCCGGGAGGGCCCCGCCGTCGGCATCACAACTGGGGAGGATCAGCGTGACAGACTTCATCATCAACCGCCGGGGCGTTCTTGGCGGGGCGGCGGGCGCGGC
>DAIEJF010000071.1 GCA_027351005.1 Paracoccaceae bacterium | reverse complement strand
TTCGCCCGCGTTCACCAGCTTGTAGGACTGAAAGCTGAAGCAGCCGATCTTGCCGATCGTGCCGATCTTGCGGCCATGCCACAGCGTGCCTAGCGAATGCGCCGCATCCTCGACCACCGGGATGCCGCGCGCATCGCAGGCGGCCATGATCGCATCCATGTCGGACGTGTGGCCGCGCATGTGGCTGATCAGGACACAGGCGATGTTGTCGTCGATCCGGGCCGCGAAATCGTCCAGGTCGATCCGGTAGTTGGCGCCCACCTCGCACAGGACCGGCACGCAATCGGCATGCACGATCGCCGAAGGCACGGCGGCGAAGGTGAAGGCCGGGATCAGCACGCGCGCGCCGCGCGGCAGATCAAGCGCCTTCAGCGACAGGAACAGCGCCGCCGAACAGGACGACACCGCCAGCGCGTAGCGGCTGCCCATCAGCGCGGCGAATTCGGCCTCAAGCTGCTGCACGGGGCTGCCCTCGGTCGTGTAGCGGAACAGATCGCCCGAGGTCATGAGCCGTTCGATTTCGGCGCGGGCGGCTTCGGGGATCGGCTCGGCGTCATAAACGTTGGGCGCGAGGGTCATGCTTCACCTTTCCTGAAGGGCAGTTTCAGAAAATGTGTAAGATATGCGCGCCCGACTTGCCACACTCTTTGCCGTGATCGGCGGTCAGATGCCCAGCCGGTCGCGCAGCGCGTACCAGGTCATCGCCAGCACCAGCAGCGGCGTGCGCAGCCCGGGCCCGCCCGGAAACCGCGGCAGCGGCAGGCGCGCCATCAGGTCGAAGCCGCCGGTCTGGCCCGCGATGGCCTCTGACATCAGACGCCCCGCCAGCGTGGCCAGCGCCACCCCGTGCCCCGAATAGCCCGAGGCCGACAGGATCGTGCCCTGCCGGAAGAAGCAGGGCATCCGGCTCATGGTGATGGCCAGCGTGCCGCCCCAGGCGTGGTCCACCTTCACGCCGCGAAGCTGGGGATAGATCTCCAGCATCGGCTTCAGCACCAGCGCGGGGATGTCGGCGGGGAAGCGATAGCCGTAGGTCTCGCCGCCGCCGAACAGCAGCCGACCGTCCTCGGACTTGCGCCAGTAGTTCACCACGAATTTCGTATCGGCCACCGCCGGATTGCCGGGCAGGATGGATTCCCCTGCCGCGCCAAGCGGTTCGGTGGCGATGATGAAGTTGTTGATGGGCATCACGCGGGCCGCGACCTCGGGGTAAAGCCGCCCCAGATAGCCGTTGCAGGCCAGGATGACGTGATCTGCAGTCACCGTGCCCTGCGCGGTTTCGACCCGGTTCGGGCGGCCGGGGGTAACGGCCGTCACCTCGCTTTGCTCGAAGATCCGCGCACCCGCGGCGGCCGCGGCGCGGGCCAGCCCCAACGCGAAGTTCAGCGGGTGGATATGGCCCGCGCCGTGGTCGATGTCGCCGCCCGCAAAGGCATCGGACCCGGTCAGTTCAGCCATTTGCGCGCGGTCCAGGGGCTGCACCCGGTCATAGCCGTAATCGCGCGAAAGCCGTTCGGCATAGGCCCTTGCGTGGTCAACTTCACCTTGGCGCCAGCAGGCGTGGGCGATGCCGGGGTGAAAGGTCACCGGCATCGCATGACGCGCGATCAGGTCGCGGACAAGCTGCTTGGCCTCTTCGGCGAGCTGCCAGAGCCGCCGCGCGTCCTCGCGCCCGGCCATCGCCTCCAGCACGTCCTGGTCCAGCCGCTGCCCCGATCCGACCTGCCCGCCATTGCGCCCCGAGGCCCCAAAGCCCGCCCGATGCGCCTCGAGCAGCACCACCGACAGGCCCCGTTCGGCCAGATGCAGCGCCGCGGACAGCCCGGTAAAGCCGCCGCCCACGATGCAGACATCGGCCCGCACCGGCCCCGCCAGCGCCGGACAGGGCGCAAGCGGGGTGGCGGTTGCGGCATACCAACTGGGCGGATAGTGCCCGGGCCGGTCGTTGGCATGCAGAAGGTTCATACGTTCAGCAGCAGGTGTTCGCGTTCCCACGGGCTGATGACCTGCAGGAACTCCTTGTATTCGTTGCGTTTCACCGACTCGTAGACGTTGCAGAAATCGATGCCCAGCGCGTCGCGGATCGGCGCGCTCTCGTTGAAGAGATCCAGCGCGTCGCCCAGGTTCGTGGGCAACTCATCCGCGCTCATGTAGGCATCGCCCGTGCATTCGGCGCGCGGCATCTTCTTGTCCATCAGGCCCAGATAGCCGCAGACCAGCGAGGCGGCAAAGCCCAGGTAGGGGTTGCAATCCATCCCCGCCAGCCGGTTTTCCAGCCGCCGCCCCGCCGGATCGGAGATCGGCACCCGAAGCCCGGTGGTGCGGTTGTCGCGCCCCCATTCCAGGTTGATCGGCGCGGCGAAGTCGGGAACGTAGCGGCGGTAGCTGTTCACATAGGGCGCCAGCAGCGCCACCACCGCGGGCAGATAGGTCTGCATCCCGGCGATGAAGTGCAGGAAGGCCTCGGTCTCCTCGCCCTTCTTGCCCGAAAAGATGTTCTTGCCGGTCTTCACGTCCAGCACCGAATGGTGGATGTGCATCGCGCTGCCCGGCTCGCCCTCGATGGGCTTTGCCATGAAGGTGGCAAAGCAGTCGTGGCGCAGCGCCGCCTCGCGGATCAGCCGCTTGAAGTAGAAGATCTCGTCGGCCAGCTTCACCGCCTCGCCGTGGTTCAGGTTGATTTCCACCTGTCCCGCGCCGCCTTCCTGCAGGATGCCGTCGATCTCGAAGCCCTGCGCCTCGGCAAAGTCGTAGATGTCGTCGATCACCTTGCCGTATTCGTCCACCGCCGACATCGAATAGGCCTGCTTGGCCGCCGCGCGGCGCCCCGAACGGCCCATCGGCGGGATGATCGGCTGGTTCGGGTCAAGGTTGCGCGCGACAAGGAAGAATTCCATCTCTGGCGCCACCACCGGCTGCCAGCCCTGCGCGGCGTAAAGGTCCAGCACGCGTTTGAGCACGTTGCGCGGGCTGAAGGCGATGCGGTTGCCCTGCTGGTCCTGCGCCTCGTGGATCACCTGCAAGGTCACGTCCGCCGTCCAGGGCGCCGCGGTCGCGGTGCTGAAATCGGGCACCAGGATCATGTCGGGTTCGGTGAAGGCGCCCACGGGGTTGTCGGCCCATTCGCCGGTGATCGTCTGCAGGAAGATCGAGTTCGGCAGGAAGAAGGTGGGCTGCTTGGCGAATTTCGAGGCAGGCATCGCCTTGCCGCGGGCGACGCCCGCAATGTCGCCGATGATGCATTCCACCTCGTCCAGGCGACGGCCGGCGATGTAGTCGCGGGCGGCTTCGGGCAGCTTGCTGGTCCAGTCGGACATGGGGTGCCTTTCGGGCTTATCCTCGGGGTTGCAGGAAGAAGGCGGCGATGCGGTCGGCCAGCCGGGTCGCGTGCAGGGGCGTGCCCAGCCGCCCGGCGGCTTCCGCCAGCAACGGCTGCGGCACCACGCCGGGGCCGCGTTTCTCGATCAGGCCGCGCACGAAGCTGTCGGCGAATTCGGGGTGCGGCTGGACGGTGAAGGCGCGGGTGTCATAGACCAGCGCCGCGTTTTCGCAGAAGGGCGACGAGGCGACGCGGGTCGCGCCTTCGGGCGCCACCGTCACCTGATCCTGATGCCAGGCATTCACCGTCAGTGCCTCGCCGCCAAAGTCATAGGTCTGCGGCCCCACGGCCCAGCCGCCCGCGAATTTCTCGACCGTGCCGCCCAGCGCCTGCGCGATGATCTGGTGACCGAAACAGACGCCGACCATCGGCACATGTTCGGCATAGGCGGTGCGGATGAATGCCTCGAGCGGCTTGATGAAGGGCAGGTCGTCATAGGCGCCGTGGCGCGATCCGGTGATCAGCCAGCCATCGGCCTGATGCACATCGGCGGGAAAGTCGTTGTCGACCACCCGCCAGGTGCGGAAGCTGAAGCCGTGGCCGTCGAGCATCCGCTCGAACATGTCGGGATAATCGCCGGACTCCGGCCGAAGCGCCTCGGGCGCCTCGCCGGTCTGTAGGATGCCGATCCGCATGGGGTTCTCTTGATGGTTGTTTGGCAAAGCCTACCCTTGCCCCCGGCGGGGGCGCAAGGGGGCCTCAGACGGTGTCGAGGTAAAGCTCCACCTGCTCTTCGGGCGACAGTTCCGCCATGTAATGCTGTTCCTGCCGCTTGGTCTGCACCAGGTTGCGGATCAGCTCGTCGGGGAACAGCCGCGCGACGATGGGGCTTTTCTCGAAGGTGGCCAGCGCCGCGTCCCAGGTTTCGGGAAGCATCGGCAGATCCAGCGCATAGGCGTTGCCGGTGATCGGCGGCGGCGGGGTCAGCCCGTCCTCGATCCCGATCAGCGCCGCGCCCAGGATCGCGGCCAGCATCAGGTAGGGGTTCGTGTCACCGCCCGAGACCCGATGCTCGATCCGCCGCGCGGCGGCGCTGCCCGAAGGCACCCGGATCGCCGAGGTGCGGTTTTCATAGGCCCAGCAGACGGCGTTGGGGGCATGCGCCTCGGGCACCAGCCGGTCATAGCTGTTGGCATGGGGCGCAAAGATCAGCGTGCAGTCATGCATCGCCGCCATGCAGCCCGCAATCGCGTTCATCAGCACCGGCGAGCCTTCGGGCCCGCCGTTGGAAAAGACGTTGTTGCCCCAGGTGTCCAGCACCGAGAAATGCGTATGCAGCCCGTTGCCGGAATATTCGGGATAGGGCTTGGCCATGAAACTTGCCGCGAATCCGTGCCGCCGCGCCAACCCCTTGACCAGCAGCTTGAAAAGCCAGGTGTCATCGGCGGCGCGCAGCGCGTCGTCGGTGTGCATCAGGTTGATTTCGAACTGCCCCAGCCCGGTTTCCGAAATCGCGGTATCGGCCGGGATGTCCATCGCCTCGCAGGCGTCATAGAGATCGGTGAAGAAGGTGTCGAAGGCATCCAGCGCCCGGATCGACAGCGTCTCGGCCGCCTTGCGCCGTTTGCCCGAGCGGGGCGAGATCGGCACCTGAAGCGTCTTGCCGCTGTCGTCGATCAGGTAGAATTCCATTTCGGTTGCCACCACGGGCGTCAGCCCGCGCGCCTTGTAGCGTTCCACCACCGCGCGCAGCGCCTGGCGGGGGTCGCCCTCGTAGGGGGTGCCATTCTCGCGGAACATCCAGATCGGCAGCAGCGCGGTGGGCGCCTCGAGCCAGGGCATCGGCACGAAACCGCGATCGGTCGGGCGCAGCACGCCATCGGCGTCGCCGCTGTCGAAGATCAGCGGGCTGTCCTCGATGTCCTCGCCCCAGATGTCGAGGTTCAGCACCGAGAGCGGGAACCGCGTGCCGTCGGTCACCACCTTGTCGGCAAAGCGGGCGGGAATGCGCTTGCCGCGCGCCTGACCGTTCAGGTCGGCCGCGGCAACGCGAATGGTACGCACCTCGGGGTGCTTTCTCAGCCAGTTCTTCATCTCTGTCACCTGTTGGGGGAGGGCGGGTCCGCGTGGGGCAGACCCTGCCGGACATGGGGCATCAGCCGGTCGTGCGGCTCATTCCCATCGCGGCGGAACCCTGCGGCTTGACAGAGCGCGTCCCCGTCCGGGAAGCTCCCCGGTCCGGCACCGAAGGGGCCGGAAGGCGGGGTCGCAGGCGGGGGCGGGCGCAGTCACAATATCACGCAGGGGGTTGCCGGTGCCCGCCAGTAGGCCGGTGATTCGGCATGAAAGCAAGCAAATTCGGCAGGTCAGGGGCCGGGCGGGGTGGGGACCACAAGATATTGTGGTGCCTCGATGCGGATCAGGCCCCGGATCATCAGCCGTTCCCGAATCTCGCGCGGCAGCGAGTCAAGCCCTTCCTGCAGGCTCGCGCAGGTTGCCGCCGCATCTGCACCCGCCGCGGCGATGAAGGGCAGCCCCGGCGCGACCTGTGTCCGGCCCACCACCTTCAGGCGGCCGGGCAGGGCCGGTTCGTGGATCGTCAGGAACCGCCAGGTCACCGCATCAAGCGCCGCGATGTCGGCGCGACCCTCGGCCACGGCCAGAGCCGACAGCCGGTGCCCCCCGGTTTCCAGCGCGGGGCGGAAGCGGAATCCGCGGTCTGCGGCCCAGGTCTGCGGCGCGGCCCATCCCGAATGGCTCTCGGGCTGGTTGTAGGCAAAGCGGGCTGTGGCGAAATCCTCGGCCGCGTCCCGCGGGTCATCGGCGCGCGCCACGAAGACCGAGTGGTAAAAGCCTGCGGGCGTCTCCTCCAGCCCGTAATCGGCGGCAGCGATCAGCGTGACCTTGTCATGCAGCCGGGTGCGGTAGGGCATCCCGCAGGTCTGCCCCAGCACCAGATCGGGCGCCGTCCAGCCGTCCCACATGCCGCGGTCGCGGTCCAGCGCGTCGGGCGCCGCAACCCCGCGCGCGCGCAGCCGGTCGCGCACCGCGGCCCAAAGCGCATCGTTGGCGCCTGCCAGCGCGGCCATGTCGTACATCGGAAGCGAAGCGATCATTTCAGCCGCGATTCAACACGTTGCCGGGCAAGGTTCGAGTCGCGGTCATTGATCCCCAGCAGGTTGGCCAGAAGGCGCAGCAGCGAATCCTCCTCGCCGTCGCGGGCGCCATCGGCCAGCACCACTTCCCACAGCGCCTCGATCACGCCTTCGCGGTGGTCGTAATCCACCGCCTCCTTGATGGCGCGGGTGAAGCGCACCGTGTCGGGCGCCTGCCGCTCCAGCGTCTCGGCCTCGTGGCGCAGCGCGATCGCGTCGAACGGCGACAGCCGGTAGCGCGCCATCAGGATGCGGTCGATGCGGCTGATCTCGGCGTCGGAATAGTCGCCATCAACGCGCGCGATGCGCACCAGAAGCGCTGCCAGCGCAACGCGGGCGTCGGGGTCGGGCAGGCGCTGCGGGTCAGAGGCCAGAAGGCCGCGGAGAAGATCGGCAAACATCCTGTCTGTATAGGCATCGCAGGGGCGCAACCCAAGGGGAAAGCCCCCGGGCCACGCGGAAATGAGCGATGTTTCAGCCCTCCCACCCCTCGATCAGCAGGAAGTTCGACGCCGCCGCCCCCTGCCGTATCGCTGCCGCGGCCTGATAGCCGGGCGAGAAATAGCACGCCCGTGCCGCCTCGTAGCTGGGGAATTCCACCACGACGGTCCGCGGGCGGGCCGCGCCTTCCACCGCCTCCTGCGCCCCGCCGCGCACGATGAAGCGGCCGCCATGGGCGGCGATGATGTCGGGGGTGAGCTTGCGATACCCCTCGTAGGCGGCGGGGTCGGTCACGTCGATCTGGGCGATCCAGTAGCCCTTCGGCATGTCGGTTTTCCTTTTCTGGAAACG
>DAIEJF010000068.1 GCA_027351005.1 Paracoccaceae bacterium | reverse complement strand
GCCGGACGCTCGACCAGATGCCAGGACAGCACGGCGAAGACCAGCGTCGCGGGCAGCGCCAGCGCCACGTTCAGGGCCGGGTCATGCGGCCCCAGCCACCAGACCACCAGCCCCTGCACCGGGAAGGCGTAGATGTAGACGCCATAGGAATAGTCGCCCAGCCGGTTCAACGCCCGCCCCGCGGCGCAGGGGGCGTAGCCTGCCCAGAGCGTGGCATAGCCAAGCGCGAGGATCAGCGCGGGAAAGCCCGCAGGCCCCCCCGCCGCCACAACCGCCAGCCCGGCAAGCCCCAGCGCCAGCGACCCTGACAGCACGATCCGGGCCCGCAGGTGCCAGGCCAGCACCCCCAGCACGAAAGGCAACGACAGGTCCTGCAGCCGCGCCAGCTTTTCCGGCAGGGCGGGCCCCTCCGCCGCGGCCACGAGCCAGGCCAGCGCAAAGGCCGCCAGCATCGCCCGCGCCGCCCACCCGCGTCCGCGCGGCACAAGCGCGGCCAGTGCCAGCGCGGCATAACAGACGATCTCGTAGGCCAGCGTCCAGATCGACCCCGCGACCTTGGGATAGGGATTGTCCAGAAAGACCCCGGGAAGGGTGTAAAGCGGATGAAGGGGCAGAAGGCCGCGGACCAGGAAGGCCGCCGTGCCCGGCGCCGACAGATAGGCCTGCAGCGTCAGGCTGGTGACCAGCGGGCCCAGCACGAAGGTCACCAGCAGCAGCGAGACGGCCAGCCCCGGCAGGATCCGCCGCGCGCGGGCCCGCACGAAGCCGCCGACACCGCGCCGCTCGAGACTGCCCGCCACGAAGAACCCCGATGCGACGAAGAAGACATAGACCGCCAGCGTCCCCAGCGAATGGCCCATCCACCGCTCCAGCGGTTCCGGGGCGCCGCGGCCCTGGGTCAGGGGCACGGCATGCGACACCAGCACCGCCACCGCTGCCGCCAGGCGGATCAGGCTGAAGTTGTTGTCGCGCCCCTGCGCAACCTCGCTGAGACGGCGCATCCTGCCCTCCGCTGACCGGCACGGACAGGCTGCCGCTATGCGGTTAACGGCGGCTTAATGCGGCGGCTGAACGGGGTCAGGCCCCGTGATGGATCACGGTGCGCTGGGCCAGGTAGGCGCGCAACTCGCGCATTGCCAGAACCGACAGCGCGAAGAGCACCGCGGCCGCGCCCAGCAGCACCGCACCCAGGGCATCTGTGCGGCCGTGGTGCAGCGCCTGAAGCAGCGCCACGGCGAAGGTGGCCGCCGTCAACAAAAGCGCGGGCACAAGCGGCCGCAGCGGCAGGCCCAGCCTGCGCTGCGCAAGCCAGAGTGCCACGGCAAAGCCGCCCAGCTCGCCCAGGATGCCAATCTGCACCACCGCCTCCATCCCCCAGCCGCGCGCCGCCGCCACCCAGGCCAGCGGCAGAAGCGCGATGCGGATCAGGTTCGACACCAGTGCGTTGCCGGTCTGCGCCCGCGCCAGCGACACCGTGGTGCTGCCCCCCTTCAGCACCCGCAACCCCTGCAGGATCGCAAGCCAGCCCAGAAGCGGCGCCAGATCGGCATATTTCGGGCCCAGCACCAGATGCACGAAGGGCGGCCCCAGCAGCGGGACCGCGACCACCATCAGCCCGCCGAACAGGAAATGCAGCTGTACCGTGGCCGCCGCCAATGGGGCAAAGCGCGACGTGTCGACCGCCGCCGAAAGCTGCGGCAGGAAGAAGTTCGTCGCGGTGTTTCCCAGCATCAGCGTGGGTGTCAGCGTCAGGGTGAAGCCCATCGAGAACAGCGCCAGCGCCGTCATCCCCAACTCGTGCCCCACGATCAGCTTTTCCCCGTTGAAGACGGCGAACAGCACCAGCCCGTCCAGCATCAGCGGCCAACCGAAGCGCAGGCTTTCCAGCATCACCACGCGGTCAAGACGCAGGCGGAACGGCCGACTGGCCAGAAGATGCGTGCCCCCCAGCGCCGCCGCGACCTGGATCAGGATCGCGAACAGCAGCACCCGCCAATCGCCGGTCAGCACCGCCATCGGCCAGACGCAGGCCAGCGACAGCGCCACCGGCAGCACATTGCTGATGATGCCGGGCAGGAATTCCATCCGCCGCGCCCGACGCGTCATGTCAAGGTGCTGAAAGCCGTTCATCAGCGGCACAAGCGCCAGCAGGCGGTAGGCCCAGGCCACCTCGGGCACGCCCAGAAAGGCCGCGATGGGCCCCGCCATCAGCAGCAGAACCCCGGCATTGATGACCGCCCTGAGCGCCTGCACACCCTGCAACGCGGCCTGAAGCCGGGCGTCATCGCCATCCTTGCGCAGGATCAACTGCTGCTGGATCCCCAGCGCCGACATCATCTCGACCACCGACATCGTCAGAAGGAAGGTCGAGGCGATGCCGTAATCCGGCACCGAAATCATCCGCGCCACCAGAAGGTTGCGCGCAAAGAGCAGCAGATACCCCGACAGGTTCCCCGACAGGAGCAGAAGCGCGGGCCGCGCGAGCCCGCCGCGCGGGGCGGCCGGTTCGCTCATCCGGGCACCCGACCTGTCTGTCGGGGCAGGGTGCGGGTGCCATACAGGGCCCTTAGGCAGGACTGACCCGGGGCGATCCGGAACGGGCGCGCGGATGGCCCTACGCCGTCCTGCGCGCTGCGGGCGCAAGACGCGGCAATGCAGGGGATCTGGCACCGGGCGGGGCGGCCCGCGTCGGGTGTCATGCGCGATGGTCTCCGGTCTCGGCCCTCTGGCGGGGCCCTGGGGAACTGCCTCTGGGCCAAGGGTACGGCAGGCCGGGGGGCCAACCAAGCGGCGGCGGCGGGCGCGGGCGGTTTTGCGCGGCGCGGCACGGCGAGTGTGTCGGCGGCGCCTCAGTCGGCAGGGGCCGGGGCGGGGGTCAGGGACGTGGGCGCCGT
>DAIEJF010000062.1 GCA_027351005.1 Paracoccaceae bacterium | reverse complement strand
GGCCGCGGGGGTGCCCCTGTCGCTGCCATCGACGGCGGCCACCGCGGCGCCGGTCTTGTCATCCACGATCACCGGGGTGCCATCGGGCATCACCTTCAGGTCATCCGCCGCCAGCGCCCGCAGCACCACAAGCGCGCGCGGGTCGCCCGTCACGCCCAGGTCCTTCACCACCTTGGCGCGGTCGGCGTAGCTGCCGCCCGGCAGGGCCGCGATCAGGCCCGCGAAATCCTGGGCCGCGGCCGCCCCGGCGCAGCCCAGCGCCAGAAGCAGGGCCAGCGCCCGCAACAGGGAAGTCATCGGCACACTCCTCCCGATGGGTCGGGTTCGTCGGGGGCAGGGCGCGCGCGCCCCGCCCCCCTGATTGCCGCGGATCAGCCGTTGGCGCCGAGGCAGACTTGCTTGACCTTGTCGTAGTTGCCGCATTTCAGCGTCACCCAGTCGGACACGAGGTCTTTCGATTCCGCCAGATACGGCGACCATGGTTCGCCCGGCACGAGATCGGGCGTCTTCCAGACCACATCGAACTGCCCGTCTTCCTGGATCTCGCCGATGTAGACGGGCTTGGTGATGTGGTGGTTGGGCAGCATCTTCGACATGCCGCCGGTCAGGTTCGGCGCCTCGGTGCCGGGCAGCGCGTCGATCACCTTGTCGGCGTCGGTCGTGCCCGCCTTCTCCACCGCCTTCACCCACATGTTGGAGCCTATGTAATGCGCCTCCATCGGGTCGTTCGTCACCCGCTTGGGGTTGCCGGTGAACTTGTGCCAGGCCTCGATGAAGGCCGCGTTTTCCGGCGTTTTGATCGACTCGAAATAGTTCCAGGCCGCCAGGTGTCCCACCAGCGGCTTGGTGTCCAGCCCGGCAAGCTCTTCCTAGCCGACCGAGAAGGCGACCACGGGGATGTCCTCGGCCTTGATGCCCTGGTTGCCCAGTTCCTTGTAGAACGGCACGTTGGCATCGCCGTTGATGGTGGACACCACCGCGGTCTTCTTGCCCGCGGCGCCGAAGGCCTTGATCTTGCTGACCTCGGTCTGCCAGTCGGAGAAACCGAAGGGCGTGTAGTTGATCATGATGTCCTCGTCGGCCACGCCCTTCGACTTCAGGTAGGCCTCGAGGATCTTGTTGGTGGTGCGCGGGTAGACGTAGTCGGTCCCCTCCAGCACCCAGCGTTTCACGCCGCCGCCGTCGGCGCTCATCAGGTAGTCCACCGCCGGGATCGCCTGCTGGTTCGGCGCGGCCCCGGTGTAGAAGACGTTGCGTTCGCTTTCCTGGCCCTCGTACTGCACCGGGTAGAACAGGATGCTGTTCAGTTCCTTGAACACCGGCAGCACCGACTTGCGCGACACCGATGTCCAGCAGCCGAAGACGGCGGCGACCTTGTCCTGGCTGACCAGCTCGCGCGCCTTCTCGGCAAAGAGCGGCCAGTTCGAGGCGGGGTCGACCACGACCGCCTCCAGCTTCTTGCCCAGCACGCCGCCCTTGGCGTTCTGCTCGGCGATCAGCATCAGCATCACGTCCTTCAGCGTGGTTTCCGAAATCGCCATGGTGCCGGACAGCGAATGCAGGATGCCGACCTTGATCGTGTCTTCGGCGGCCCAGCCGCGCAGCGGCGCCAGAAGCGGCGCGGCGCCGATCGCGGCGATGCCGCCCAGAAGGTTTCTGCGAGTAACGTTCACGTGGACTTCCCCCGTTGGGGCGGGGGCGCGCCCGGCCCGCACCGGCGCGCATGGCGCTGCCGGTCCGGCTAGGGTATGCTGCCCCCGCAGCGTCTGTTTGCGTTGCATGTGCGGCGCGTCGGGTTTTCGCAGACAGGCGCGCCGCACAGTTTCCAGGCCGGGGCCCGAGGGCTCCCGCCAGACCACGATTCTGCAATGCAGCGATCCGGGCAACGCTTCAGCAGCGGCGGCGTCTGCCCCGGCGGCATTTGCCCGTTTGCCGTGCATTCGCCCGGCCGCCTGCCGCATCCTTCGGCGGCCCCCTGTCGCGCGGGGCGCGGCCGCGCTACGATCCCGGTCGGGCAGGGCAGGGAGAGATGGCATGACCCGCTACAACCAGCCGCTGGGCGGCAACGAGATGCCCCGCTTCGGCGGGCCCGCCAGCATGATGCGGCTGCCGGTGCAGGACACGGCGGCGGGGCTGGATGCCTGTTTCGTCGGCATCCCGATGGACATCGGCACCTCGAACCGGCCCGGCACCCGGCTTGGCCCCCGCCAGATCCGCGATGAAAGCCGGATGCTGCGGCCCTACAACATGGCCACCGGCGCCGCCCCCTTCGAACGGATGCAGGTGGCCGACATCGGCGACGTGCCGATCAACACCTTCGACCTGAAGAAGACGGTCGACATCATCACCGCCCATTATCGCGGCATCCTCGCACACGGGGCGATTCCGCTGACGCTGGGGGGCGATCACACGCTGACCTGGCCCATCCTGCGGGCGATGAAGGAAAGATACGGCCCCGTCGCGCTGATCCATGTGGATGCGCATGCCGACATCAACGACACGATGTTCGGCGAGAAGGTGGCGCATGGCTGCCCCTTCCGCCGCGCGTGGGAGGACGGCTGCCTGCTGAACGACCGGGTGTTCCAGATCGGCCTGCGCGGCACCGGCTACGCGCCCGAGGATTTCGACTGGGGCCGCAACAAGGGCTGGACGGTGGTGCAGGCCGAGGCCTGCTGGCACCGGTCGCTGGTGCCGCTGATGGCCGAGGTGCGCGCGAAGATCGGCGACGCGCCCTGCTACCTCAGCTACGACATCGACAGCCTGGATCCGGCCTTCGCGCCGGGCACCGGCACGGTCGAGGTGGGCGGGCTCACGATCTGGCAGGCGCTGGAGATCGTGCGCGGCTGCGCCGGGCTCAACCTTGTCGGCTGCGATCTGGTCGAGGTCTCGCCGCCCTACGACCCGTCGGGAAACACGGCGCTGGTGGCGGCGAACCTGCTGTACGAGATGCTTTGCGTGCTGCCCGACCGGCGGGCGGGGGCCTGACCCCCGGGGCCGGTCGCGCAGCCAACGGCCGCTCAGGCGGCGCGGGCCGATTCACGCGCGACTTGCGCGATCATGCCGCTGTGCAGGCCGATGTCGGCCAGCTCGCGCTCGGTCAGGGCGGACAGTTCCGCATAGACCTGGCGCTCGACGGCGCGGCGGCGGAGGAAGGTCTGCACCAGCGCGCGCAGGCCGGTACCGGCAGCGGTGCGGGCGGGGGCGTTCGTGGTGATGGTGGTCATGGTCAGCGTCCTTGTGGATCGAATCTCTGTGTCTTTCTGCGGTGCAGAGATAGGCGCCCTTCCCGCCGGGCACATCGGATGAAGTCGTATTCCAGAGATGCGCTGCGCGCATGGCTCTGGCGTCTGGCGCATGACGGGGCGGGGAGGGAACGGCCGCTGGCGACCCCGGAAGGAATCGAACCCTCAACCTCGGACTTAGAAGGTCCTTGCTCTATCCAGTTGAGCTACGGGGCCGCGGCGGGATCGTGATAGCCTGAACGCCCGGCGGCGGGAAAGGCGAAAGTTGGCCCTTCCGCCGAATGCCGGGCCGCGGCCCGCCCTGCCGCAGGCTGCGCGGAATTCGGGCACCTTCCGGGAAGCTGCCGCTTTTCGCGGCGCCCCGGCCCCGCGCGGCCGCCCCTGGGCCCGCGGTGGCCCGCCGATGTCCCGGGCTCGGCCGGGGTTTGCTAGCCCAGGAAGGCGCTAGTTTGCCCGTCCGATTTATGGGACGGTGCCCCAACCTGAACCGGGAAGCCCCATGTCGATCAAGGCCGCGATCCACCATCTGACGCATTACACCTACGACACGCCGGTGATCCTCGGCCCGCAGGTGATCCGGCTGCGCCCCGCGCCGCACAGCCGGACGCGGGTGATCTCGCATGCGCTGAAGGTCGGGCCGCAGCCGCATTTCGTGAACCACCAGCAGGACCCCTACGGCAACTGGCTGGCACGCTACGTCTTTCCAGAGCCCGTGCGCGAGCTGAAGATCGAGGTCGATCTGGTGGCCGACATGACGGTCTACAACCCCTTCGACTTCTTCGTGGAAGAGGCGGCAGAGACCTGGCCGTTCGACTACCCGCCGGACGTGGCCGACGACCTGACGATCTACCGCAGGCCCGAGCCCGCGGGCCCCGCGTTGCAGGCCTTTCTGGACCGGGTGCCCAAGGGGCGGCAGCGCACGGTGGATGTCGTGGTGGGGCTGAACGCGCAGGTGGCGCGCGAGGTGGGCTATGTCATCCGCATGGAACCCGGTGTGCAGAGCCCCGAGGACACCTTTGCCCGCGGCACCGGCTCGTGCCGGGATTCGTCCTGGCTTCTGGTGCAGGCGCTGCGGCACCTGGGCTTTGCCGCGCGCTTTGTCTCGGGCTACCTGATCCAGCTCAAGCCCGACCTGAAGGCGCTCGACGGCCCCTCGGGGACCGCGGTGGACTTCACCGACCTGCACGCCTGGGCCGAGGTCTATATCCCCGGCGCGGGCTGGATCGGGCTGGACCCGACCTCTGGGCTTCTGACCGGGGAAAGCCACATTCCGCTGGCCGCCACCCCGCATTACCGCACCGCCGCGCCGATCTCGGGCGGCTATGCCGGGCAGGCCGAGGTGGGGTTCGATTTCGCCATGACGGTGACCCGGGTGGCCGAGCATCCGCGCATCACCAAGCCGTTCAGCGACGCGGCTTGGGACCGGCTGAACGCGCTGGGCCGCAAGGTGGACGACGCTCTTCGGGACGGCGACGTGCGGCTGACGATGGGGGGCGAGCCCACCTTCGTGTCGATCGACGATTTCGAAAGCCCCGAATGGAACACCGCCGCCGTTGGCCCGACCAAGCGCATCCTGGCCGACCGGCTGATCCGCCGACTGCGCGACCGCTTCGCGCCGGGCGGCTTCCTGCATTACGGGCAGGGCAAGTGGTATCCGGGCGAGACGCTGCCGCGCTGGACCTTCTCGCTGTACTGGCGGCAGGATGGCCAGCCGATCTGGCAGGACGCCGCGCTGATC
>DAIEJF010000060.1 GCA_027351005.1 Paracoccaceae bacterium | reverse complement strand
GTTCACCCGCGCGATGCGGTCCAGATGCGCCTGCATCACCTCGACCGCAGAGACGCTGCGGGCGGCAATCATGGCGGACAGGGCAGAGGCGGAAAGGCTGGTGAGGTCGGTCATCGGTCACACATGCAGGGGGGCGCGGCGGTGGGCCCAGGGGGCGGCGGCTTCAAGTTCGGCGCAAAGCGCGATCAGTTCCTCGTCGGCGCCGAAGGGCGCGGCCAGGTGGATGCCGACCGGCAGCCCCCCGGCGGTCATGTGCAACGGGACAGACGCCGCAGGCTGGCCCGAGGCGTTGAAGGCCGCGCAGAAGGGCGAATAGGCAAAGACGCCCTGCGGCCCGATGCGGAAGCCCACATAATCCTCGGTGTCATGGGCAAAGCGGCCGATGGCGGCGGGCGGCTCGGCCAGGGTCGCGGTCAGCAGGATGTCCCAGGGCTCGAAGAAGGCGGCCATCTGGCGGCCATAGGCATGCACCTGCCCCACCGCCTCAAGGTAGCGGGCGCCGGAAATGGTGGCGGCATGGGCCACCGCGCCGCGGGTGACGCCCTCGATGTCATCAACGGTCGGCGGGCGGCCGGCCAGCGATTTCTGCACCGACAGGGCCGCGCCGCAGGCAACGATGTCGGTCCAGGCGCGCATCATCGTCTCGGTGTCGGCCTGCGGGCGCGCGGGCGCGACGTGATGACCAAGATCCTCGAGCAGCCGCCCGGCGGCATGGACGGCCGCGGCGCAGTCGGGGTGGATCGGGGCGCCGGTCAGCGTGGTATCGCAGAGCGCGACCCGCAGCCGCCGCGGCGGGCGGCTGATCGCATCGGCATGGCTGCGCGCGAGCGGCGGCGCCCAGTAGGGCGCGCCAAGGTCGGCGCCCTCGCAGGCGTCGAGGAACGTCGCCGTGTCGCGGACCGATGTCGTCAGGAACCCGTCGATCGCCATGCCGGCCCAGCCTTCGCCCGCATAGGGGCCATCGGGCAGGCGCGCCCGCGTCGGCTTGAACCCGAAAAGCCCGCAGGACGACGCCGGGATGCGCACCGAGCCGCCGCCGTCCGACCCATGCGCGGCAGGCACGATCCCCGCCGCCACGGCCGCCCCCGCCCCACCGGACGATCCGCCCGGCGTGCGCGCAAGATCCCAGGGGTTGCGCGTAGGGCCGCCATAGACCGCGGCCTCGGTCGCAGGGCCGATCCCGCCCTCGGGGGCGGTCGTGCGCCCGAAGGGCACCACACCGGTCGCCCGGATGCGCGCGTAGATCGCCGAATCACGCGGATAGCGGGTGTTCGCCCACAGGCGCGAGCCGTTGTGCGAGGGGAAATCGACCGCCTCGCAGCCCAGATCCTTGAGCAGGAAGGGCACACCGCGGAAGGGCCCGCGCGGAAGGCCGTCGGCGATCATCCGGCGGGCCACCGCCTCTTGCATCAGCACCACGGCGTTCAGCGCCGGGTTCAGCCGCCCGACCGCCTCGAGCGCGCTGTCCAGCAACTCGCCGGGGCTCACCTCGCCCCGCGCCACCAGTGCGGCCATGGCGGTGGCGTCCATCGCGCCGAAGCCTTCGATCATCTGACCCTCCCCGGTTTTGCCCGAGCCTAAGGCGCCGGGCGGCGCTGTCCATGCCAAAGACGGCGCCGCGGCTGTCGCTTTTGCCCGGCGCCCCCGCGCGCGCCGCGCCGATGTCGCTTTTGCCGCCCGGCGTGACGCGCGCAGGCGCTTGACAGACCCGTGAATTGGACTACGCAGGGGGCACTTCGGTTCCGGGCACGACCGCCCGGGCAAAAGGGAATGCGGTGCGGGGCCATCCCCAAATCCGCGGCTGCCCCCGCAACTGTAAGCGGCGAGCGACGGTCGACAATGCCACTGGGGCCCCCTGGCCTCGGGAAGGCCGACCCGAGCGACGACCCGCGAGCCAGGAGACCTGCCGAGGTGTTCACCCTCTCCGGGCGCGGGGCGTGCCTTGGAAGCGGTCAGTCCGCAGTGGTGACAGTCACCGTCTGCGGCGGGCCCCTGCCCTCCAAGGACCAACCCTGTTCCGCGCGGCCCCCCCGCGCTTCCGAAGGCATGGACAATGAAGCTGCTTCTTCCTCTCGCACTGGCTGCCGCCCCGCTGGCCGCCGGGGCCCAGAGCTTCGATCTGGGCGAGATCGTCGTTTCCCCCAATCTGGAACCGACCGCCGTGAACAAGGTCGGCGCCACCGTCGATGTGGTGACCGCGCAGGATCTGCAGGATGCCGCGCAGGGCAGCGTGGTGAACGCGCTGGCTTACCAGCCCGGCATCACCATCACGCCCAAGGGCGGCGTGGGCCAGCAGGCCTATGTCTCGGTCCGCGGCGCGCCCAGCTATGACGTGGCGGTGCTGGTCGACGGGATCGACGTGACCGACCCTTCGGGCACGCAAGTCGCCTTCGACTTCGGCCACCTGTCGACCGCGGGCATCCAGAGCGTGGAGATCCTGAAGGGCTCGCAATCGGCGCTTTACGGGTCTTCGGCGGTGGGGGGGGTGATCGACATCACCAGCCGCCATGCCACCGAAGCGGGCGTGCATTATTACACAGCGGCCGAGGTCGGCACCTATGGCACCGCAAACCTCAGCTTCGCCACCACGGTCAAGACGAAGGACAGCGATCTGGCCGTGACGCTCAGCCATGCCGGAACCGACGGCACCGTGGGCCTGACCGGCAGCAGCGCGAACGGGCAGAAGGACGGCTACTGGTCGAACCGCATTTCCGCGAACGGCAGCCACACCTTCGCCAACGGGGTGAAGCTGGGCTTTGCGGGCTTTGCCGAGGCGAACCACGGCGAATATGACCCCGCGGCA
>DAIEJF010000057.1 GCA_027351005.1 Paracoccaceae bacterium | reverse complement strand
GGCCGCGGTCGCGGCCCGCGCGCTGCCGGTCGGGCCGGTGGCCTTCGCCGCCCCCGCGACACCCGGCGTCCCGCATGGGCCGAACGCCGCGGGCGTCATCGCCGCCATCACCGAGGGCGTGCGGCTGGTGCAGGCGGGCGCCTGTTCGGCGCTGACCACGGCGCCCATCCACAAGAAGGCGCTGAAGGATGGCGCGGGCTTCGCCTTTCCGGGCCATACCGAATTCCTGGCCCATCTGGCCGGGGTGGACCGCGTGGTGATGATGCTGGCCGCCCCCGCGCTGCGGGTGGTGCCCGCCACCATCCACATCCCGCTGGCCGAGGTGCCGGGCGCGCTGACGGGCGGGCTGCTGGAAGAGACGATCCGCATCACCCGCGCGGGCCTGATCCGCGATTTCGGCCTGCCCGCCCCGCGCATCGCGGTGGCGGGGCTGAACCCGCACGCGGGCGAAGGCGGCGCGATGGGGGGCGAGGAGATCGCGCTGATCATCCCGCTGCTGGAGCGGCTGCGGGCCGAGGGGATGGACCTGACCGGGCCGCTGCCCGCCGACACGATGTTCCACCCCGCCGCGCGGGCCCGCTATGACGCGGCGGTCTGCATGTATCACGACCAGGCGCTGATCCCGATCAAGACGATCGACTTTGCGGGCGGGGTCAATGTGACGCTGGGGCTGCCCTTCGTGCGCACCTCGCCCGACCATGGCACGGCCTTCGACATCGCGGGGCGCGGGATTGCCGACCCCACGAGCCTGATCGCCGCGCTGCGGATGGCCGCGGAGATGGCGGCGGCGCGGGGCCAGGGCCGGGGATGACGTGGGGGGCTGTCTGCCCCCCCGAGGATATTTGGGCCAGAAAGAAAGGGTGACGCTTTGGCTGCGATCGACGGGCTGCCGCCGCTGCGCGAGGTGATCGCGGCACACGGGCTGGCGGCGAAGAAGAGCCTGGGGCAGAATTTCCTGCTGGATCTGAACCTGACCGCGAAGATCGCGCGGGCGGCGGGCGACCTGTCGGGGGCCGATGTGCTGGAGGTGGGCCCCGGCCCCGGCGGGCTGACGCGCGGGCTTCTGGCCGAGGGCGCGCGCCGTGTGCTGGCGGTCGAGAAGGACAGCCGCTGCCTGCCCGCGCTGGCGGAGGTGGCCGCGGCCTATCCGGGGCGGCTGGAGGTGCTGGAGGGCGACGCGCTGGCGGTGGACGCGCTGGCGCATCTGACGCCGCCGGTGAAGGTTGTGGCCAACCTGCCCTACAACGTCGGCACCGAACTTCTGATCCGCTGGATGACGCCCGCCGTCTGGCCGCCGTTCTGGCAGAGCCTGACGCTGATGTTCCAGAAGGAGGTGGCCGAGCGGATCGTGGCACGGCCCGGATCGAAAGCCTATGGGCGGCTGGCGCTGATGGTGCAGTGGCGGGCCGATGCGCGGATCGTGATGACGCTGCCTCCCGAGGCCTTTACCCCGCCGCCGAAGATTTCCTCGGCGGTGGTGCAGATCGTCGCGCTGCCCGCGCCGCGCCATCCGGCGGATCCGGCGGTGCTGGAGAGGGTGGTGGCCATGGCCTTCAACCAGCGGCGCAAGATGCTGCGGGCGAGCCTGAAGGGGTTGGCGCCCGATCTGGAGGATCGCCTGCGCGCCGCGGGGATCGAACCCACGGCGCGGGCGGAGGAGATCGGGCTGGAGGCCTTCTGCGCCCTGGCGCGCGGCCTGGGGCGCTGACCGGGAGGGCAGACCGGGGGGGGTCGGCAGGCGCCCCCCGCGGGGCGCCCCTTACTCGGCCGCGGGGGCCTGTTCGGCGGAGGGGGCGG
>DAIEJF010000052.1 GCA_027351005.1 Paracoccaceae bacterium | reverse complement strand
CGCCGCGGTGCTGACGCCGGGCGCCGGGGCCGAGGCCGGCGCAGGCGCAGGCACCGCCACCGGGGCCACCCGCACGCCGCCCGGCGGCGGCAGCGTCACAGAGACCAGCGACAGCGCAGCCACAGACACCACCAGCCCGGCCACCAGCCCCGCCACCGTTTCCCCGCGCACGCCCGCCTCCTGCTTCGTCCGATCCCGTGCCACCCGCCCACCCCGGCCCGGGCGTTGCCCGCCCTTGACCCGGCCGCGCGGCTCTGCCCATGTATAGCCCGACAATTCCCGGGGTTCACCCCCAGAACCGCCCCCCGCCCCGCGGCCGGCAAAGGACAGGCGCCATGCTGCTGCTGATCGATAACTACGACAGCTTCACTTACAATCTCTTGCACTACCTGGCCGAGCTTGGGGCGGATGTCGTCGTGCGCCGCAACGACGCCATCGAGGTGCAAGAGGCGCTGGCGATGCGCCCGGCGGGCATCGTTCTGTCGCCCGGCCCCTGCACCCCAACCGAGGCGGGGATCTGCCTGCCGCTGACCGCCGCCGCCGCCCAGGCGGGCATCCCGCTGCTGGGCGTCTGCCTCGGCCATCAGACCATCGGCCAGGCCTTCGGCGGCCGCGTCGTGCGCTGCCATGAAATCGTGCATGGCAAGATGGGCGCCATGCATCACCGCGGCCAGGGCGTCTTCCGCGGCCTGCCCTCGCCCTTCCTTGCCACCCGCTATCACAGCCTGGTGGTGGACCGCGCCAGCCTTCCGCCCGAACTCGAGGTCACCGCCTGGCTGGAAGACGGCACGATCATGGGCCTCCGGCACCGCGAGAAGCCGATCGAAGGCGTGCAGTTCCACCCCGAATCCATCGCCTCGGAACACGGCCACCAGCTTCTGGAAAACTTCCTCGACCTCGCGCGGGTGGCGGCATGAGCGATGCGCTGAAGCCGCTGATCGCCGCGGCCGCCGACCGCCCGCTGACCCGCGACGAGGCCGAACGCGCCTTCGACATCCTCTTTCGCGGGGATGCCACGCCCGCGCAGATGGGCGGCCTTCTCATGGCGCTGCGCACCCGGGGCGAGACGGTCGACGAATATGCCGCCGCCGCCTCGGTCATGCGGGCGCATTGCCACAAGGTCAGCGCGCCGGACGGCGCCATCGACATCGTGGGCACCGGGGGCGACGGCAAGGGCACGCTGAACATCTCGACCGCCGCGGCCTTCGTGGTGGCGGGCGCGGGCGTGACGGTGGCCAAGCACGGCAACCGCAACCTGTCGTCGAAGTCCGGCTCGGCCGATGCGCTGACGGAACTGGGCATCACCGTCATGGTCGGCCCCGACGTGGTGCAGCGCGCCATCGCCGAAACCGGCATCGGCTTCATGATGGCGCCGATGCACCACCCGGCCATGCGCCACGTCGGCCCAATCAGGATCGAGCTGGGCACCCGCACGCTCTTCAACATCCTCGGCCCGCTCACCAATCCCGCCGGCGTCCGGCGCCAGCTCACCGGCGCCTTCACCGACCGGCTGATCCGGCCGATGGCCGAGGTTCTGCGCGCGCTCGGCTCGGAAAAGGCCTGGCTTGTCCACGGGGGCGACGGCACGGACGAGCTGTCGATCGCGGCGCCCACAAAGGTCGCGGCGCTCGACGCGGGCCAGATCACCGAATTCACCGTGACGCCCGAAGAGGCGGGCCTGCCGCGCCACCCGTTCGAAGCGATCCTGGGCGGCACCCCGGCCGAAAACGCGCAGGCGTTCCGCGCACTCCTGGATGGCACGCCGGGGGCCTATCGCGACGCGGTGCTGCTCAATGCCGCCGCCGCGCTGATCGTGGCGGGCCGCGCCGACAGCCTGCCGCAGGGCGTGGCGATCGCGCGCCAAAGCCTCGACAGCGGCGCCGCCCGCGCCAAGGTCGAGGCGCTGGCCCGCGCGACGAAGGCCGCATGACGCCGCTGCCTGCGGGCTGGGCCCACCTGCCCTTCTTTCGCACCCGCTGGCCCGCGCTGGAAGCCCGGCTCGCGGCCGAACCCGGCCCCGTGCTGCCCGCCCCGCCCGCGATCTTTCGCGCGCTTGACCTGGTGCCGCCCGACCGCGCGCGGGTGCTGATCCTGGGGCAAGACCCCTACCCCACGCCGGGCCATGCCGACGGGCTCGCCTTCTCGGTGGCGCCCGGGGTGGCCCTGCCCCGCTCGCTTGCCAATATCTTCGCCGAGATGCAGGCCGATCTGGGCTGCCGCCCCGCGTCGGGCGATCTCACGCCCTGGGCGCGGCAGGGGGTGGTGCTGCTCAACACCGCGCTGACCGTGCCCGCGGGCCAGGCCAACGGCCACGCCGACTGGGGCTGGGGCGCGCTGGTGACCGAGGTGCTGGCCGCCCTCGCCCCCCGGCCACTCGCCTTCCTGCTCTGGGGGCGGCAGGCCGATACGCTGGCCCGCCCCTTCACCGACCCTGCGCGCCACCTCATCCTCGCCTCCGCCCATCCCTCGCCGCTCTCGGCCCGGCGCGGCTTCTTCGGCAGCCGCCCCTTCTCGGCCGTCAATGCCTGGCTTGCGGCGCAGGGCAAGGCCCCGATCGACTGGTGCGCCACCTGAGCCCCCTTCTTTCTGGCAAAAATATCCCCGGGGGTGCGGGGGCAGGCAGCCCCCGCTTCCCTTCCCCGCAAACCCTTGTTACCTCTGTCGCATGAGCACCATTCTTGACCGCATCAAGGCCTACAAGCTCGACGAGATCGCCGCTGCCAAGGCCGCCCGCCCGCTCGCAGACCTCGAGGCCGCGGCCCGCGACGCCGCGCCGCCCCGGGGTTTCCACGCCGCGCTGAACCGCGCCTCGCGCACGGGCTACGGGCTCATTGCCGAGATCAAGAAGGCCAGCCCCTCGAAAGGGCTGATCCGCGCCGATTTCGATCCGCCGGCCCTTGCGCGCGCCTATGCCGAAGGGGGCGCCGCCTGCCTGTCGGTGCTGACCGACGCCCCCTCGTTCCAGGGCGCGCCCGAATACCTCGGTGCGGCGCGCGACGCGGTGAAGCTGCCGGTGCTGCGCAAGGATTTCCTCTACGATCCCTATCAGGTGGCCGAGGCGCGCGCCTGGGGGGCCGACTGCGTGCTGCTGATCATGGCCTCGCTGTCGGACGCGCAGGCGGCCGAGCTTGAGGCCGCGGCGATGGGCTGGGACATGGACGTGCTGATCGAGGTGCATGACGAGGCAGAGCTGGAGCGCGCGCAGCGGCTGAAATCGCCGCTGCTGGGCGTCAACAACCGCAACCTGCACACGTTCGAGGTCAGCCTCGACACCACCCGCCGCCTCGCCCGGCTGGCGCCCGAGGGCTGCACGCTGGTCAGCGAAAGCGGCCTGTCGACGCCCGCCGACCTGGCCGCGCTGGCGCGCTATGGCGTGCGCGCCTTCCTGATCGGGGAAAGCCTGATGCGGCAGGCCGATGTGGCCGAGGCCACGCGCGCGCTGCTGGCCGACCCGCTGGTGCCGCAGGGGGGGCTGTGATGCTGACCCATTTCGACGCCGAGGGCCGCGCCCACATGGTCGACGTGTCGGGCAAGCCGGTCACAGACCGTGTGGCCGTTGCCGAAGGCCATGTGGTGATGGCCCCCGAAACGCTTGCCCATGTGGTGCAGGGCACCGCCAGGAAGGGCGACGTGCTGGGGGTGGCGCGGCTTGCGGGGATCATGGCGGCCAAGAAGACCGCCGATCTGATCCCGCTTTGCCATCCGCTGCCGATCACCCGGGTCACGCTTGATCTCGTGGCCGATGACACCCTGCCGGGGGTGCGGATCGTGGCGACGGTCAAGACCTCGGGGCAGACCGGGGTCGAGATGGAGGCGCTGACCGCCGTCACCGTTGCGGCGCTGACGGTCTATGACATGCTGAAGGCAGTGGAAAAGGGGATGGAAATCGGCGGCATCCGGCTTCTGATGAAAGAGGGCGGCAAATCCGGCCGCTACGCCGCGCCATGATCCCGGTGGAAGACGCGCTGGCGCGGGTGCTGGCGCTGCTGACCCCGCTGGGCCCCGAAGAGGTGCCGCTGACCGCCGCTGCGGGCCGGGTGCTGGCCGCCGATGCGGTGGCGCGGCGCGACCAGCCGCCGTTTCCCGCCTCGGCGATGGACGGATACGCGGTGATGGGCCCGGTGGCCCCCGGCATGGCCTTCGCCGTGGTGGGCGAGGCCGGGGCCGGCCACGCCTTCGCGGGTGCGCTCGGCCCCGGGCAGGCGCTGCGCATCTTCACCGGCGCGCCGATGCCCGCGGGCGCCGACCGCGTGGTGATCCAGGAAGACGTGACGCGCACGGGCGACCGGATCGTGCTGGGCGACCGGCTGGACCGCGGCACCAACGTGCGCGCACAGGGCAGCGATTTTGCCGCGGGGGACCGCATCGCCGCCCCCCGCCGCCTGCGGCCGGCCGATCTGGCGCTTCTGGCCGCGATGAACCTTGCCCTTGTGCCGGTCAGCCGCCGCCCGGTCGTGGCGCTGATCCCCACCGGAGACGAGCTGGTGATGCCCGGCGAAGAGCCGGGGGCCGACCAGATCGTGGCCTCGAACACCTACGCGCTGAATGCCATGGCCGAGGCCGAGGGCGCCGAGGTGCGGCTGCTGCCCATCGCGCGCGACACTGAAGCCGCGCTGACGACCGTGCTGGGCCTGGCCGAGGGCGCGGATCTTGTGGTGACGATCGGCGGCGCCTCGGTCGGCGATCATGATCTTGTGGGCAAGGTCGCGGCCGGGCTGGGGATGGAGCGGGCCTTCTACAAGATCGCCATGCGCCCCGGCAAACCGCTGATGGCGGGCCGGCTTGGGCAGGCGGCGATGCTGGGGCTGCCGGGCAACCCGGTGTCGGCCATCGTCTGCGGCCATCTCTTCCTGCTTCCTGCGATCCGCCGCCTTCTGGGGCTGACGGATGTGGCCCCGAAGCCGCTGCGCGCGGTGCTGGCCGAAGATGTGGGCCCCACCGGCCCGCGCACCCATTACATGCGCGCGCGCCTGATCCCCGGCGACGGGCTGCCCCAGATCGCACCCTTCGCCCGGCAGGACAGCGCGCTACTGGGCGTTCTGGCCGAGGCGGGCGCGCTTCTGATCCGACCGATGGGGGACGGCCCGCGCCGCGCGGGCGACGAGGTGGGCTACCTGCCGCTCTGACCCCCGCGGGGGTTGACACAAAGCGGGAACACGGCTAGAACATAGATCGAACATCAAGCCGGAGGCCGCCGGATGCTGACCCGCAAGCAGTTGGAATTGCTGGATTTCATCAATACCCGCATGCAACGTGACGGGGTGCCCCCGTCCTTCGACGAAATGAAGGACGCGCTGGACCTGCGATCGAAATCGGGCATCCACCGGCTGATCACCGCGCTTGAGGAACGGGGGTTCATCCGCCGCCTTCCGCATCGCGCGCGGGCGCTGGAAATCCTGAAGCTTCCCGACGCGATGGAGAAGGAGGGGTTCACACCCCGCGTGATCCAGGGTGACCGCGCCGACCGCCCCGCAGCGGCGATCCCGGTCGAAACGGTGCATGCGCTGGAACTGCCGGTGATGGGCCGCATCGCCGCGGGCACCCCGATCGAGGCGATCCAGGAGGTGTCTCGGACCATCGCCGTGCCGGGCGCGATGCTGGGCGGGCGCGGCCAGCATTACGCGCTGGAGGTGCGGGGCGACTCGATGATCGAGGCCGGGATCAACGACGGCGACATCGTGGTGATCCGCGAACAGGCCACCGCCGAGGTGGGCGACATCGTGGTGGCGCTTGTCGACGATGCCGAGGCGACGCTGAAACGCTATCGCCGCCGCGGCGGGATGGTTGTGCTCGAGGCTGCGAACCCCGCGTACGAGGCGCGGATCCTGCCCGACACCCGTGTGAAGGTGCAGGGCCGCCTTGTCGGCCTGATCCGCGCCTACTGATCCACCGCCCCCCGGCCAAGCTCTGCGACCTGCGCCCCCGCATCGGGCGCCGCGAGAACCGGCGC
>DAIEJF010000048.1 GCA_027351005.1 Paracoccaceae bacterium | reverse complement strand
CTGCTGCGCGGGCACTGCGAAGCATGTCGGCACCTCGTTCAGCGACCCGGCGCATGTGAAGGGCTGTTTCGAGCTGCTGCACATGATCGCGGGCGGCGAGAAGAAGTGGCGCGAGCGCCCCTTCGTCAGCAATTCCAACTGTTTCGTCGTGCCGCCGATGAAATTCGCCGAAGAGAGCTGCCGCACGATGGAACTGTGCGTGGAGGGCGGCATGCCGATCCTTCTGTTGTCGGCCGGGCAGGCGGGGGCGACCTCGCCCGCGCCGATCGCGCTGTCGATCGTGCAGGCGGTGGCCGAATGCCTGGCGGGGCTGGTCTATGTGAATGCGATGGTGCCGGGCCATCCCTGCATCTTCGGCACCTGGCCCTTCGTGAGCGACCTGCGTACCGGCGCCATGTCGGGCGGCAGCGCGGAGCAGGCGCTGCTGACGGCGGGCTGTGGGCAGATGCACCAGTTCTACGGCCTGCCGGGGGGGGCTGCCTCGGGCATTTCCGACAGCAAGCTGCCCGACATGCAGGCGGGCTGGGAGCAGGGCATCACCAATGTGCTGGCGGGGCTGTCGGGGCTGAACATGTGCTACGAGGCGGTGGGGATGCATGCCTCGCTGCTGGGCTTCTGCCTGGAAAGCCTGGTGATGGGCGATGACATCCTGGGGCAGGTCATGCGCTGCGTGCGCGGCATCGAGGTGACCGACGACAAGGTGTCGATCGAGGCGATGAAGCAGGTCTGCCTGGGCGGGCCGGGGCATTATCTGGGCTCGGAGCAGACGCTGAGCCTGATGCAGACCGAATACATCTACCCGATGGTCGGAAACCGCATGAGCCCGAAGGAATGGGTGGAGGCGGGCAAGCCGGAACTGCTGGACCGGGCCATCGCGCGCAAGAACGCGATCCTTGCCAAGGCCGGCTGCATGGTGGACCCTGAGATCGACGCCGCGGTGCGCAGCGCCTACCGCATCCATTTCAACTGAGCGCGGGACCGGGGAGAGACGCAGGTGACGCAAGTGAAATACGGCTATATCGGCCTTGGAAATCTGGGCGGCAACCTGGCCGCAAGCCTGATCCGCAAGGGGTTCGACGTGACGGTCTATGACCGCAACCCCGCGCTGTCGGAACGCCATGCGGCGATGGGGGGGCGGGTCGCGGCATCCGCCGAGGAACTGGCGGCCGGGGTCGATCACCTGTTCACCTGCCTGCCCTCGCCCGCGGTGTCCGAGGCGGTGCTGGCGCGCGCGCTGCCCGCGATGGCGCCGGGCGCGACCTGGATCGAGAATTCGACCCTGGGGCGCGACGACGTGCTGCGGCTGGCGGGGCTGGCGAAATCGACCGGGGTGCAGATGCTCGAGGCGCCGGTGACGGGCGGCGTGCATCTGGCCGCGCGGTGCGAGATCACGGTGCTGGTGGGGGGGCCGGAAGAGCTGTTCGCCCTGCACCGACCGGCGCTGGAGGCGATCGGGGGCCGGATCTTCCACATGGGGCCGCTGGGCTCGGCCGCGATCATCAAGGTCATCACCAACATGCTGGCCTTCATCCATCTGGTCGCGGATGGCGAGGCGCTGATGCTGGCCAAGCGCGGCGGGCTGGATCTGGGCAAGGCCTGGGCGGCCATCGCGGCCTCGTCGGGCAGCAGCTTCGTGCACGAGACGGAAGGGCAGCTGATCCTGAACGGCAGCTATGACGTGGCCTTCACCATGGATCTGGCGCTGAAGGATCTGGGCTTTGCCATGGGCTTCGGGCGCGAGTTCGGGGTGCCGCTGGATCTGGCGGGGCTGACGCAGCAGACCTTCGTCAAGGGCCGCGCGGCCTATGGCGGCGAGGCGCAATCGACCCAGATCGTGAAGCTTCTGGAAGATGTGCTGGGCACCGACCTGCGCGCGCCGGGGTTCCCCGCGCGGCTGGAGTGATCAGGGCAGCAGGCCGGTGGCGCCCGTCTCGGGCTGGTGCCACCAGGCCACCTCGTCGGAATCGTCCACCGCGCTCAGCAGTTCTGTGATGTCGAAGGCGGCATGATAGCCGATGAATTCGGTCATTGCCGTCACCTCGATGCGCCAGTGGACGCGGGCGGTAAACAGGCGATCCACCGTGCCTTCGTGTTCCTCGGCGTTCATCGGGTCGATGGCGAAGGGGATGCCCACGGTCGATTCCACCCGCACATGCGGCACATGGCAGGTGCTCTTGAACAGCGTGGTCGACACGGTGCGGCCCTGCACGTCCTCGCAGCAGAGCCGGATGCGGTAGCGGCCGACCGCATCCACCGGCCGTACGGTGCGGATGATGCCGCGCAGGGGCGCGCCCTGCACCGGCGGCTCGATCTCGATGGTGGACCGCCCGTAGCGGCGCAACCTGAGCCCCGTGCGCACCCCGCTGATGAGAAAGAACGGCCCGATCGCCGCCCCGATCGCCGGGATCAGCATCAGGATGCTTTCGTGCCGCGCCTCGGGCGGCATGCCCGCCAGCACCCAGATGGCCGCCGCCATGGCCAGCGCACAGGCCGAGGCGGCGCGCATCGCAACGCCGCCCACGTCGTTCACGTCGGTCGCGATGAAGCGGGGCGTTTCGTCTTCGTCCATCGTCGCGTCACTCTGGCCTGCCGAGCCAGGCCCTGGGGTCGCGGGCAGGTTAGCCGCTTCGGTTCGCGCGCGCTACCTGTCCGCAGCGCGCCTGCGCGCGGCGACACGCCGTGGTTGGTGCGCCCGCGACCCGGCACCCGCGCGGGTGGAATTGCGGCTTGAACGAATCGCGGGCCTGCATTCAACTTTGCGCGAGGGTGTCGGGGGGCACGCATCGGGCAGGGCCATCGTCGCGGGATCGCGCGATGTCGGCTGCGGGATGCGGGCCGCATCCGCACAGGATGAGTTCTGCGCAAGGTGGGGTGTCGGATGCTGCGGGTGTTGCTTTTTCTGTTCGGGCTGAGCGTTCCGGTCTCGGCTGCGGCCATTGGCGACCAGTTCATCTATCAGCACAGCTATTCCGAAGGATCATCTGTCGCCAGCGGCTGGATCTTCCACGTCTCTTACGACCCGTCGGCCCCAGGACGCGATGTCGACAAGCTCAAGGTCAACATCAGCGAACCTGGTCTGGGCTGCATCGACGGGCGCTATTGCGGGATTGGGGAGTTCGGTATCGGGCAGGGGCTCTTCGATCAGTCTGGCCAAGTTGTCTACAGCTTTGCGGGCTTTCTGACCTCGGTGCAGGCCACGCCCACGACGATCTATGCGACCGGGCGGCTGTCGCATCCGTTCCGGGGATACCAGTATGCCGGCGATCAGCCCAGCGGCGAGGCGATTTACAACGTCTACAGGTTCAACACGGTGAAGATGGTCTTTGGCAACCTCACCG
>DAIEJF010000041.1 GCA_027351005.1 Paracoccaceae bacterium | reverse complement strand
GCGGCGCCGATGCCGGGCCTGCCGGCCGGGGGGCTGGTGAAGGCCGCGCCGCCGGCCGATGCGGCGCGCAGTTCGCAATTGCTGCGCAACCGGGTGATCGCCGAGATCGTGCCGGGCCGCCCCTATCTGGCGGTGGTGCTGATCGACGACGGCAGCGCCGATGCGCAGGCACTGGCCAGCACGGGGCTGCCGGTCAGCTTTGCGGTGGACCCCACGGTGCCCGACGCGCAGGACGCCGCCGCGATCTACCGCGAGAAGGGACACGAGGTGCTGATTGCCGATGCCGTGCTGCCGCCGCTGGCCACGCCGTCGGACCTGGCGCAGATGTTCAGCGCCTATTTCCGCACCGTGCCGCAGGCCGTGGGCGTGATCGACCGGCCGGAGGGCGGGTTTCAGGACAACCGGCTGATGGCGCAGCGGGTGGTCTAGATCCTGAGCGACGGCGGCTATGGGCTTGTCACCTATGCGCGCGGGCTGAATGCGGCGGCGCAGGTGGCCAAGACGGCCAGGGTTCCCGCGGCCGAGGTCTATGACACGCTGTCGGGCGATGCGGTCGCGATCGGCCGCGCGCTGGACCGCGCGGCGTTCCGCGCCGGGCAGACCGGCGCCACGGTCGTCACCGCGCCCGCCACGCCAGAGACGCTGGCGGCCTTGCAGCACTGGCTGGACGGGCCCAGCGGCAACGACGTGGCGCTGGTGCCGGTGACGGCGGCGATGGGGGTGAAGTAGCGCGCGCGCCCCGGCTCAGCCGTTGCTGCGCTGCGCGAACAGCCCGGCGTCTGCGGCCGCGCGGCGGATCGCGCGCGACTTGTTCACCGTTTCCTGCCACTCGGCCTCGGGGTCGCTGTCATAGACCACGCCGCCCCCGGCCTGGATGTAAAGCTTCTGGCCCTTCAGCACCGCCGTGCGCAGCGCGATGCACATGTCCATTTCGCCATTGGCCGCGAAATAGCCGACCCCGCCGCCATAGACGCCGCGCTTTTCGGGCTCCAGCTCGTCGATGATCTCCATCGCGCGCACCTTGGGCGCGCCCGAGACGGTGCCCGCGGGCATGCCCGCCAGCAGCGCCGACAGCGCGTCCTGCCCCTCGGCGATCTGGCCCACCACGTTCGAGACGATGTGCATGACGTGGCTGTAGCGTTCGACGATGAACTTTTCCGTCGGATGGACCGAGCCGACCTTCGCCACCCGGCCCACATCGTTGCGGCCGAGATCGAGAAGCATCAGGTGTTCGGCCCGTTCTTTCGGGTCGGCCAGCAGATCGGCCTCGAGCGCGCGGTCCTCTTCGGGCGTGGCGCCGCGCGGGCGGGTGCCTGCGATCGGGCGGATCGTGATCTCGCCGTCGCGCAGCCGCACCAGGATCTCGGGGCTGGCGCCGATCACCTGGAAGGCCCCGAAGTTGAAGAAGAACATGAACGGCGACGGGTTGGTGCGCCGCAGGCTGCGGTAGAGCGCGAAGGGAGGCAGGGGGAAATCCTGGCTCCAGCGCTGGCTGGGCACCACCTGGAAGATGTCGCCCGCGCGGATGTAATCCTTGGCCTTCTCGACCGCGGCCATGTAGTCGGCCTTGGTGAAGTTCGACACCGGCGCCGCGACCGGCGCCGCCTCGCCCAGGTTGCGCGTCTCGCCGGTGGCCGCGCGTTCCAGATCGCGCACCGCGTCCATCACCCGTTCGGCCGACTGCGCATAGGCCGCCCGCGCCGACAGGCCCGAGGCCACCCAGGCGGGCGACACCACCGTCACCTCGCCCTTCACCCCGTCCAGCACCGCCACGACCGAGGGGCGCAGCATCACCGCATCCGGCAGCCCCAGCGGGTCGCGCGGCACGTTCGGCAGGTGTTCGACCAACCGGATCATGTCATAGCCCAGATAGCCGAACAGCCCCGCCGCGATCGCGGGCAGGTCGGCAGGCATCTCGATCCGGCTTTCGGCCAGAAGCGCCCGCAGCGTATCGAGCGGATGGCCCGGCAGCACCTCGAAGGCATCGGGGTCGAAGCGCGCCTGCCGGTTGATGCGGCTTTCCGTCCCGCGGCAATCCCAGATCAGGTCGGGCTTCATCCCCACCACCGAATAGCGCCCGCGCACCTCGCCGCCGGTGACGCTTTCCAGCATGAAGCTGTCCTTGCGCGCCTCGGCAAGCTTCAGCATCAGGCTGACCGGCGTATCGAGATCGGCCGCAAGCCGCATGGTCACGACCTGGTTGCGGCCAACGGCCCAGCCGGCCTCGAACTGCTCGTAGGAGGGGGTCAGCGGCACGGGGACCTCCTAGTGGAACTGGGCGTTGACGGCGGCGATGGCGGTCTTGTCGAAGCTGACCCGGCTGCCCGCGACCATCGCGCTGGCGAACAGCTCGAAGCTGTCGGTGCCCAGATCCTGTGCGGTGCCCGCGGCATAGGTCGCGCGCGCCTTCGCCATCTCGGGGTCGTCGGGCTTGGGCGGCGCGACCGAGTCGAGCACATAGATCCAGGCGCCGTCGCCCTCTTGCAGGGTGCCCACATCGCCCGGCTTTGCCAGCTTGAACACCGCGGGCACCAGCCCGGCGGGCATCCCGTCGATCGTGTCGCGGCGCAGCGCGGGCTGTTCGGTCACCGGGGCGCCATAGGTGTTCAACTGGCCACCCGCCTTGACCGCGGCGGCAATCTCGCCCGCACGGGCCGTCAGCGCCTTGGCGGTTTCCTCGGCCAGCCAGCCGTCCTTCACCTTGTCGGCCACCTTGTCATAGGGGATCAGCGCCGCCGGGCGCATCTTGTCCAGCCGAAGCGCGGCGATCCCGCCATCCTTCAGGTGGATCAGGCTGGGAAAGTCGCCATCCTTGGCCGCCGTGGCCGCATCGCGGAACTCGGGATAGGCGGCCATGCCCTCGCTGTCGCCCGGGGTGAAATCCATCGTGCCAAGCTGCAGCCCGTCTTCCTTCACCAGGTCCTCCAGCGTGGCCCCCGATGCAAGCTTGTCGTTCACCGCCTCGACCTTGGTCGCGATCTCCTCGCGGGCCTTGTCGAGCTTCAGGCTCTGGGCCAGCTCGTCCTTGGCCTCGTCGAAGGTGGTCGTCTGCGCCGGGGTGATCGCGGTCACGCGGAACAGCGCGGGACCCACGCTCGATTGCACCGGGCCCGCGATGCCCGGCGCCGTCAGCGCAAAGACGGCGGGGCCCGCGTCGGGGCCAAGGTCGTCCTGCGTCTTCGTGCCCATCTGCACGTCCTTCAGGCTCAGCCCGCGCTCGGCCACAAGCTGGTCAAAGGTCTTGGCGCCCGAATCAAGCGCGGCCTTCGCGGCCTGCGCCTCGGCCTCGGTGCCGAAGGCCAGCCGGTCGACCGTCATCTTCTCGGGCACCATGAACTGCGATTTCTTCTGCGCGTAGAGGTCCTGCAACGTCTTGTCGTCGATCTGGATCCCGGCGGCCAGCATCTCGGGCGTCAGCGCGGCATAGGTGATGACCTTCGCCTCGGGCGCGGTGAAATCGGCCTTGTGCGCCTCGTAATAGGCCTGCAGGCCCGCCGCATCGGGGCTCGGCAACTGGGCGGGCAGATCCGAGACGCCGATCTTCAGCACGCTGAAGCCGCGCCGTTCGCCCGCATAGGCGATCAGCCGGTCCACCATCACCTTCGGCGCGGGCACGGCGCCGGTGATCGCCTGCTGCAACAGGCTGCGGGCCAGTTCGGTGCGCATCTTCGATTCGAACGCGGGCACCGAAAGCCCGTTCTGCTGCAGGACGAAGGCATAGGTTTCCTTCGAGAACTTGCCATCCGGCCCCTTGAAGGCGGGCATCGCCTCGATGGCGCTGCGCAGCGCCGCGTCGCCCACCGACAGGCCCAGCCTGTGGTTCTCGTTGTCCAGCGCCGCGGTCGTCACCAGCCGCTCGCGCACGCTCGCATCCAGCCCCGCTTCCAGGAACTGCTGGGCGCTGAAGGTGGCGCCAAGCTGGGCGCGCATCGACTCCAGTTCCTGCTGCAGCGCGCGGCCATAGTCGCTGGTGGCGATCTCTTCATCGCCCACCTTGCCGATCGAGGTGATCGAGCCGCCGAAGTTCGTGACCCCGTAGCCGCCCAGGCCAAAGACCACGGCCACCAGCATGACCCAGGCCATGACCTTCATGCCTTTTTCGTTTCTCATGCCGATCACTCCGCCCTGGCCGTTTGGCCTGCGTGTGTAAGAGTTTGCGCCCGGGCGGGCAAGCCGTCAGATCGCAAGGCCCGCCAGCCGCCCGAAAAGCTGCCCGATCCCCGCCCGGTCGATATTGGCGAAGGCGATGCGCACCTGGCGGGCGCCCGCAGGTTCCGAGGCCGGCTGGAACATCGTGCCGGGCAGCATCAGCACGCCCGCATCGCGCACCATCCGGCGGCAGAGATCGTCCGAGGCCAGCGCGAACGGATGTTCGGCATAGGCGAAATAGGCCCCCACGCCCAGCAGACGCCAGCCCGCAAGCCGCGGAAATCCCTCGCTGATCGCCGCGCGGCGGTCCAGGATCTCGGCCCGCTCGCCCGCCAGCCACTGGCCCAGGTTCCGCATCCCCCACAGCGCCGCGCGCTGGCCAAGCTGGTTGGGGCAGATCGCCACCGTGTCCAGGAACTTCTCGACCTCTGCCAGCCGCGCGACCGAGGCGACGGCGGCGCCCACCCGGTGGCCGGTCAGCCGGTAGGCCTTGGAAAAGGAATAGAGATGGATCAGCGTCCGGTCCCAGTCGGGGTCGGCAAAAAGATCATGCGGGCGCCCCGGACGGCTGTCGAAATCGCGGTAGGTCTCGTCCACGATCAGCGCGATCCCGCGCGCCCGGGCCAGATCGTAGAAGGCGCGCAGCACCTCGGCGGGATATTCCACCCCGCCCGGGTTGTTGGGGCTGACCAGCACGATCGCCCGTGTCCGCGGCCCGATCAGCGCCGCGGCCTGGTCGGGGTCGGGGATCAGGCCAGGCCCCGCGGGCAGCGGCACGCAGTCCACCCCCGCCATGTCCAGCCACATCTTGTGATTGAAATACCACGGCGTCGGCAGGATCACCGCATCCCCTTCGCCCGCCAGCGTCGCCATGATCGCGCAGAAGGCCTGGTTGCAGCCCGAGGTGATGCAGACCTGCCCCGCCGCGATCTCGCCGCCATAGGCGCGCGACCACTGCCCGGCCAGCTCGGCGCGCAGCTCCGGCATCCCCAGGACCGGCCCGTAGAGATGGGCCGCATCATCGCCCAGGGCCGCCTCGGCGATGGCTTGCCGCAGGCCCATCGGCGGCGCCTCGACCGGCGCGGCCTGGCTGACGTTGATCAGCGGCCGGTCGGCCGGAAACACCACGCCGTCCAGCCAGCGCCGCGCCTCCATCACCGGCGGGGGAAAGGTGGCGGCCATGCGGGGGTTCAGCGGGCGGGTCATCGCGGCTCCTGTCGAAACTGGCCGCATTGGGCCAGAATTTTCGGCCCGCGCAACCCCCCCCATTTTCGGTCCGCAAATATCCCACGGGGTGCGGGGGTGTGAAACCCCCGCCTGCGCCGGGCGGGCAGGGGCCAGCACTCAGGGCCGCGCGCGCGTCACCCGCCACTCGCGCCAGACCAGCGCGATCACCACCGCATCGAAGAGCGACAGCCCCACCAGCACCGGCGCGCCGGAATAGGCATAGCGGTAAAGCTGATAGAGCACGAACCCCGACAGTACCGCGATCGACACCGGATGGGCCCAGCGGCGCCGGTCCAGCAGCGCGATCACCACGCCCAGGTTCAGCACGCCGTGGCCCACCAGATAGAGCGACCAGAACGTCTCGCGATGGATCGAGAACTCATGCGCGGCGTTCAGCAGGAACAGCATCGGCGGATCGCGCCGCGTCTCTGTCAGCTCGTGCTGGGTGACGCGCGCCAGCTCTTCCAGCCAGCCGAAGCGGATGGCCAGTTGCAGCACCAGCGCGCCCACCAGCTGCGAGCCCCCGATCAGCGCCTGCACCGCCAGCCCGACCAGATAGGAGTCATGCAGAAGGCGCGAGGTCCGGCTGTCGCTGGAGGCCGTCATCGGGCGTTCAGTCCTTGCCGCGGTAGGGCTCGACGTATTGCAGCGCCATGTCCCAGGGGAAGAAGATCCAGGTGTCCTGGCTGACCTCGGTGATGTAGGTATCCACCATCGGCCGCCCCGAGGGCTTGGCATAGACGGTCGCGAAATGCGCCTTGGGGTATTGCTGGCGCACCAGCTCCAGCGTCTTGCCGGTATCCACCAGATCGTCGATCACCAGCACGCCCGTGCCATCGCCCATGATGTCGGCGTTCGGCGCCTTGATGACCCGCGGCGGGGTCTGGGCCTGGTGGTTGTAGGATTTCACGCTGATCGTATCGACGGTGCGGATGTCCAGTTCGCGCGCCACGATCATCGCCGGGGCCATGCCGCCGCGGGTGATCGCCACCACCGCCCGCCAGGCGCCGTTGTCGGGCCCCTGCTTGTCCAGCCGCCAGGCAAGCGCGCGGGCGTCGCGGTGGATCTGATCCCAGCTGACGTGGAATCCCTTTTCGTGCGGCAGGCGGTCGGTCATGCTCTCCTCCTCGGCCTTTCAGGGGGCGGGTGCGGCAGCGCCGGGCCCGCGCGC
>DAIEJF010000012.1 GCA_027351005.1 Paracoccaceae bacterium | reverse complement strand
GAAGCGCCGCGCGCCCGCCGCCCCGCACCGCGCCCGCCGGTTGCGGCCCGGCCGCGGCAGTTGCCCGTCACCGGGGTGCAGACGCTGATCCGCGACCCCTATGCGATCTATGCGCGCCATGTCCTGCGGCTGCGGCCGCTGGACCCCCTGCACCCCGCCCCCGATGCGCGGCTGCGCGGGTCGGTGCTGCATCGCATCCTGGAACGCTTCGTGGCGGAACGCGGTGCGGACGATCAGCGGGCCCTTCTGCTGCGGATCGCAGACGAGGAGATGGCGCAGGCGATCCCCTGGACCACCGCGCGCCGGCTGTGGCGCGCGCGGCTGGAACGCGCCGCGGGCTGGTTCCTGGAACAGGAGGCCAAGCGGCAAGGGACGCCGGTGCTGACCGAACAGCAGGGGCGGGTGCTCTTGCCTGCGCTGGGCTTTACCCTGACCGCCACGCCCGACCGGGTGGACGAACTGCCCGACGGGCGGTTGGTGATCTACGATTACAAGACCGGCGCCATCCCCAGCGCGAAACAGGTGGGTGTGTTCGACATCCAGCTTCTGCTGGAAGCCGCGATGGCCGAACGGGGCGGGTTCGAGGCGCTTGGCCCGCGTGACGTGGCCGAGGTGATCTACATCGGCCTGGGCTCTGCGCCGAAGGAACAGCCCATCCCCACGCCTGACACGGTCACCACGGCGGTGTGGGAGCAGTTGTCCACGCTGCTTGCGCGCTATCAAAGCCCGGCGCAGGGCTACACCGCCCGCCGCGCGGTGATGAGCGCGCGCACCGTGGGCGATTACGACCATCTGGCCCGGTTCGGCGAATGGGACATGTCGGACGAGGCCGCGCCCGAGGATGTGCCCGGGGATGTGACATGACCGGACCCACAGCCAGCGAACGGCAGGTGCAGGCGGCCGATCCCGGGGCCTCGACCTGGCTGTCGGCCAATGCGGGGTCGGGCAAGACCAAGGTGCTGACCGACCGGGTGGCGCGGATGCTGCTGGACAAGGTGCCGCCGCAACGCATCCTGTGCCTGACCTACACCAAGGCCGCGGCAAGCGAGATGCAGAACCGGCTGTTCAAGCGGTTGGGCGAATGGGCGATGCTGGAAGACCAGGCGCTGATCGGCCAGCTTGCGGCGCTGGGGGCCACGGTCACGCCCGACCTGCTGCCCCTGGCGCGACAGCTTTTCGCGCGGGCGATCGAGACGCCGGGCGGGCTGAAGATCCAGACGATCCATTCGTTCTGCGCCTCGCTTCTGCGGCGCTTCCCGCTGGAGGCCGGGGTCTCGCCGCAGTTCATGGAAATGGACGACCGCGCCGGGGCGCTGTTGCGCGAAGAGATCGTGGAAGACATGGCCACCGGCGCCGCGATGCCGGTGGTGGACGGGGTGGCCCGGCTGCTGGGAGACGCCGATTTCACCGGGCTGACCGACGAGATCTGCGCCCATCGCGCGGGGCTGGACACACCGCTGACGCGCGACGGGGCGCTGGCGCTCTACGGTCTGCCACCGGGCACCGGGGCGGCGCAGATCCTGGGGCGCGTGTTCCTGGGCGGCGAGGCGGACTGGCTGGCCGGGGTGATCGGCACGCTCCGCGCGGGCAAGCCGACCGATGTGGCGGCGGCGGGCACTCTTGCCGCGCTGAACCTTGCCGCGCCTATGCTGGCCGATCTGGCCGCGCTGGAAGACCTGTTCCTGACCGGCAAGACGGCAAAGGAGCCGTTCACCGCCAAGATCGGCAGCCTTCCCACCAAGGACACCCGCGGCGCGCTTGGCCCCCTGCTGCCCCGCCTGGAAGACCTGATGCGCCGGGTCGAGGCCGCGCGCCCCGATCGCATCGCGCTGCTGGCGGCCGAGCGGGCGCTGGCGCTGCACCGCTTTGCCGCGGAATTCCTGCCGCGCTATGCCCGGCGCAAGGCCGAGCGCGGCTGGCTGGATTTCGACGACCTGATCCTGCGGGCCTCGGCGCTGCTGACCGATCCGTCGGTTGCACAATGGGTGCTATTCCGTCTGGACGGCGGGATCGATCATATCCTTGTGGACGAGGCGCAGGACACAAGCCCCGCGCAATGGCAGGTGATCGCGCTTCTTGCGCAGGAATTCACCGCCGGGCGCAGCGCGCGCGAAACGCCGCGCACGATCTTCGTGGTGGGTGACAAGAAGCAATCCATCTATTCCTTCCAGGGCGCCGACCTGCGCGAATTCGACCGGATGCAGGCCGATTTCGCCGGGCGGCTTGCGGCCGTGCAACTGCCGTTCCAGCAGTTGCTTCTGGAACATTCCTTCCGCTCGTCGAACGCGATCCTGCGACTGGTCGACCTGACCTTCGAGACGGTGCAGGGGCTGGGCGGAGAGGTGCGGCACCTGGCGCATCACGGCGACATGCCGGGGCGGGTCGACCTGTGGCCGATCGTGCCGCCCGTCGAAGAGCCAGAGCCCGGCGCCTGGTATGACCCCGTCGATCTGCGGCGCGACGAACATAATGTGGCGATCCTGGCCCGCCGGGTGGCACAAGAGGTGCGCGCGCTGATCGACGCGGGCACCCGCATTCCGGTGAAAGGCGGCCGCGAAAGCCGCCCGCTGACCGAAGGCGACGTGCTGATCCTGGTGCAGCGCCGGTCGGATCTGTTCCACGAGATCATCCGCGCCTGCAAGGCCGAGGGGCTGGCCATCGCCGGCGCCGACCGGCTGCGGCTGGGCGGCGAGGTGGCAGTGCGCGACCTGACCGCGCTTTTGTCCTTCATCGCGCTGGATGCCGATGACCTGTCGCTGGCGGCCGCCCTGCGCTCGCCCCTGTTCGGCTGGAGCGAGGCGCAGCTTTATGCCCTGGCCCAGCCGCGCGAGGGGGCGCGCTTGTGGGAGGCGCTGCGCGACCGGCAGGCCGAACATCCCGGCACCTTCGCAATGCTGTCAGACCTGCGCGACGTGTCGGACTTTCTGCGGCCCTATGACCTGATCGAACGCATCCTGACCCGCCACCGCGGGCGCGAGGCGCTGCTTGCCCGGCTGGGGCCCGAGGCTGAAGACGGGATCGACGCGCTGCTGGCGCAGGCGCTGGCCTACGAGCGGATGGAGGTGCCAAGCCTGACGGGGTTCCTCGTCTGGCTCGAATCCGGCGAGGTCGAGGTAAAGCGGCGGCCAGAGGGCGCGGGAAACCGCATCCGGGTGATGACGGTTCATGGCGCCAAGGGTCTGGAGGCACCGCTGGTGATCCTGCCCGACACGATGGATCGCAAGGCGCCGGGCGATCCGCGGCTGATCGGGGTGGACGGCGCCGTGATCTGGCGCACGCCGTCCGAAGAAAGCCCCCCCGCCCTGACCGCAGCGCGCGACGCGATCAGGGCGCGGACCGAGGACGAGAACCTGCGGCTGCTTTATGTGGCGCTGACACGGGCGCAAAGCTGGCTGATCGTCTGTGGCGCGGGCAAGGCCGAAAAGGACACAAGCTGGTACGCGCAGGTCGCCCGCGGAATGGAAAGGGCCGGGGCCACGCAGGTCGAGGGGCGCGCCGGGCCGATGCTGCGGCTGACACACGGGGACTGGCCCGCCGATGGCGCTCCGGCCCGCCCCGAAGGCGCCCAAGTGGCCGTGCTGCCGGTCTGGGCAGTCAGACCCGCGCCGAAGATCGTGCCGCCGCCTGCGCCGCTGTCGCCATCGTCCCTCGGCGGGGCCAAGGCGCTGCCGGGCGAAGGCGCGGGCCGCAGCGAGGCCGAGGCGATGGCGCATGGCACGCGGCTGCACCTGCTGCTGGAACATCTGCCGGGGCACCCCCCCGCCGCCTGGGCGGGGATGGCGGCCCAGCTTCTGGCAGAGGCGCCCGAGGCAGAGCGCGCGCTGGCCCTGGCCGACGCGGAGCGGGTGCTGCGCGCGCCATCGCTGGCCGCGCTGTTCGCCGAACCGGCCCTGACCGAGGTGGAGGTGA
>DAIEJF010000316.1 GCA_027351005.1 Paracoccaceae bacterium | reverse complement strand
GGCCGCTGCCGATGATCGTGCCCGACCCCGGGACGACCCCGGTCGCGCAGGGCAATGGCGCCCCGATGGAAGACGGTGCCGCGCACACGCTGGCCGACCGGATCATCCAGGGGCTGATCGGCTCGCTGACCGGGCGGAACTGAGAGGGCGGCGCCGTCCGCCCCCCCCAGTACTGCAAAAGGCCGCCCGGTCGGGCGGCCTTGTCATCTTCCGGCGCTGGCGCGGCGCTGGCCTCAGCCCGAGGTCTGCAACTGCTTGATCAGCGCGTCGATGTTGCCGTTGTTCTGGTCGAGCATGGCACCGATCTCGGTCCGCTCGGTGGCCAGCATGTTCACGCCCTCGATGATGATGTTGTAGAACAGGTCCCGCCCGCTCTTGGACGACACCCACCAGCGCAGGTCGAAGGGCGCCTCGCCCCGCAGGGTGGCGGTCGAGACGACCTCGTAGTTGTCGTTCAGGGGATGCGCGTCGGTCACCTCGATCTTGCCGCCGATGAATTCGCGGAACCGGCGGCCGTACTTGCGCGACAGATAGCCCTGGAATGCCGTGGTGAAGGCCGTCATCTGCTGGGCCGACGCCTGCCGCGCCGCCACCCCCAGCGCGCTGCGGGCGATGATCGGCACGTCGGCGTATTTGGCGAAGACCTTCTCGAAATCGGCGAACATCTGGGTTTCGGTTTCGCCGGAATTGATGATCCGGTTCACTTCGCCCACAAGCTGGTCGATCAGGGCGCGTGCCGTGGCCAGGTCCAGCGCCGAGGCGCGGAAGGGAATCGCTGCCAGCGCAAGGCCGGACACTGCGGCGGTCAGGATGCCGCGGCGGAAGGGATCAGTTCGCATAGGGGTCCTCGTAGGGATCGTTCGCGGCGGGCGGCTTTTGGCCAAGCTCGTAATGCCGCTTCTCTAGATAGATCAGTCTGCCTTGCGCGTAACTGTCGGCGCTGTCGTGCAGCACGGAATCCACGAGATCGTTATACTTGTAGCGGTTGCCCAGCGCCGAGCCGACCTTGACGCCGATCGGATAGCCGCGCGGCACATTCGGCAGCAGGAACATGACCGGGTTGGTCACGGCATCCACCACCGTCCCCGCCAGATCGCGTTCGGTGGTGGGGCCAAGCACGACAACCTCGAGATAGGCGCCCTCGCGCACACCCCAGGTGGCCAGCGTGGCGCCGAAGTCGGTCGACTTCGCATGCAGCCCCAGCGCCCCGGCGGGGTCGAAGATGCCGCCCAGCCCGAAGACGGTGTTGAAGGCAAAGCGCAGCGTGTTCTGCGCCGCATCCCCGACCTTGGCCTGAAGAAGGTCGTTCATCACATAGCTGGGCAGGCTGAGGTTGCCCGCGAAATTGCTGACCCCCGCACGGACCGGGCCGGGCAGCACGCGGCCGTAGGCCTGCGAGGCAGGCTTGATCAGGTGGGAATCAAGCGCGACGTTCACCGCGTGGTTTTCGCGGTTCTGCTTTTCATAAGGGTCGTTGATGACGCCCGGCCCCTTCGAGGGCGCGCAGGCGGACAGGGCCGTGGCGGCCAGCAGGGCCACCGGAAGCAGGCGCCGCCCGGCGGCGGGAGAGAAAAGCCTTGAGATCATCAGCTGCACTGTCCGCAATTCGCTTGTGCCGGGACGGGGGCGCCCGGAACGCCACGCCATCACATAGGCGCGGGGCCAGAGCATGACAACCTGCAACCGGCGAATGTCCGCCTCTCGCGCCGGGCTGGGCCGCGCATCTGCGGGCAGGGCAGTTTTCTTGCAACACATTGAGCCGCCATGATGCCGCCCCGCAGCGTCGGGGACCCGGCGCGGCGCAGAAGTGATTCTGTGCGTGGAGCCGGGTCTGCGGGGCGGCTGCGGGCGGATCGGGGGTTTCCCCGCGCCGCGGGGCCGGATAGCTTCGGCCCAGCTTCCAAGGAGGGATCGATGAGCGGAGAGATCGAAGCGCGGCTGGCCGGGCTGGGGGTGACGCTGCCCGATGCGCCGGCGCCTGCGGCCAATTATGTGCCCTTCGTGCGGGTCGGCGACCTGGTGCATGTCTCGGGCCAGATCAGCCAGGGGCCCGACGGGCTGATCAAGGGCAGGCTGGGTGCCGACATGGACGTGGCGGCGGGTGCCGAGGCTGCGAAGCGCTGCGCGATCAGCTTGCTGGCGCAGCTGCGCAAGGCCTGCGAGGGCGATCTGGACCGGCTGGTGCGGGTGGTGAAGCTGACCGGCTTCGTCAATTCTACCCCCGATTTCACCGACCAGCCGAAGGTCATCAACGGCGCCTCGGATTTCCTGGTGGCGGCGCTGGGCGAGGCCGGGCGGCACGCCCGTTCTGCCGTGTCCGCCGCGTCGCTGCCGCTGGGCGTCGCGGTCGAGATCGAAGCGATTTTCGAGGTCCGCTGATGCCCGTGCTGCCTGACGCCTTCCTGCGCACGCCCATCGCCCATCGCGGTTATCACGACCGCGCCGCGGGCCGGATCGAGAACTCGCGCGCCGCGGTGCGTGCGGCCATCGCCGCGGGCTACGGGATCGAGATCGACATCCAGCCGTCCTCGGACGGGGTGGCGATGGTCTTTCATGACGACACGCTGGACCGCCTGACCGGGGCCAAGGGCCCGATCAAGGCGCGCCCCGCGGCCGAATTGCAGGCGCTGACCCTGACCGACGGCGGCGAGGGCATCCCGACCTTTGCCGAGATCCTTCGGATCGTGGGCGGGCAGGTGCCGCTTCTGGTCGAGATCAAGGATCAGGACGGCGCCTCGGGGCCGAACGTGGGCGCACTGGAAGAACAGGTGGCCGCGGCGCTGAACGATTATGCCGGGCCGGTGGCGGTGATGTCGTTCAATCCGCATTCGATGGCGGCAATGGCGCGGCTGGCGCCGCAGGTGCCGCGCGGGCTGACGACCTGCAGCTATCCGGCAAAGGACTGGCCCGACATCGCCGAGGCCGAGCGCGCGCGGCTGCGGGGCATCCCGGATTACGACCGGGTCGGCGCCTGCTTCATCAGCCACGAGGCCAACGATCTGGCCAACCCGCGGGTGGCCGAGATCCGTGCCGCGGGCGGGCGCATCCTGTGCTGGACGATCCGCAGCCCCGAGGCCGAGGCGGCGGCGCGCAAGCTGGCGGAAAACATC
>DAIEJF010000283.1 GCA_027351005.1 Paracoccaceae bacterium | reverse complement strand
TGCGGCGCAGATCCTGGATGAGGTGGCGCCGCTTGTGCAGCCAGGCACCACCACCGAGGTGCTGGACGCGTTCATCGAAAAGCGCGTGACCGAACTTGGCGCCACCTCGGCGACGATCGGTTACAAGGGCTATCAGCACGCCTCCTGCATCTCGGTGAACCATGTCGTCTGCCACGGCATCCCGGGGCCGAAGATCCTGAAGGATGGCGACATCCTGAACATCGACGTGACCGTGATCCTTGATGGCTGGTATGGCGACACCAGCCGGATGTATGTGGCGGGCGCGCTGAACCGCAAGGCAGAACGGCTGATCCAGGTGACGCATGACGCGCTGTTCCGCGGCATCGCGGCGGTGAAGCCCGGCAACACCTTCGGCGACATCGGGCACGCGATCCAGGCCTTCGTCGAGGCCAACCGGATGAGCGTGGTGCGCGATTTCTGCGGCCACGGGCTTGGCCGGGTGTTCCACGCGCCGCCCAACGTCCTGCACTACGGGCGCCCCGGCACCGGCGCGGTTCTGGAAGAAGGCATGTTCTTCACCATCGAACCCATGGTCAACCTTGGCCGCCCCGAGACCAAGGTGCTGGCCGACGACTGGACGGCGGTGACGCGGGACAAGTCGCTGTCGGCGCAGTTCGAGCATTCGGTCGGCGTGACCGCCACGGGGTGCGAGATCTTCACGCTGTCCCCGGCGGGCAAGTTCCACCCCACCTGGGGCTAAGCCTGGTCCACCGGCCGGATCAGCTTGCGCTCCAGCACCCGCAGCACCTGGTCCAGTTCGTGACCCCGGCGCAGCACCTGGCCTTCCTGACCCAGCACCGCATACATGCCCTGCCGACTGCGCAGGCGGGGGCGTTTCTCGATCCGGTAAAGCGGCACCTCGGCCGTCCGGCGGAAGATCGAGAAGACGGCCGCGTCCCGCTGAAAGGACATCCCGTAATCCCGCCACTCTCCGGCGGCGACCATCCGGCCATAAACGGTCAGGATCATCCCCAGTTCGCGCCGGTCGAAGGCGACGCGCTCGGGCACGTCGGGACGCAAGGGGAACAGTGTCGGCGTCTGAAGCGTCATCGTGACAGAGTGCCCTCGCCCCGCCGACAAATCAAGCGGGGCGGAAAATGCCCCCAAAGGGCCGCGAAGGGCGCGCAAATTCGCCCGTATCCGCGGGCAGTCTGACCCCATAGCAAGAAGCGCTTACCCGGCGCCGCGCCGAAATTGCCCCCACCCAGGCGCGGCGCCGGGGTCTTGACGAGTAAGGGCCCCCGTCCTGCACGACGGGGGCCTTCTCATATCTCCGCCCCTCCCCGATCACACCCGATCACGGCCGCCTCGCGCAATTGCGAAGCCGCGCCGCAGCACGATTTCGCTGCACCGTAAGCGGGCCGTCAGCCCGACCCTGCGAAGACGGGTCAACACATTCGGGAACGGAGTCCGCTCATGAAGACGTTTGCCACCGCGCTTGCGCTTACCCTCGCGCTCGCGGCACCGCGGCTGGCCGAGGCGCGCCAGATCACGCTGACCACCACGCTGAAGCGCTTTGGCGGCTACAGCGCCTATGTCGCCCTGTACCTGACCGACCCGCACGGGCGCTACGTCCGCACGCTCTGGATGGCCGGGGGCCGCCCGTGGTTCTACCGCCACATGGAAGGCTGGATGCGCGCCAGCCACGGCGACATGAACGGGCTGGATGGCATCACCGGCGCCAGCGTGGGCGAAGGGCGCACCCTGACCGTGCATGCCGACATCGCCGATGCGCTGATCAATGCGGGCTATTCCATCCATGTCGATGCCGTCTCGGAAGGGATGATGGACAGCCCCGCCGAGGTGCACATGCCGCTGACCACCGCCGATTCCGGCAAGACGGTGCGCGGGCGGGCCTACGTCGCCAGCTTCGACTACAAGCTTTAGGAGGCCGCGATGCTGCGCAGGCTGCACAACGTCCCCGGCCTTCTGGCTGCGGTTGTCCTCGTGGTGATGGCGCTGTCGGGCGCCGCGCTGTCGGTCTTTCCGGCCATCGAGGCGCTGCAGGCCCCGCCCATGGCCCCGGCCCTGACGGTGGCGGAACTGGCGCAGCATGTCGCAACGCAGGTGCCCGGCGTCACCCGGCTGGCGCGCCAGCCGTCGGGCCTTGTGGTCGCCGACTATTCCACCGACGCGGCGTCGGGCAGCGTGCGGATCAACCCGCGCACCGGCGCGGTCTTGGGGCCCTACCGGCCATCGGCGCTGATGACATGGCTGATCGGGCTGCACCGGTCACTGTTGCTGCAACGCACCGGCCGGATGATCGCCGGCGCCGCCGCCGCGGCGATGGTGCTGCTGTGCCTGTCCGGCGCGGGGCTGATGGCCCGGCGGATGGGCGGCTGGCGGCGCATCTTCGGGCGAACGCGCGGAACCCTGTCGCAGCGGCTGCATGTGCAGATCGGCCGCGCGGTGATCTTCGGGCTGATGCTGTCGGCGCTGACCGGGGTCTGGATCACGCTGGCGAACTTCCAGATCGTGCCGAACGGGCTTGATGCCACCGCCCCCTTCCCGCAGGCGGTCAACGGGCGCACGCCCGCGCCCGTCGGCACGCTTGCCGCGCTGAAGGCCGTGCCGGTTGACCAGTTGCGCGAGCTTCTGTTTCCGACCGACCCGTCCGATGTCTTCACCCTCACGACCTCGGCCGGTCAGGGCTATGTCGATCAGGCCAACGGCCACCTGCTGTCCTGGTTGCCGAACGGGCCGATGCGGCGGATCTATGAAACCGTCTACATGCTGCACACCGGGCAGGGCCTGTGGCAGCTTGGTCTGATCCTGGGCCTGTCGGCGCTGGGGGCGCCGGTGCTGGCGGGAACCGGCACGCTTCTGTGGTGGCGCCGCCGCCGCGCCCTGCCGCGACTGCGCCACAACCACGGGGCACGGACGGCGGATACGGTGATCCTTGTCGGCTCCGAAGGCAACGCGACCTGGGGCTTTGCCCGGACCTTGCACGATGCGCTGACGGCACAGGGCCTGCGCTGCCACACCGCGGCGATGAACAGCCTGCGCAGCTATCCGCAGGCGCAGCAGATGTTCATCCTGGCCGCCACCCATGGCGATGGCGCGGCCCCCGCTTCGGCCAGCCAGTTCATGGCGCGGCTGGCCCGGATGCGGCATGCGCCCGATTACCCGGTGGCGCTGCTGGGCTTCGGCGACCGGTCCTTTCCGCAGTTCAGCCAGTTCGCCCATGACGTGGCCGAAGCGCTGGACGACCGGCGCTGGAACGCGATGCTGCCCTATGAGGCGATCGACCGGCAGTCGCCGCAGGAATTCGCCCGCTGGGGCCGCGCGGTCGGCGAATCCCTTGGGCTGACGCTGGAACTGAACCACCAGCCGCAACGCCCGCGCACCCGCCGCCTCGTGCTGATCGAGCGGATCGACTACGGGCAGGAGGTGCAGGCCCCCACCGCCATCCTGCGCTTCGCCCCCGAGGGCCGTGGCCGCCTGCCCCGCTTTGCCGCGGGTGACCTTGCAGGTATCCTGCCGCCCGGCAGCGACCTGCCGCGGTTCTACTCGCTGGCCTCGTCGGTACGGGACGGATTTCTGGAGATCTGCGTGAAGAAACACCCCGGCGGCGCCTGCTCGGGCTTTCTGCACAGCCTGGAGCCGGGCGAGGTGATCGACTGCTTCGTGAAACCCAACCCCGGCTTCCGCCCCGCACGCGGCCGCCGCCCAGTGATCCTGATCGGTGCGGGCACCGGCGTCGGGCCGCTTGCGGGCTTCATCCGCGGCAATGCCCGCGGCCGGGCGATGCACCTCTACTTTGGCGGCCGCGATCCGAGTTCGGATTTCCTCTATGCCGACGAGATGGAACAATGGCTGGGCGAACGCCGCCTGACCACGCTGACCACCGCCTTCTCGCGCATCCGCGACCGGGCCTATGTGCAGGACCGCATCGCGCAGGATGCCCACCACCTGCGCAAGATGATCCAGCGCGGCGCGCAAGTCATGGTCTGCGGTGGCCGTGACATGGCCGAAGGCGTGGTCGAATCGCTGGAACATGTACTGGCCCCGCTGGGCCTGTCGACCCACGCGCTGAAGGCCGAGGGGCGCTATGTCGAAGACGTCTACTGATGCGCCCGCGCCGCTGGTGCTGAGCGGTGCGACCATGGGCACCCGCTGGTCGCTGACGCTGGCCCACCCGGCCGAGGCGACCCCGGCGCTGACCCCCGCGTTGCAGGCGGCGGTGGGCCGGGTTGATGCGCAGATGTCGACCTGGCGCCCCGACAGCGACCTGATGCGGCTGAACCGCGCCGCCGTCGGCATCTGGCAGCCGGTACCGCCCGACTTGCTGACGGTGCTGGCCGCAGCACTGAAGGTCGGCGCGCGCTCGGGCGGGCTTTTTGACGTGATGGTGGGCGATGTGGTGCAGGCCTGGGGCTTCGGCCCGCGCGCCGCCGACAGCCAGCTGATCGCCGCCCACCTGGACCGCCCCCGCCCCGCCGCGCACCGGGTGCTGGAACTTGACATCCCCGGCGCCCGCGTCCGCCGCCATGCGCCGCTGAGCCTGGACCTGTCGGGCATCGCCAAGGGTTTTGCGGTGGATGAGCTTCTGCGCGTGGCGGCCGAACACGGGGTCGGCGATGCGCTGGCGGCGCTGGATGGCGAACTGGCCGCACGCGGACACCGGGCCGATGGCCGCCCCTGGGCGGTCGCGGTCGAACGCCCAGAGCCCGGCCGCCGCGCGCCCTTCGGCGTTCTGGACCTGGCCGACATGGCGGTCGCCACCTCGGGCGACTACCGCCACCGGGTCAGCCTGGGCGGGCTCAGCCTCTCGCACACGATCGATCCGCGCCGGGGCGGCCCGGTGCGCAACCGGCTGGCCTCGGTCACGGTGCTGCACCCCAGTTGCATGATGGCCGATGCCTGGGCCACCGCGCTGATGGTCGCGGGCGAGGATGCCGCCCCCGCGCTGGCCGCCGAACAGGGGCTCGACGCGCTGTTCCTGTTGCGCGACGGGCCCGACCTGCGGAGCCTGTCCACCGGCCCGCGACTGGGGGCGCCGCTTCCCGCCTGAACGCAAACGGGCGCAAGGTTTCCCCCGCGCCCGCGCCGTCTGTGCCGGAAGGGCGGCGGTCAGGCCACCTCGAACTGCAACGCCTTCACCTGCTGGAACATCCCGGTGCTTTCCAGCGTTTCCACCACCTTCGGGTCGATCGCCTGATCGAGATACAGGATCGCGATCGCATCCTGCCCCACGCCCGACCGGCCCAGCGTGAAGTTCGCGATGTTCACCCCGTTCTTGCCCATCGTCATGCCCAGAAGGCCGATGATGCCCGGCACGTCCTCGTTGGTGGTGTAAAGCATGTGCGCCCCCACCTCGGCGTCGATGTTGATGCCCTTGATCTGGATGAAGCGCGGCTTGCCATCGGCAAAGCAGGTGCCCGCCACCGACCGTTCACGCTTGTCTGTGACCATCGTCACCTTGATGTAGGCGTCGAACACCCCGCTCTTGTCCTGCCGGGTGGTCGAGATCTGGATCCCCTTGTCCTTGGCCACCACGGGGGCAGACACCAGGTTCACATCCGGGTTCTGCGCCTTCAGCACGCCCGCGATCACCGCCTGGTTCAGCGCGGCCAGGTTCATCGCCGCCACGCGGCCATCGTAAAGGATGTTGATGGCGCGGATCGGCTCGTCTGTCATCTGGCCGATGAAGCTGCCGAGGTGGCTGGCCAGCTTGATCCAGGGGCCCATCACCGCGGCTTCTTCCGCCGTCACGTTGGGCATGTTCAGCGCGTTCTGCACGGCCCCCGTCAGCAGGTAATCCGACATCTGCTCGGCCACCTGAAGCGCCACGTTTTCCTGCGCCTCCGTGGTCGAGGCGCCAAGATGCGGCGTGCAGACCACGTTCGGCAGGCCGAACAGCACGCTTTCCGTGGCCGGTTCCACCGCAAAGACATCCAGCGCCGCGCCCGCCACATGGCCCGATTGCAGCGCCTCGGCCAGCGCGGCCTCGTCGATCAGCCCGCCGCGGGCACAGTTGATGATGCGCACGCCCGGCTTCGTCTTCGCCAGCGCCTCGCGGCTGAGGATATTGCGCGTCTTGTCGGTCAGCGGAACGTGCAGGGTGATGAAATCCGCCCGTGCCAGCAATTCGTCCAGCTCGACCTTGGTGACGCCCAGCGCCGTTGCGCGTTCATCCGACAGGAAGGGGTCGTAGGCCAAAACCTTCATCTTCAGCCCGACGGCCCGGTCGCAGACGATCCCGCCGATGTTGCCTGCCCCGATCACGCCCAGCGTCTTGTTGAACAGCTCGACCCCCATGAAGCGGGATTTCTCCCACTTGCCGGCCTGGGTCGAGGCATTGGCCTCGGGGATCTGGCGCGCCACGGCGAACATCATCGCGATGGCGTGTTCGGCCGTGGTGATCGAGTTGCCGAAGGGCGTGTTCATCACGATCACGCCCTTCTTGGACGCGGCCGGAATGTCCACGTTGTCCACCCCGATGCCCGCGCGGCCCACCACCTTCAGGTTGGTCGCGCGTTCCAGCAGCTTTTCGGTGACCTTGGTGGCGGACCGGATGGCAAGGCCGTCGTAGGTGCCGATGATCTCGGCCAGCTTTTCCTTGTCCTTGCCAAGCTTGGGCATGTAGTCCACCTCGACCCCGCGGTCGCGGAAGATCTGCACGGCGGTTTCGGAAAGTTCGTCGGAAACGAGAACGCGGGGGGCCATGGGGCGCTCCTGTGAAATCTTGATTGGGGGGTGGGGTGCGCCATGAAGGCGCACCGTCGCAACACGGGCCGCAGGATGCGCAGTCATCGCGCACCCCGGGCCCCGCGTCAGGCCGCCTTCGGCAGCGCCGCGATCTCGGCCGCAAAGGCCCATTCGATCCAGGGCAAGAGCGCCTGCACATCGGCCGTCTCGACGGTCGAGCCGCACCAGATCCGCAGGCCGGGCGGCGCGTCGCGATAGGCGCCCACGTCCAGCGCCACGCCTTCCTTCTCCAGCCGCTTGGCCACCGCCTTGGCGAAGGCCGCGCCGTCGGTGATCCGGGGGTCGGTGAACTTCAGGCAGACCGAGGTGGTCGAGGCCGTCGCGGCATCCACCGCCAGGTTGGCGATCCAGGGGCGCGTGTCGCAGAACGCCCAGACCGCCTGCGCATTGGCCTCGGCCCGGGCGATCAGCGCGGGCAGCCCGCCGATGGCCTTGGCCCAGGTAAGCGACACCAGATAATCCTCCACCGCCAGCATCGAGGGGGTGTTGATCGTCTCGCCCTCGAAGATGCCCTCGATCAGCTTGCCGCCCTTGGTCAGGCGGAAGATCTTCGGCAGCGGCCAGGCGGGCGTGTAGCTTTCCAGCCGCTCCACCGCGCGCGGCGACAGGATCAGCATCCCGTGCGCGCCTTCGCCGCCCAGCACCTTCTGCCAGCTGAACGTCACCACATCGAGCTTGTCCCAGGGCAGGTCCATCGCGAAGGCGGCGCTGGTCGCGTCGCAGATCGTCAGCCCCTTGCGATCGGCCGGGATCGCATCGCCATTGGCCACCCGCACGCCCGAAGTGGTGCCGTTCCAGGTAAAGACCACGTCACGGTCGAAATCCACCGTGGCCAGATCCACGATCTGGCCGTAGGGCGCCTTCTTCACAACCGCGTCCAGCTTAAGCTGCTTGACCGCATCCGTCACCCAGCCCTCGCCAAAGCTTTCCCAGGCCAGCATCTCGACCGGCCGGGCGCCCAGCAGGGTCCACATCGCCAGTTCCACGGCGCCGGTGTCCGACCCCGGTACGATGCCGATGCGATAGCCCGCGGGCACGCCCAGGATCTCGCGCGTCAGGTCGATCGCCTGCTTCAGCTTGGTCTTGCCGACGCCAGCGCGATGCGACCGTCCAAGGGGGGCATCGGCAAGCAGATCGAGCGAATAGTTCGGGATTTTCGCGCAGGGGCCCGACGAAAAACGCGGGTTGGCCGGCCGTGTGGCCGGAACGGGCAGAACAGTCATGTTATCCTCTCAGATATACGCCCCTCGTTGGGGAGGGGTGTCCCACCGCCGGGGATACGGCCCTTCCCGCACTGGCACAAGACGGAAAGTTGCGGTAATGCGCCGCTTGGGGCACGAAAAGCGACACGGCGCTCCACTATCGGAAACGCGCGAAAGGTCTGCCCCCATGTACATCGCAACCCTGATGGCAAGCCCCGCGCGCCGTGACCTGACCGCCGCCGCCGTCGATGCGCTGCGCGCCGCCTGGGCCGGGGGAGAGCTGCGGCCGCTTGATCCCGGCATCGCCGCCGAATTCGCCCTGGAGCGGGAACCGGCCGACCTTTGGGAGCGGTGGGCCGATCTGCAGGTGCAGGGCCTGGATCTGGTGGTGCAGCCCGCCGAAGGCCGCCGCCGCCGGATGCTGCTGGCCGACATGGATTCGACCATGATCGGCCAGGAATGCATCGACGAGCTGGCCGCTGAAGCCGGCGTGGGCGCCCATGTGGCAGCGATCACGACCCGTGCGATGAACGGCGAGCTGGATTTCGAAGGTGCGCTTCGCGAACGTGTGGCGCTTCTGCGCGGGCTTCCGGCGACCGTCGTGCTGAAGGTGCTGGCCGAGCGCATCCGCTTCACCCGCGGCGGGCGCAAGCTGGTGGCGACAATGAAGGCGAACGGCGGCTATGCCGCGCTGGTCTCGGGCGGCTTCAGCGCCTTCGCAGAACCCGTGGCGGCCTACCTCGGCTTTGATGAATCACGCGCGAATACGCTGAATGTGGAAGACAGCCACCTTGCGGGCAGCGTCGCCCTGCCGATCCTGGGGCGCGAGGCCAAGGTGCAGGCGCTGCAAGACATCACCGCCCGCCTGGGCATCCCCGAATCCGCCGTGCTGGCGGTGGGCGACGGCGCGAACGACCTTGGCATGCTCCAGCGCGCAGGTGCGGGCGTGGCGCTTCACGCCAAGCCCGTTGTCGCGGCCCAGTGCCACCTGCGGGTGAACCACGGCGACCTGACCGCGCTGCTTTACCTGCAAGGCTACCACCGCGACGAATTCGTCAGCGTGCCCTGAGGCCCTGCACTGGGGCGGGCGTGTGGCGGGGCGCGACCCCCGCCCCCTTTGGCGTCAGACGAACCCGGCCGCCGTGCGGATCGTGCCGGTCTCGATCCCGCGCCAGTTGGTCTGCACCACGTTCAGCCGCTTGCGGGTGGCCGGGTGGTCCGCCTCCAGCACGCCCAGCTTCACCAGCAGGGCGGCGATGGCGGCTTCCGACGCGCGGGTGGCCCCGTCCACGATCTTCAGCGCGATGCCAAGACCCTGCTCCGGCAGCATCGCCACGAACACGGCCTCGGCCCCTGTCTTGATCGAGACGCGCCCGCCCATCGCCCGCATCAGCTCGGTGCAGCTGCGCCCCTCGCCCGCGACCAGTTCCGGGTAGGCCGCCATCGCCCGCCGCAGCCGCGCCATCGCCCGGTCGCGCGCGTCCCCCTCGCCGGTGGCCGCGGCAAACCGCGCCATCGCGCGGGCCAGCCCTTCGACCGAGGTGGCAAAGTTCGGCGCAGAACAACCGTCGATGCCATAACCGGGCGAGGTTTCGCCCGTCACCTCTTCGAAGGCGGCCTTGACCGCCCGCTGCACCGGGTGGTCGGGCTCGACATATTCCGGCCCCGCCTTCAGATGCTTTGTCAGCGTCAGAAAGCCCGAATGCTTGCCCGAACAGTTGTTGTGGATCTGGCAGGGCTTCGTATCCGAACAGGTCAGCGCCTTCGCGGCCTCGGGGTCGTATGGCAGGTGGGCCCCGCAGCGCAGGTCGGCTTCGGTCATCCCCAGATCGGCCAGCCACCGCGTCACCATGTCGGTGTGAATCCGCGCGCCCTGATGGCTGGCGCAGGACAGCGCCAGTTGCGCCTCGCTCAGCCCGGCGGAATCGGCCGCGCCGCTTTCCAGTAGCGGCAGCGCCTGGATCATCTTGCAGGACGAGCGCGGGAAGATCACCGCCGCCGGGTCGCCCCAAGCCTCGACCACGGCACCCGAGGCATCGCAGATCACCGCATGGCCCGCGTGCTGGCTTTCCAGCCGCCCGCCCCGCCAGAGTTCTACCATCGGAAATGCCGTCGCCATGCTGTTCCCCTTCTCACGGATGCGCGAAAAACCGCCCAGGGGGGTTTCGTGCAACTCCCCATTTGCGCTAGAACTTCTCTATCGAGTTGATCCGGCCCACGCTACTGCAAAAGGTCGCGCAAAAAGCGCGAGGGGCGGGATCAAGAGGCAGAGCAGCGGAGGCCGGATGCACATGACATCTTGGATGGTACGAGGCGCGTTTTGCGTGGGAATGGCGCTTGCCGCAACGCAGGCCACGGCACAGGGGGCAGCGGGCGAGACAAGCAACCGCGTTGCCACCATGTCCGACTGGAGCGTGTTCACCGCTGACAACCCCAAGCAGTGCTGGGGCGTGTCGGCGCCCAAGTCCAGCGTCAACACCCGCGGCGGCAAACCGGCCACCGTGCAGCGCGGCGACATCCTTCTGTTCGTGACCTTCCGCAACGGCGGCAACCCGTCGGGCGAGATCTCGTTTACCGGCGGCTACGGCTTTGCCGCAAAATCCACCGCCACGCTGGAACTGGACGGGCAGAAATTCGACCTGTTCACCGATGGCGAATGGGCCTGGCCCAAGACCCCGGCCGACGATTCGGGCCTGCTGGAGGCGCTGAAGAAGGGCTCGGAAGCCAAGATCACCGCGCATTCCGACCGCGGGACGCAGACGTTGGACACCTTCTCGCTGACCGGCTTCACCGCCGCGCTGGCCGAGGCGCAAAAGCGCTGCGCCAAGTAACGCGCCGGGCGCATGGCAGCCTTCACGCCCCGTGGCCCCGGCCGCGGGGCGTTCCATTTGCGGCGCTCCGGCTTATCTAGTATAGGCCTTGGCTCATTCCCGGAGAGAGCGATGACCCCCGAAGCCCCGATCACGCAGGATGTGCTGACGCTGCCGCGCAAGCTGCCCGAGGGCGGGCCGGTGAACCTCATCGGTCTGACGCGCGAGCAGTTGCGCGATGCGCTGATTGCCGCGGGCACGCCGGAAAAGCAGGCGAAGATGCGGGTGGGCCAGATCTGGCAATGGATCTACCACTGGGGCGTGCGCGATTTCGCCCGGATGACGAACCTGGCCAAGGACTACCGCGCCCTTCTGGCGGCGCATTTCACCGTGGCCCTGCCCGAGGTCGTCACCCGCCAGGTCTCGGCCGACGGCACCCGCAAGTACCTGCTGCGCATCGCGGGTGGGCACGAGGTGGAAACCGTCTACATCCCCGAGGAAAGCCGCGGCACGCTGTGCATTTCCAGCCAGGTCGGATGCACGCTCACCTGTTCCTTCTGCCACACCGGCACGCAGAAGCTGGTGCGCAACCTGACCGCGGGCGAGATCGTGGGGCAGGTCATGGTGGCCCGTGACGATCTGGGCGAATGGCCGGTTCCCGGCGCGCCCAAGGAGGAAACGCGGCTGGTGTCCAACGTCGTGCTGATGGGCATGGGCGAGCCGCTTTACAACTTCGAGAACGTCCGCGACGCGATGCGCGTGGTGATGGATGGCGAAGGCATCAGCCTGTCGCGCCGACGGATCACGCTGTCCACCTCGGGTGTTGTGCCGGAAATCGCACGGACGGCCGAGGAAATCGGCTGCCTGCTGGCCGTCAGCTTCCACGCCACCACCGACGAGGTGCGCGACCGCCTGGTGCCCATCAACAAGCGGTGGAACATCGAGACGCTGCTGGCCGCGCTGCGCGACTATCCGCGGCTGTCGAATTCGGAACGGATCACCTTCGAATATGTCATGCTGAAGGGCGTGAACGACAGCGACGCGGATGCAAGGCGGCTGGTGAAGCTGATCGCGGGCATCCCGGCCAAGATCAACCTGATCCCGTTCAACGAATGGCCGGGCAGCCCCTACGAGCGCAGCGACTGGGAACGGATCGAGGCTTTTGCCGACATCGTCTACAAGGCCGGCTACGCCAGCCCCATCCGCACCCCGCGCGGCGAAGACATCATGGCCGCTTGCGGGCAGTTGAAATCCGCCACCGAACGCGCACGGCGGGAAAAGGTGGCGCTGAATCCGTAAAGGGGGGCTGACGCCTCACTCTACCCCGTAGACCGTCAGCGCCACCGGCTTGCCCGACCCCAGGTTCAGCCCGGTGACCCGGCCCAGAACGCTGGCCTGCACGCCTGCCGCCTGCGCCGCGGCGCCGAACGCGACGGGGTCGTCCGCCACGGCCACGGCGCAGCGGTCGGCCTTCAGCGCCGCCACCATCGCCGCGGCATCGGCATCCCGCACCGGCGCGGGCGAGGCGAAGATCAGCGACGGCTCGCCATAGGCGGTGAACAGCGGGCGCGCAGGGCAATCGGCGGTGGGCCGGGCCAGCGCCAGGATCGCGGGCGAAGGCCAAAGCTGCGGGATCCGCGCCATGATGCCCAGCACGCCCCCGGCAAAGCCCGCCCCCATCAGCCACAGGCCCAGAAGGGGTGCTACCCGCAGCCCCTGCCGGGCCGCGCCGCGGGCAAAGACCGCGCCCAGGCCATAGGCCACCAGTGCCAGCCCCAGCGGCAGCAGCACCCCCCAGGCGCCAAGCCGCAGCCCGTAGCCCGCAGCCGCCAGCAAAAGCGCCAGCGGCAGCACCGCCAGCGCCCCGGCCAGACCCCATTGCCAGCGCCGCGCCACCCCGCCCCAGGCCAGCGCGGTGGCCAGCGCCAGCGCCGGGTAAAGCGGCAGCGGATAATGCATCAGCTTCGTCGGCGCCGCTTCGAACACCACCCAGGCGGGCAGCGCCCAGGCCGCGGCGAAGGCCACGCCGGGCAGGCGCCGGGCGCGCCAGATCGCAGGCAGGCTCAGCGCCAGCGGAACCGACGCCGGGAAGAAGGTGATCCAGACCAGCGCCAGATAGGTTCCCGGCGGCGCCCCGTGGTTTTCCTGGGCCGACACGACCTTGCCCGCCAGGTCATGGCCCAGCGCCTCGGCCCAGAAGGCGCCACCGGATGTCAGCGTGATCGCGACGAACCACGGCAGCACCACCGCCAGCAGCCCGACGAGCCCCGCCTTCGGACGTAGCCGCAGAAACCAGCGCCCGCGCCGATGTGCCAGCCCCAGCGCCAGCACCGTCAGCGCCACCACCATCGGCCCGACCGGCCCCTTGATCAGGATCGAGACCGCCAGCGCCCCCCAGAACAGCACCGCCTGCCCCGCAGGCAGCGGCGCCGGGGCAAAGCCCGACTCGCGCGCGGCGCGGTACAGCCGCGCCAGCGGCAGTTGCGCCGCCACCACCGTCAGCAGCAGCACGGCGTCGGTGGTGGCAAGATGCGCCTCGCCCAGCACCAGGAACACGCCCGCCATCAGAAGCCCGGCCACCAGCCCCGCGCCGAAGACCGCGCCAACCTCGGCCGTCAGCACCACGGCGCCCATCGCCGCCGCCAGCGAGGGCAGCCGGTAGTGCCAGATCGTGGTGTCGCCTGCCGGGCCCAGCACCGCCACCGTGGCGGCCTGCACCCAGTAGATGCCTACCGGCTTCTTGTAGCGCGTCTCGTCGCGGAACCGGATGTCGATCACATTGCCCGTTTCGGCCATCTGCTTGGACGATTGGGAAAACCGCGCCTCGTCACGGTCCACCACCGGAAGGCCGGTAAAGGCGGGCAGGGCCGCCGCCAGCACCATCGCGGCCAGCAGCAGCGCCAGGACGGCGCGCGGAAGGCGCGCCAGCCAGGCCTCGAGCCGCGCCGCAAGCCCGCTCATGCCTGGCCCCCGAAGCGGTCGA
>DAIEJF010000262.1 GCA_027351005.1 Paracoccaceae bacterium | reverse complement strand
CTCGAGTGCCACCACCTTGTCGATCCGCTGGCCGGCATAGGGCAGCAGAAGCTGGTCCACCGCCATGCGGAAGCCGCGCGGATCGTCAAACAGCGTGGTGACATCGCGAAACAGGATCCCGTCATGCGGGAAGTCGGCGATGGTGCGGATATAGTCCTTGACGGTTTTCGTCATGCCTTTGACCTTCTTGGAAAAAATCAGCGAAGCACCCGCCCCGCCACGGCATCCAGCCGCGCCAGCAGCGCCGGGTCGCGCCGGGCCGGGGCGGTCATGATCGCATGGTCGAGCGCGTGGTCGCAGCCCTGCGGGCAGGGCGCGCGCGTGGCCCCCAGCCGCTCGGGCAGGCCCGCGACCAGCGCACGGGCGCGGCCCGCGTTGCCGGTCAGCGTGGCGATCACCTGCGCCACGTCCACCGCGTCATGGCCGGGGTGCCAGCAGTCGTAATCGGTCACCATGGCAACCGAGGCGTAGCAAAGCTCGGCCTCGCGCGCGAGTTTAGCCTCGGGCATGTTGGTCATGCCGATGACATGCGCCCCCCATTGGTCGCGATACATCCGGCTTTCGGCCAGGGTGGAAAACTGCGGCCCCTCCATCGCCAGATAGGTGCCGCCGTCATGCACGGTGATGCCCGCTTCGATTGCCGCAGACAGGCAGGCCGCCCCCAGCCGCGCGCAGGTGGGGTGGGCCAGGCTGACATGCGCCACGCAGCCTGCGCCAAAGAAGCTTTTCTCGCGCGCGAAGGTGCGGTCGATGAACTGGTCGACGATCACGAAATCGCCCGGCGCCATGTCCTCGCGGAAGCTGCCGCAGGCCGAGACGGACACGACATCGGTGACCCCCAGCCGTTTCAGCGCGTCGATGTTGGCGCGGTAGGGCACGTCGGTCGGCGAATGGACATGGCCGCGGCCGTGGCGCGGCAGGAAGGCCATCGCAACCCCGTTCAGCCGACCGGTCAGGATCTCGTCCGAAGGGGCGCCCCAGGGCGTCTTCACCGCCTGCCAGCGCGCCTCGGCCAGCCCCGGAATGTCATAGAGCCCCGATCCGCCGATGATGCCGATCCTGCGTTCCATCGCGCCCGCCCTCCTGCTCGTGCGCGGTCAGACTAGACCGAACGGCACAGGGGGAAAAGCGCCGGATCGCCACACCTTAGCGAGACTCGAGACGTGCCCGATCCTGCGGCAGCGGCGCCTTGCAGTGCCTACGCCTCGCCCGGGCGGATCATCTCGAACACCTCGGTGACGGTGGCGTAATCGCGATACCCCAGGCGCGCGAGCGGATGGAAGCGGGTCACGTCGAAGCGGCCATCCACGATGCAGTCGTCGCGCAGATGGATGCCCACGACCTCGCCCAGCACCAGGAAATTGTTGCGTCCGCGCAGTTCCACCACCTGCGTCAGGCGGCATTCCAGTGCGGCCGGGGCACCCGCCACCCGCGAACAGGCGATCTCGCGGCAGGTCTCGCGCGCAAGGCCCGCGTCGGCGAATTCGTCCACCTCTTTCGGCCAGGGGCCGGAACTGCGGTTCATCGCCTCGCGCGCGGCATGTTCGACGATGTTCACGCAGAAGACGCCGGTCTCCTCGATGTTCGACAGGCTGTCCTTGCCGCGGGCGCGGTCGGCCTTTGCGCCGGTCGTGGCGAACATCACCTGCGGGGGAACATAGGCCACCGCGTTGAAGAAGGAATAGGGCGCGAGGTTCTCGGCCCCGTCGGCCGCGCGGGTCGAGATCCAGCCGATCGGGCGGGGGGTGACGATGGCGTTGAAGGGGTTGTGCGGCAGGCCATGGCCATCTGCGGGGCGGTAGAACATTGCGGCTCCTTCATCCGTTTGCCCCTGACCTAGGCCCATGCTACGGGCGTTTCCAGAAGATTCGCCGCACCGGCCCGCCGCCTCGCGGGCCTGCGCGCGCGTGCGGGAGGGGCAGGCCGGATGTACCAGCTCGAGGAGGAGACCGAGGCCGACACCTGGGAGGTGGAGGCGCTCTACAACCTGTGCTTTGCGCCGGGTCGGACGGCGCTGTCCTCCTACCGGCTGCGCGACGGCGTGGCGAAGGTGAAGGAACTGTGCCTGATCCTGCGCGAGGATGGCGTGCTGGCTGCGGCCATCCGCTACTGGCCGGTGCGGGTGGGCGGCAAGCCCGTGCTGCTGCTGGGCCCGGTCGCGGTGCACCCGACCCGGCAGGGCGAGGGGCTGGGGGGGCTTCTGATCCACGAAAGCCTGGCCGAGGCGCGCCGCCTTGGCTGGGAACGGGTGATGCTCGTGGGCGACGCGCCCTATTACAGCCGCTTCGGGTTCCGCAAGCTGGCCGATGTGGTGATGCCGCCGCCCACCAACCCTGACCGGGTGCTGGGGTTCGACCTGGTGCAGGGCGCCTGGTCCGGGGTGGCGGGCGAGGTCCGCGCCTGGACCGCGTGAGCCATTGCGGTCGCGGGCCCGCGCGCCTACCTTGAGGGGATGGAGAACGCCCTGATCCCTGCTGCCCGGACCCTGCCGATGGACCGCATCGCGGCCCTGGCCGCGCGCCATCGCAAGGCGGGCGGGCTGGTGATGAACCTGGTGACGCTGGCCGGAAGCCGGATCGAGAACCGGCTGGAGCAACTGCCCGACAGCGTGAAGGACCGGATCGAGGCCGCGGCTGCCGCGGCGCTGGAACGCAGCTACCGGCTGGCGGGGCAGACGCAGGCCATGGTGCCGGGCCTTGGCGCGCGCGGGCATCTGGCGATCGCCACGCTGACCGGCGCGGTTGGCGGGGCGGGGGGGCTGGCCTCGGCGGTGGCGGAACTGCCGGTGACGGTGACGGTGATCTTCCGCGCGCTGCAGACCATCGCCGCGGCGCATGGCTATGACCCCGCCGATCCCGAGGTGCGGATGGAATGCCTGCAGGTCTTTGGCGCGGGCGGGCCGCTGAAGCGCGACGACGGGGTGAACACCTCGTTCCTGTCGGCGCGGGTGGCAATGAACGGTGCCACGCTGAACCGGATCATCGCCGCGGTGGCCCCGCGCTTTGCGACCGTGCTGGGCGAGAAGCTGGCCGCACAGGCGGTGCCGATCCTGGGCTCGGTGGCCGGGGCGGGGATCAACTATGCCTTCGTGCAGTATTATCAGGAGATGGCCGAGGTCCGCTTCGGACTGAAGCGGCTGGCCGAGGCACATGGCGAGGCGGCGGTGCTGGAGGCGTTCCGCGCGACGGTGGCCGGGTAGGGTGGGGGGCTGTCTGCCCCCCACACCCCCCGAGGATATTTGCGGACCGAAAATGAGGCGTTGCGTGATCTGGCCGGGACGGAGGACATGGGCCGCGGGGCTGGGCGCCGCGGCGCTTGCGCTGGCGGGGGCCGCGCAGGCGGCGGGCGGCATCCCCGGCTGGCTTGCGGCGCATGAGGGGACCGGGCCCGGGCAGATCGCCCCTGTGGTGCTGGAACGGGCGCGGGCCTTCTACCTGCAGAAGCGCACGGCGGGGGCGGTTGAGAACCCCTGTTACCTGGCGATGGATGCGACGCGGCCCAATGCGGATGCGGCCGGGCCCTTGCCGCGGTTCTATGTGATCTGCGAGGCCACGCGCCGCTTTACCGCGGTGCCCGCGGGCCATGGCGGGGGGCGGCGGCTGGAGGGGGTGGCGGATTTCGGCAATGACCGGATCTGCGCGAAGAACTTCGGCACGGCCGAGGGCTCGCTTCTGACCGCGGGCGGGCGCTATCTGACCGCCGAGGCGAGGTCCGGCTTTCAGGGCTATGCCCGCGGGCCGGGCGGGCAGTTGCTGCCCTTCAGCCGCACCTTCGTGCAGTTCGACGGCGAGGGCGAGACGGCCAATGCCCGCGCGCGGGCCATCGGCGGGCATGCGGCGGAACTGGTGCGGGCGGCCTGCCGGATGAAGGCGCCGGGCGATCCGCATGCCGATGCCGACGGCTTCGTGCCGGTGGGCACGCGGGTGGTCTATGCCGCGGGGCGCAGCAACGGCTGTACCAGTTGGGCGCCGCAGGACGCCGCGATGATCGAGGCGCTGATCCGCGACCGGCCGACCACGCTTTACATCTATCCCGAGGCCGACGACATCGCGGCGGTGGCGGCGGGCCGGGCGGGCGCCTACTGGAACGCGGGTTGTCTGAAGGCGATCGGGGCCCCGGCCTTCTGGCCGCAGGCCACGCTGGGCCCCGTCATCGCCAGATGGGATGCGGCGCATCCGCCCGTGCCGCGGGGGCCGCTGCCGATCTGCCGGGGGTAGGGGTGGAGGATCGGGGCGCCATGACGGCGCATCCTGCGGCGACGGTGGGCGGCGACGGTGGGCGCGTGATGGCCCCCGTCACATCACCTCGGCATGCCGGGCCAGCCATTCCATGACGGCGGGGCGCACGCTGGGCAGGCCGCGGGCGGCGGCCTCGTCGATCACCGCGCGGGCCTCGGCGATGCTGACGCGGCGCAAGAGCGCCTTGACCGGGCCGATCGAGGCGGGCCGCATCGACAGGGTGCGCAGGCCCATGGCGGTCAGACAGAGCGCCTCGACCGGGCGGCCCGCATCCTCGCCGCAGAACGACAGCGGCGTGCCGGTCTCGGCGCAGCGGTCGACGATATGGCCGATGAAGGTCAGGAAGCTGACGTTCAGCGTGTCATAGCGGCGGCGCACACGCTCGTTCTCGCGGTCAGCGGCGTAGAAGAACTGCTTGAGGTCGTTGCCGCCGATCGAGATGAAATCGGCCAGTTCAAAGAACTGCTTTGGCGCGAAGGCAAGGCTGGGGGTTTCCAGCATGGCGCCGATCTCGATCCGCTCGGGCAGCACATGGCCCAGCTGCCCCTCGCGGTCGATCTCGCGCATCAGGTGGTCGCGCGCCTGCAGGAATTCCTCGAACTGGGCGACGAAGGGGAACATCACGGTCAGCGGGCGGCCGCGGGCCGCGCGCAGCAGCGCCTGAAGCTGCATCCGCAGCACGCCCGGCTTTTCCAGCCCGACGCGGATCGCGCGCCAGCCCATCGCGGGGTTGGGCTCTGCCACCCGCTTCATGTAGGGCAGCACCTTGTCGGACCCGATGTCGAGCGTGCGGAAGGCCACGCGGCGGCCCTTGGCGGCGTCGAGCACGCGGGAATAGAGCGCGGCCAGCTCGCCGCGCTTGGGCACCTGGTTGCGGATCAGGAATTGCAGCTCGGTGCGGAAAAGCCCCACGCCCAGCGCCCCCGACCCTTCGAGCGAGGGCAGGTCGGCCATCAGCCCCGCGTTCATGTGCAGCCCGACGGTCGTGCCGCAGAGCGCCTGCGCAGGCAGGAGCTTCAGCCCCGCGTAGCGTTCCATTGCCTTGGCCTGCATCGCGATCTTGTCGCGGAAGGCGGCGGCCACGTTCTCGTCCGGGCGCAGGTGGACGATGCCCTGGTCGCCATCCACAAGGATGTGGTCGCCGTTCAGCGCCTCGGTGGTGATGCGGTCGGCGTGGATGACCAGCGGGATCGCCAGCGCGCGCGCCACAACGGCGGCATGGCTGCCCACAGAGCCTTCCTCCAGCACCACGCCCTTCAGCTTGCGGCCGTATTCCAACAGCTCGCCCGGCCCGATGTTGCGCGCCACCAGCACCGGGTTGTCGGGCATGGCGGCGCCGGTTTCCTTGCCCTGGCCGGTCAGGATGCGCAGCAGGCGGTTCGAGATGTCGTCAAGGTCGTGCAGCCGCTCGCGCAGATAGGGGTCGGCCACCTGGTCCATCCGGGTGCGGGTGGCGGATTGTTCCTTTTCCACCGCAGCCTCGGCCGAGAGGCCGCGCAGGATGTCTTCTTCCATCCGCGCAAGCCAGCCGCGGGAATTGGCGAACATGCGGTAGGTTTCCAGCACCTGCTTCTGTTCGCCGTCGCCGATGTCGGCCTCGGTCACCAGCGTGTCGACCGACAGCCGCAATTCCTCGACCGCGCGGCGCAGGCGTTCGCATTCGGCCTGCGGGTCGTCGGCAACCGGGTTCGTCACCACCACGCGGGGTTCGTGCAACCAGACGCGGCCTTCGGCGGTGCCTTCCTGCCCGGTGCCACCGCGGAACAGCGCCGGATGCGTGTGCAGCCGCGCCAGCGCCTCGCCCTCGCCGACGAAGGCGCCCAGTTCGGTCATCTCGGCCAGCACCATGGCCACGACTTCCAGCGCGTAAACCTCGTCTTCGGTATATTGCCGGGCCAGTTTCGACTGCACGACCAGCACGCCCAGCGCCTCGCCCAGCCGCTGGATCGGCACGCCAAGGAAGGCCGAGTAGATTTCCTCGCCCGTCTCGGGCATGTAGCGGAAACCCTTTTCGCCCGGCGCATTGGCGGTGTTGATCGGGCTGCCGGATTTCGCCACCCGGCCCACCAGCCCCTCGCCCAGCCGCAGCCGGGTCTGGTGCACCGATTCCGCCTTCAGCCCCTCGGTGGCGCAAAGCTCGAGCGTGTCGTCGTCGCGGAAGAGGTAGATCGAGCAGACCTCGCAGCCGATCGAGTCCGCGATCAGATGGGTGATCCGGTCAAGCCGCTCCTGCCCCTTGCCCTGTTCCGCAAGGGTATCGCGCAGGCGGCGGAGGAGCCGCCGACTGTCGCTCTCGGTTGCGTCGGCCATCTGTCCCGTTCCGGGCGGCCGGGGCCCCGCTGGGGTCAGGCCGCCTTCTCCAATTCGAAGGCATCATGGAGTGCCTGAACGGCGAGTTCCATATATTTCCGGTCGATCAGCACCGAAATCTTGATCTCGGAGGTGGTAATCACCTTGATGTTGATTCCTTCGGCGGCAAGTGCCTTGAACATGGTCGCCGCGACACCGGCGTGGCTGCGCATCCCGATGCCGACAACGGAGACCTTGGCGACGGCGGTATCGACCACCAGATCCTCGTAGCTGATCGCCCCGGCGGCGCGGGCATCCTCCAGCGCCTTCTGGGCGCGGGCCACCTGGTTGGTGGGCAGCGAAAAGGTCATGTCGGTGACCGCGGTGGGGCGCCCGCCATAATCCTTTTCCGAGATGTTCTGGACGATCATGTCCACGTTCACCCCCGCCTCGGCCAGCGGCCCGAAGATCGCGGCGGCGATGCCGGGGCGGTCTTCCACGGTGACGAGGGTCATTTTCGCTTCGTCGCGCGAATAGGCGACGCCCGAGACGGCTTTCGATTCCATGATGTCCTCTTCGTCGCAGACAAGGGTGCCGGAGGTTTCGTCGGTGTCTTCGAAGCTCGTCAGCACGCGGAGCTTCACCTTGTAGCGCATGGCCAGTTCGACCGAGCGGGTCTGCAGCACCTTGGCGCCCAGACTGGCGAGTTCCAGCATCTCTTCGAACGAGATGCGGTCGAGACGGCGCGCCTTTTCGCAGATCCGCGGGTCGGTGGTGTAGACGCCATCGACATCGGTATAGATGTCGCAGCGTTCGGCCGCGAAGGCGGCGGCGAAGGCGACCGCGGTGGTATCCGAGCCGCCGCGGCCAAGCGTGGTGATCCGCCCCTCGTCGGTGACCCCCTGAAAGCCCGCGACCACGGCGACCTTCATGCCTTCGGCGAACTTGCGGTCGATGTTGTCGCGCGGGATGTCCTTGAAACGCGCCGCGGCATGGGCCGAGGTGGTCAGGATCGGCACCTGCCAGCCCTGCCAGCTGCGGGCGGGCACGTCCATTTCCTGCAGTGTCAGCGCCATCAGCCCCGCGGTCACGTTTTCACCCGAGGCGACAACCGCATCATATTCGCGCGCGTCATACAGCGGCGAGGTCTGTTCGACCCAGCTGACCAGCTCGTTCGTCTTGCCCGACATGGCCGAGACGATGACGATCACGTCATAGCCGCGCTCGACCTCGCGCTTTACCTTGGCGGCCGCATTCTTGATGCGGTCCAGATTGGCGACCGAGGTGCCGCCGAATTTCATCACGAGAAGCGGCATGTGCCCCCCTGGCGCAAGGCTGAAACGTCGGGGCGTTTCTTATGCGCGGGCGCGGCGCCGCGCAAGGGGGCGTGGGTGGATCAGAACGGGTGGGGCGTGCCGTCCCAGCATTCGAAACAGCCGGTGGTGGCGGGTGACAGGGCGGCGATGCGCGCCATCAGACCTTGGGCCGCCTCGGCGGGGGCGATGGCGGCCGAGGGGCCGCCCATGTCGGTCTGTACCCAGCCCGGATGGTAGATGCCGACCGAGATCCCCTCGGCCTTCAGGTCGACGGCCAGATTGCGGCCAAGGTTCAGCACCGCGGCCTTGCTGGCGCGGTAGACGTAGGCGCCACCCGGCGCGCGGGTGTCCGAGGCCATCTGCGACGACAGGATCGCGATTTTCGCCCCCCGGGCGCGCCGCAACGCCGGAAGCAGCGCCTGGATCGTCAGAAAGACGCCCGTCACATTCACCGCGAACATCTCGGCCCAGAGCGCCGGCGGGTAGCCGCTGTCCAGCCGCTGGCCGCGGTCCTTCAGCACGCCCGCATTGCAGATCAGCACGTCCAGCGGGTCGGGATGGGAAGGCGCCAGCGCGGCGATGCTGGCCGGATCGGTCATCTCGGCGGGTAGCCAGCGCGCCTTCGGCAGAAGCGCGGCAGTCACCGGGCCGCGGTGGGTGGCGGTGACGCGGTCACCGGCGTCCGCGCAGGTTTCCACCAGTGCGCGACCGATGCCGCGGGCGCCGCCGGTAATCAGCACATCCATCAGTTGACCTTTCGGGCGGGCAGGAACGGCAGCGGCGCCACCGGCACGCCGTCTTCCAGCAGTTTCTTCGCCTCGTCGATCCGCGCCTCGCCGAAGATGGCCCGTTCGGGCGCACGTCCGTCATGAATCGCCCGCGCCTCGGCGGCGAAATTCATCCCCACATATTCCGAGTTCGCCTCGACCTCGCGCCGAAGTGCGGCCAGCGCCTCTTCCAGTCGCGACTGCGGCGCGCTCAGCGGGTGTTCGGCTGCCGCGGCGGGTTCGGCGGGCAGGCTGACCGCGGGGGCCATGATCGCCTTTTCCACCTGGGTGTCACCGCATTCGACGCAGTTCACCCGATGGGCCGCCATCAGGCTGTCGCAGGCCGCCGCCGAGGCGAACCAGCTCTCGAACGCATGACCATTCCGGCATTTGAGCGCGTAGCGGATCATCGGGCTTCCCGCAGGGGTCTTTCGCAAGAACGTATGAGGCGGCGCGGCGAAATCAACTCGCGCCGTCGGGCGCGAACAACCGCAAGAGCGCGCGCAGTTCGGGCTCGTCGACCTTGGTGGCGGCGTCTTCGGGCGTGAACCACGCCCGGCTGCGCTGGCCGCGTTCGGGGAAGCGGTCGCGCAACTGGGTCACGCGGACGGGGAACACCGTCACTTCGCAGGGCGCGCCATGCGCGGGGTCGACGACCTTCACATAGCGGTAGCTGCCGCAGGCAACGGGATTGGCCTCGCCCTCGACCCCGGCTTCCTCGAAGGCTTCGCGCAGGGCGGCGGCCTCGGGGCTGCGGCCCTTCATCGGCCAGCCCTTCGGAATGATCCAGCGCCCGGTGTCGCGGCTGGTGACCAGCAGAACCTCAAGGCCCGCGTCGCCTTTGCGCCAGCAAAGTGCGCCGACCTGTCCGCAGGTCGGGCAGGCCTGGGCGGCCAGCGCCAAGGGCAGAGGTTGAGTCATCTTGCCGAGGATCGACATCGCGTTGGGTTTCCCCTTGAGACGGGGTTTTGAATTGTGGATAGCGGCTGCTCTGACCACAGATGTAGCAGGGATTCAAGCGTTTTTCCAGTGTTTGCCGGGCTTGATCGCGCAAGGGTGCGGGCTATTTGCCTATCAATCGACGGGTTATGGTGACGATGGAGGCAAGCATGCGGCGCGTGGCTCTGGTGGCGGCGGTGGCAGGGGTGCTGGGGTTCGGGGCGACGCCCTCGAACGCGGTGGCGCCGCAGGATTTCACCTTCGCCGGGATCGAGGGCGGCACCTATTCGATGGCGGCCTGGAAGGGGCATCCGGTGCTGGTGGTCAACACCGCCTCGCTCTGCGGATTCACCCCGCAATATGCGGGGCTTCAGAAGCTTTATGACACTTACAAGGCGCGCGGGCTCGTGGTGCTGGCGGTGCCGTCCGACGACTTCAACCAGGAACTTGGCTCGAACGCGCAGGTCCACCAGTTCTGCGAGGCGAATTTCGCCCTGACCCTGCCGATGAGCGAGATTTCCCATGTGACCGGGGCGCAGGCGATCCCGTTCTACAAGTGGATGGCCGCCGAGCACGGCTTTACGCCGGGCTGGAATTTCAACAAGGTGCTGATCGGGCCGGATGGGCAGGTTGTGGGCACATGGGGATCGCTGACCGGACCGGACTCTCCCAAGATCACGGGCAAGATCGAGGCGCTGCTGAACTGAGCCCGGTTTTCCTGGGCTCGGAGATCTACCGCAATTCCAGCTATGGCGGCTGGCATCCGCTGCGCGTGCCGCGGGTGTCGACCGTGATGGATCTGGTGCGCGCGCTGGGCTGGCTTCAGCCGGGGCAGTACCGGCAAAGCCCGCGCGCGCGGCCCGCGGCCCTGACCCAGTGGCACACGCCTGACTATGTGGCGGCGCTGGAACGGGCCGAGACCGACGGCGCGGTCAGCGATGCGGTGCGCGCGCGGCACGGGCTGGGCACCACCTCGAACCCCGTCTTCCCCGAGATGTTTCGCCGCCCGGCCACCTCGGCCGGGGCTGCGATGCTGGCGGCCGATCTCGTGCGCACGGGCGGCGTGGTCTACACGCCGGCGGGGGGCACCCATCACGGGATGCCCGACCGGGCGAACGGGTTCTGCTATCTCAACGATCCGGTGCTGTGCATCCTGACGCTCCGGCGGCTGGGGGTGGAGCGGGTCGCCTATGTGGACATCGACGCGCATCACTGCGACGGGGTGCAGCATGCCTTCGCGGGCGACCCCAGGGTGCTGCTCGTATCGGTGCATGAAGAGCGGCGCTGGCCCTTTACCGGCGCGCTGGACGATGACGGCGGCGGCAATTGCGTGAACCTGCCGGTTCCGCGGGGCTTCAACGACACCGAGATGCGCGCGGCGCTGGAGGAGGTGATCGGCCCGAAGGTGGCCGCCCACCGTCCCCAGGCGGTGGTGCTGCAATGCGGGGCCGACGCGCTGGAGGAAGATCCGCTGTCGCGACTGTCGTTGTCGAACGCCGCCCATCGCGGTGTGGTGCGCGCGCTGAGGCCGATCGCGCCGCGGTTCATCGTGCTGGGCGGCGGCGGCTACAATCCCTGGTCGGTGGCGCGGTGCTGGACCGGGGTCTGGGCCGAGCTTGCAGGGCACGCGATCCCCGACCGCCTGCCGCCTGCGGCCGAGGCGGTGTTGCGCGCCCTGACGGGGCGCGGGTTCGAGCGGCGCGGGCCGGTGGCCGAGGCCCTGCTGACCACGCTGGCCGACGCCCCGCGCGAGGGCCCTGTGCGCCCCGACCTGCGGGCGCGGCTGGCCGCGCTGGCGGCGCGATGATCCGCGCCTTCGTGGCCCTGGCCGTGCCGCCCCCGGTGGGCGACAGCCTGGCCCGGTTGCAGACCGGGCTGCCCCTGCCGCGCCCCGTCGCGCAAGAGGGCTTTCACCTGACGCTCAGCTTCCTGGGCGAGCAACCCGAAGACCTGCTGGCCGAGGCACATCATGCGCTGGCGGCGATCCGGGTGCCGGGGTTCGCGCTTGAGGTGGCGGGGGCGGGGCTCTTCGGGGGCGACCGGCCGCACACGGTCTTTGCCGCGCTGGCCCCCTCGGCACCGCTGGCGGCGTTGCAGGCGAAGGTCGATGTGGCCCTGCGCCGGATCGGCGTCGCGCCCCAGGCGCGGCGGTTCACCCCGCATGTGACGCTGGGCCGGGTGCGGCCGAACCGGGCCGAGGCCGCGCGGCTTGCGGCCGCGGTGGTCGATGCGGCGGCGTTCCGCGCCCCGCCCTGGCCGGTCGACGGCTTCGGTCTCTGGCGCTCTGATCCGGCCCCCGGCGGCCGGGTCTACACCGAGATGATGCGCTATCCGCTGGGGTAGGGACGGTCGCGCCGGTCAGACGAAGGCGGCAAGCCGACCCAGCAGATCGGCCCCGAACCACAGGATCGCCACGGCCCAGCCCAGCGACAGCACGGCCACCACCAGCCCCGCGACCAGTGCCAGCCCGTCGCGCATCATCAGCGCAAAGGCGATCATCACCACGGCCGCAGACGGCAGCAGGTTGGCCAGCGGGATCGGCAGCATGATCGCCACGCCCAACCCCATCATCGCCACCCCCGCCAGCCGCCCCGGAACCGGGCCTGTCAGCCAGGTCAGCCGATCCGGGGCGTGCCAGCGCTCGATCCGGCGCAGCCAGGGCAGGGAACGCCGGATCCCGCGGGACAGGGGCCCCGCAGGAATGCCCAGCCGCCGGATCCGTTCGGGCAGCCAGGGCCGTGGCTGCCCGGCCACAAGCTGGGCTGCCACCAGCACCAGCGCCAGTCCGAAGACCACGCCGAAGAGGCCCGGCACCGGAACCAGGGCCAGCAGCGCCAGCAGCACCAGCGCCAGACCGAAGCTGGCCGGGCCAAGGTGATCGAGCACGGCGCCCAGGTTCATCCGCGGCCCGCCGCGCAACTGCCGCGCCAGCCGCGACAGGTGCCGCGCGACCCGCGGGCGCGCCGCGCCCCGTGGTGCTGCGGCAGGCTCCGGTCCGGTCATCGCACCGCCTCCCGCGCCGACGCGCGGCGGGTCATCACCAGGCTCAGCAGCACGCCGCCGATCAGCAGGCCGAAGGTGACCACCAGCGAGATCACGGGCGGGACCTTGGCCAGGCCGAACATGTCGGCCACGAAGATCTTGCTGCCGATGAACACCAGCACCAGCGCCAGCGCGTATTTCAGGTAGTGGAACCGCTCGACCATCGCGGCCAGCGCGAAGTAGAGCGCGCGCAGCCCGAGGATGGCGAAGATGTTCGAGGTGTAGACGATGAACGGATCGGTGGTGATCGCAAAGATCGCGGGCACCGAATCCACCGCGAAGATCACGTCGGCGATCTCGATCAGCATCAGCGCGACGAACAGCGGGGTCATGTGCCGCACCATCCGCCCCGTCTTGGGATCGGGCAGCATCGCGAAGAAGCGCGCGCCCTGCAGCTTGTCGGTCACGTGGAAATGGCGGCGCAGGAAGCGCAGCAGCGGGTTGTTGGCCACGTCGGGTTTCTGATCCGACATCACCAGCATCTTGATCCCGGTCAGGATCAGGAAGGCGGCGAAGATGTAGAGCACCCAGCCGAACTGCGTCACGATGGCCGCGCCCACCCCGATCATCACCGCGCGCAGGACCACCACGCCCAGGATGCCCCAGAACAGCACCCGGTGCTGCAGGTGCGGAGGGATCGCGAAATAGGAGAAGATCAGTGCGATGACGAAGATGTTGTCGAGCGCCAGCGCCTTTTCCAGCGCGAAGCCGGTAAAGTAGTTCATCCCCGGATCGGCGCCCAGCGCCCACCAGACCCAGATGCCGAACAGCGTCCCGAGGCTGACGTAGAACAGGCTCATCCACAGGCTTTCGCGCAGGCTGATCGCGTGGTTGTCACGGTTCAGGACGCCCAGGTCGAAGACCAGAAGCGCGATGACCACAGCCAGGAACGCAAGCCACATCCAGACGGGTTTTCCCAGCCAGAGAATCAACAGAATATCGGGGGTCATCAACAGTCCCTTGGTCCGGCACACGACATCAGAAAGGTCCGACATCGCAAGCGTACCGGCAACGCCTGCCAGAGGGGCCCGGACCACGGGTTGTCCTGACATGGGCATGCCCGATGCAGAGATCAAGACTGCGTGATCGGAGGGCGTGCTGATCCGGGCGGGGTGGCCGCGCGTATCCTTTGAAACCCCATGGCAAGGAGCCAGCGATGCTGCAACCGATCGTGATCTATGTCACCGGCCTCGCCGGCTTTCTGGCCCTGGATGCGGTGTGGCTGTCGACCATGGCGCCGCGGGTCTACAAGCCCGCGATGGGCGATCTGGTGGCGCCCGGCGTAAACCTGGGCGCGGCCGCGCTGTTCTACCTGATCTACGGCGTGGGCATCTTGGCGTTCGCGGTGATGCCCGCGCTGGGCGCCGGACGCTGGACCACCGCCTTCGCCCTGGGGGCGCTTCTGGGTCTTGTGGCCTACGGAACCTACGACCTGACGAACCATGCCACGCTGCGCAACTGGCCCATGATCGTGACCGTGCTGGACATGGCCTGGGGCACGCTTGCCACCGCGCTGGCCGCGACCTTCGCCTATGCGGTGGCCAGCCGCTGGCTGATGAACTGACATCGCAATAGGCGTGCCGCGGCGGCAGGCCTTCCGCCGCCGCGGCCGTCTTGCGCCTCTGCCTCAGCCAATCTCGCGGAGGAACAGGATCCATTCGCCTGCATCCACCGCCCAGTCGCCCTTCACCACCGCACGGCGCGCGACCTCGCGGAAACCCGCGGCGGCGTAAAGGCGCAGCGCGTCGCGATGGCTGTCGGCGGCGATCAGGCTGATCGCCCGGTGCCCGCCGCGGCGCGCCACCTCTTCGGCATGGGCCAGAAGCGCGCGACCGATGCCCCGGCCGCGGAACTGCGGATAGGTGGCCAGCACGTTCAGATACCACGACCCCGGCGCCAGCGCCTCGAGCTCCAGAAGCGGTACGAAGATCGGGGGTGTATCGGGGGCGATGGGGCCGGGGCTGTCCTCGGCCGGATAGCCAAGAAGGCAGGCGGCCACCTCGCCCTCCACCTCGGCCAGCCAGGCGTTGCGGTAGGAAAAGCTGCCCGTCTCGCGCGCCGCGCGTTCCAGCCCGAAGGCAACGGGATCGCCCGCGGGGCCCACCGACTTGCGCCAGAAATGCAGCGGCAGGTCATCGGCCGCCATGTTGATGAATCGCACCAGATGCGCGGCGTCGCTTGCCTGTGCGTCCCGGATCATTCCCGTCTCCTGTCTGTCATCGCTGCCGTGATAGCCGATCCGCTGCCGCTTGGGCAGCCGGGCCCGCGCGCGTGCCACGCTTGCCCCTTGTGCGGTCGGCGGCGCGGCCCTACCACGGCAGGACACGCGATGCGACAGCAGGATCAACGGACATGAGCGAGACGGTTTTCCGCTTTCCGGCGCCGGGCCCCGAGCCGATGGTGACCGACCTCGAGGGCTGGACCAAGGTCGAGGGCAACCCGACCATGAAGACCTGGGTGCAGCACACCTCGGCCGACGGCAGCGTGATCAGCGGGACATGGGCCGCGACGCCGGGCACCTGGCACGCCCGCTACAAATTCTACGAATTCGTCCACCTGATCGAGGGGCAGATCACCATCATCCCCGACGGCGGTACCCCCGTGACGCTGCGCCCGGGCGACGCCTTCGCGGTAGAGCCCGATTTCAGCGGCACCTGGACGATCGAGGCCCCGGTCCGCAAGCATTTCTGCATCAAGCTGAGGTAGACGGCGGCGGGGCAAGGCACGGCCGGCCCGGCGCCGCCGCCCGCCCGTCCTTTCGCCAGGCCAAGACCTCAGACCATCGCGCGAGGCCGCCTTGAACGGCCAGGCCGCGCCTGCCGGGCGGGTCTTTTGCGACATGGACCTGCTCACATTCGACTGACGCAACCCCCCGAGAATGTGAAGCTTTCGTGACGCCCCGCGCTGGCCTCGCACGGCGACTGCAAGTAGATTGAACTGAGGTGTTCAGTTCGCGTGATGCGCGAACGCGCAGTGTGTTTCGAGGCCCAGCCGGTCTCGTGCGGATGGTGGTTTGCGATGACGAAGTGGAGTGTGAGCGAATCCCTGCTCCGCGCGAAATCCTGTGAACGTCGCGGTGATTTCGACGCCGCACGGCAAATCTATCAGAGTATCGTCACCGCGTTCCCCAACAACCAGCGCGCCCGCGACGCGCTGGAGGCACTGGACCGCCGACAGGGAAGCGACCGCGATCCGCCGCAGCAGGTGTTGAACCAGTTGCTTGTCCTGTTTCAGGCCGGGCAGGTCGGCGTGCTGGCACAGGAGGCGGCGCGGTTGCAGGCGCGGTTCCCGCAATCGGCCACGCTCTGCACCCTCGTCGGTGTCGCCAGCATCCGCCTTGGCCGCGCGCCCGAGGCCGAGGCGGCGTTCCGGCGGGCCTGCGCGATCGAACCGGGCGTGGCCGATCACTGGAACAACCTCGGCAACGTGCTGCGCGAACAGGGCAAGCTGGCCGAGGCCAGCGACAGCTTTCACCGCGCCATCGGCCTGCGGCCCGACTTTGCCGAAGCGCAGAACAACCTCGGCAACGTCGAGCGTGCACAGGGCGATTTCGAGCGCGCCGAAGCCAGTTATCGCCGCGCCACGGTGCTGCGGCCGGGGTATCCGGAAAGCTGGATCAACCTGGGAAGCGTGCAGGCCGATCAGGGCAACCACGCCGACGCCATCGACAGCTACCGGCGGGCGCTGGCGCTGCGGGCTGACGATGCCGTGGCACAGAACAATCTGGGCAATGCGCTGGCCGCGGTCGGCGATTTCGCGGGGGCCGAGCGTGCCTTTCGGCGCGCGCTCGAGATCGACCCGACCCTGGCCTACGCCCATCGCCACCTCAGCGCGCTGCTGCACTATGCGCCCGACACGCCGCACCTTGCACAGATGCAGGCGCTTTACGATGCGCCCGCGATCTCGCGCGCGGACCGCTGCCACCTGTGCTTTGCGCTGGCCAAGGCCTGCGAGGATCTGGGCGACCTGTCCGCGGCCTTCGCCTTCCTGCAAGAGGGCAATGCGCTGCGCAAGACGCTGCTGAACTACGACATCGCGCAGGATCGCGCGCTGTTCGACCGCCTTCGCGCGGCCGCCGCCGCGCTGATCGCCGCCCCCTTCGCACCCGGACCCCCCGCGGTTCCGGTGCCGGTCTTCGTGCTGGGCCTGCCGCGGTCGGGGACCAGCCTGATCGAACAGATCCTGTCATGCCACACCGAGGTGCGCGGCGCGGGCGAGATGCCCGACCTTGCCCGGCATGGCGGTGCCCTGGCGGCGGGCGAGGTTGCGCCCACGCCCGAGGCGCTGGCCGCCTTCCGCAGCCGCTACCTGGCCGCGCTGGCGGCGCGGGGGCAGGGCGGCGCCTATGTGATCGACAAGACGCCGCACAACTTCCGCCTGATCGCCCTGATCGCCAGGGTGCTGCCCGAGGCCAGGATCGTGCATGTCCGGCGCAAGCCGCGGGCGGTGTGCTGGTCGAACTTCCGCCAGTATTTCTCGGCCGATGCGCTGGGCTACAGCTACGACCTGCAGGACGTGGTGGCCTATCACGCGCTTTACGAAGACCTGATGGCCGCCTGGGTACAGGCGTTCCCCGGCCGGATCATCGACGTGAACTATGACCGGTTGACCGACGCGCCCGAGCCCGAGACGCGGCGGTTGCTGGCGGATCTGGGCCTGCCCTGGGATGATGCCTGCCTTGCCCCCGAGGCCAACCGCCGCGCCGTCGGCACCGCCTCGCAGCAGCAGGTCCGCCTGCCAATCTACCGCGGCAGCTCGACCCAATGGAAACGCTACGCGCCCTTCCTGCGGGGGGCCTTCGATCCGCTGCCCCGCTGGTGCCTGCGGACGGTCACGCCCGACACCGACACCCCCCGCGCCGACAGCCGGACCTGACCGCAC
>DAIEJF010000259.1 GCA_027351005.1 Paracoccaceae bacterium | reverse complement strand
CGAGGATGCGATGATCCTCGACGCCGGGCCGCAGACGGTGGCCGAGATCGCCAAGGTCTTCGAGGGCTCCAAGACGCTGATCTGGAATGGCCCGCTGGGCGCGTTCGAACTGGAGCCCTTCGACGCGGCGACCAATGCGGCGGCGGCCCGGGCCGCGGCGCTGACCCGCGCGGGCAGGCTCGTGTCGGTCGCAGGCGGCGGCGATACGGTGGCGGCGCTGAACCGGGCCCATGCGGCGGCGGATTTCACCTATATCTCCACCGCGGGCGGCGCCTTTCTGGAATGGATGGAGGGCAAGCCCCTGCCGGGCGTCGTTGCGCTGGAGGAGTGAGCGCGGCAGGTTGGGGGCGGGGGCGACTCGGCGCCCCCCTTCCCCCGGGAGACCCCCCTTGCCTCGCCTGCCTGCCCCCCGCCGTGCGCTGCCTGCCCTCGCCCTCCCCGCTCTTGCCCTGACCGCCTGCCTGCTGCCCGGCCCTGCCCCGGCCGCCGACAGCACAGCCGCGTTCTGGTCGCTTTTCACCCCGGAAACCCTGGTACGGCGGGTGGTGCAGATCGGCATCGGCGCGCTGCGGCGGGAAACGGAACTGCAATACGACCACATCCTGCCCGACCCGGTGGCGGGCGAGGTGGCGGTCACCGGCGTACTGGCCTGGCCCGATGTCCCCTGGGACGGCGACGGCTGCACGCTGTCGGCCGACCGGGTGACGATCCGCACCGCCGACCCTGCAAGCTGGGACAAGGTGCGGCTGCATCTCGACATCATCGGCGGCAGCGCGACGGCGGGATGCCTTGCGCCTGGCCCCCGCGCGATGCTGGCCCAGGCCGGGATCGACAAGATCGCGATCGCACAGGGCAGCGTCGATCTGGATTACACCGTCTCCTCTGCCGAGGCGCAGGTTCGGCTGCACCTCGACAGCCCGGGGTTCGCGTTGATCGACGGGCAGGCGCATTTCTCTTACCTGGCGGCCAATGCGACCCCGGGCGATCCCGACCCGGTCGCGGCCTATCTCAGCGATGCCAGCCTGACGCTGGTGAACCAGGGCGGCTGGGCCAAGCTGAAGACCCTGCTGCCCGAGCGGATGCAGGACCCCGCGATGGCCGGGGCCGCGGTGACGGCGGCGCTGACCGACATGCTGCAAAACGCCAATGCCGCGGCCGCGGCGCCCGCGCCCGATCCGGGGGATGGCAGCGGTGATGGCGGGGGCGATGGCACCACGGCCCCGCCCGACGCGCCGCAGGATGCGGCGTTGGACGACGCGCAGAAAACCTTCGTGAGCCAGGCCGGACGCCAGATGGCGCGCTTCATGGCCGAGGGGGATCAGATCGTGCTGGAAACCGACTTGCCCGACAGCGAGGTGCGAATCACCTCGACCTTCTTCGACGACCCCCACGCCGTCTTCCGCGACCTGCGGCCCAGCGTGGTGGCCCATGCGGGCAGCACGCCCCCGCTGATCGAGGCCGCGATGATGCAGAAGGCGCTGACGGTCGATGGCGACACGCCCGACGACACCCGCCTTGCGGTCGGCACCGCGCTGATCACCGGGCGCGGCGCGCCGAAATCGGTGGCAAAGGGCCGCGCCATTCTGGAGCCGCTGGCGCAGGCGGGCGACACGGGGGCGGCGCTGGAACTGGCGCGCGCGCTGCAAGACGATGACCCCGTGACCGCCTATCACAACGCGCTTCTGGCCGCAGCGGGGGGCGAGGATGGCGCGATGGCGCTGGTCGACGGGCTGGAGGAACGGCTGGACACCCCCGGCGTGCTGGCCGTGCAGGGCGGGCTGTCCGACATCGCGTCGCTGCCCGATGCGCCCTTCGCCTCGGTCGCGGCGCTGCGGGCCGAGGCGCTGGCGCGCATGACGGGGGCGACCGAGCCGCGATCCTACGCGCTGGCGTGGTTCTGGGCTTCGCTTGCGGCCGCTGCGGGCGATCCGGCGGCAACCGACCTGCGCGACGGGATAGACCGGCGGATGCGGCTGCACGGCCCCGCCGCCGAGGCCGCCTGGGCCGCCGCCCGCGCCCCGGTCGAGGACGCGGCGCTGCACGAATGGGTGGCGCGCGATCTGGGCGCCCGGTTCGGGCCGAAATAAGCCGATCGGGCAAGACGGCGGCGATAATCCGCGACGCCGTGCTTGCCTCCGGGCGCGGGGCTTTCTAAACCGGCCTCGGCCCACCGAAACAGACAAGGACATGTCCATGAGAGCGACCAGGGTAGTGCAGAAGATTCTGAGCCATTACGAGGGCGAGACGCCCGGCGTGAAGGCGAACCTCTGCCGGATGCTGATGACCGGCAAACTGGGCGGCACCGGCAAGATGATCATCCTGCCCGTCGACCAGGGGTTCGAACACGGCCCCGCCCGCAGCTTTGCGCCGAACCCGGCCGGCTATGACCCGCACTACCACTACCAGCTTGCGATCGACGCGGGGCTGAATGCCTATGCCGCGCCGCTGGGGATGATCGAGGCGGGGGCGGATACCTACGCAGGCCAGATCCCCACGATCCTGAAGGTCAACAGCGCCAATTCGCTGATGAGCGAGACGGCCGGCAAGAACCAGGCGGTGACGGCCAGCGTGGACGACGCGCTGCGGCTGGGCTGCGCGGCGATCGGCTTCACGATCTACCCCGGCTCGGATTCCCAGCTCGACATGTACGAAGAGATCGTCGAGATGCGCAAGGAAGCCGCGGCCAAGGGCGTCGCGACCGTCATCTGGTCCTATCCGCGCGGCGAGGCGGTCACCAAGGACGGCGAGACGGCGATCGACGTGGCGGCCTATGCCGCGCAGATCGCGGCGCTGCTGGGCGCGCATATCATCAAGATCAAGCTGTCGACCGACCATCTGATGCTGCCCGAGGCGAAGAAGGTCTACGAGGCGCAGAAGATCGACATCGCGACCCAGGCCGCGCGGGTGCGCCACTGCATGGACGCAAGCTTCGGCGGGCGGCGGATCGTGGTCTTTTCCGGCGGGGCGAAGAAAGGCGAGGATTCGGTCTACGACGACGCCCGCGCGATCCGCGACGGCGGCGGCAACGGCTCGATCATCGGTCGCAACAGCTTCCAGCGGTCGCGCGAAGACGCGCTGGCCATGCTGGGCAAGCTGGTCGACATCTACAAGGGCCGCGCCTGATGAGCGGGCTGCAGGCAGCCTGGCCGGGGGGCGCGATGCGCTTCATGGGCCTGCGCCTGCTGCCCGGCGAGGACCTGTGCGAGGCCCTGCGGGCGGCCTTTGCCGAGGCGCCCGAAACGGGCGGCTTCGTCGCCTCCTGCGTGGGCAGCCTGACATCCGCCCGGCTGCGCTTTGCCGGGCGGGAGGTCGCGAGCCTGCTGGAAGGGCCGCTGGAGATCGTGGCGCTGTCGGGCAGTCTCAGCGCCCAGGGCCCGCATCTGCATCTGACGGTCGCCGATGCCGCGGGCGTGGTGACGGGGGGGCATCTGCTGGACGGGGCAGAGGTGCGGACCACCGCCGAAGTTGTTCTGGGGCTGGTGACGGGGGTGCAGTTCCGCCGCGAGCCCGACAGCCGCACCGGCCATTCCGAACTGGTCTTCGGCCGCGCCTGACCGGCAGGGCAGGCAGGGGGCGGTCTGCCCCCTCTGGCGCCTGCGGCGCCATTCACCCCCGAGGATATTTGCGGACCGAAAATGAGGCTCAGGCGCCGATGTCGAAATCGGCGGGGTCAAGCCCGAGGTGGCGCGCGATGCCGTCCACCGCCAGCCGGTGATCCTCGCGCTGGGGCAGGCCCGAGACGGTGAGGCAGGCCACCACCCCGGCGCCGCGGACCTGGATCGGAAAGCCGCCGCCATGCGCCGCATAATCGGACAGCGGCAGGCCGATCTCGGGGCCAAGCGCGCGGCCCTTGCGCTCCAGTTCGCGCCCGAAGCCATAGCTGGACCGATGGGTGCGCAGCACCAGGTTCGACTTGCGCCGGATCCAGTCGGCATTGTCGGGGCTGCTGCCCGGCAGCGCGGTGAAGAAGAGCGTGCGCAGCGGCGTGCGGATGTCGATGGCGGCGGGCGCGCGGCGCTGCCGGGCGGCCTCGCGCAGCAGGCAGCCAAGGCGGAACGCCTCGTCCTCGTCGAACCGGTCGAAGCAGAGCGCCTCTTCCTGCCGGGCGATCAGGGCGATGTCGGTCTCGATGGTCATGGCGGTCTCCGTTGCCTCAGGCCGACAGACGCCCGAGGAGGGCCGCGCTGTCAAGCCCGCGCACCGCGCCGGGGGTGCGGCCGCCCTCGCGGCATAGCCGCGCGGCGGCATAGCCGTCGGCCACCGCGGCGGGGGCATGGCGCAGAAGCGTGGCGGCCGTCAGCAGGGTCGCCAGCGATTCGGCATACCAGCGCGCCTCGGCCTCGGGGGCGGGCGCGGGCCAGCGCGCCCGATGGGCCGCCAGCGCCGCGTCATAGCGCCGGTCGGCGCCCCGCGCGGCGTCGAGTTCCGCCGCCACCGCCGCCAGCGCGCCCGGCTCGCGCATCACGGTCCGCAGGATGTCGAGGCAGATGACATTGCCCGCGCCTTCCCAGATGCCGTTCAGCGGCGCCTCGCGGTAAAGCCAGGGCAGCGCCGTATCCTCGACATAGCCCATGCCGCCCATCGCCTCCATCGCCTCGGCCACCAGCGGCGGGCACAGCTTGTTGGCCAGGTACTTGGCCAGCGCCACCGCCAGCCGCGCGAAGGGCCGGTCGCCCGCATCGAAGGCCGCGGCGACCCGCAGGCCAAGGGCGGTGGCGCCTTCCCAGTCAAGGCACAGGTCGGCCAGCACCGCCGCCATCAGCGGCTGGTCGATCAGCCGACGCTGGAAGGCGCTGCGATGGCGGGCCCAGTGATGCGCCTCGGCCAGCGCCGCACGCATCAGCCCGGCCGGCGCCAGCGCGGTGTCAAGGCGGGTGTGATGCACCATCTCGAGGATGCAGCGCAGCCCCTGCCCCTCGGCCCCCAGCCGATGGGCCAGCGCGCCGTCCACCTCGATCTCGGCCGAGGCATTGGCGCGGTTGCCCATCTTGTCCTTCAGCCGCATCAGCCGGATCGCGTTCCGCTCCCCCTCCAGCCAGCGCGGCACCAGAAAGCAGGTCAGCCCCCCCGGTGCCTGCGCCAGCATCAGGAACCCGTCCGACATCGGCGCCGAACAGAACCACTTGTGCCCCGTCAGCCGATAGGCGCCGTCGGTCGGCACCGCCCGCGTGGTATTCGCCCTGACGTCGGATCCGCCCTGCTTTTCCGTCATCGCCATGCCCAGCGTCGCCCCCGCCTTGGCGCCGATGGGGGCGACAGAGGGATCGTAGCTGCGGCTGAGAAGCTTCGGGCGCCAGATCGCCGCGACATCCCCGCCGTCGGCAAGCGCCGCGACGGCGGCATAGGTCATCGTCATCGGGCAGCAGGTGCCGGGCTCCACCTGACTGTGCAGATAGACCAGCGCGGCGTGGGTCGCATGGCCGCCGGGCGCACCGTCCCACGGCAGCGCGGCATAGCCCGCGCCGATCCCCTCGGCCATCAGGCGGTGATAGGCGGGGTGGAAGGCCACCTCGTCCAGCCGCCGCCCCCCGGCATCGAACAGCCGCAGGTCGGGGGCGACCCGCATCGCCTCGCGCCCCGCAGCGCGCAGATCGGCGGTGCCCAGCACCTGTCCGCGGGCGGCCAGATGGCCCGTTGCCGCCCCCATCGCGCGGGCCATGCCCCGCAACGCCGGGTCGGTCGCCCAGAGGTCGGTATCGCCACGCGGCGGGGGCTGGTTCGTCACGGCATGTCCGGAAAGCTGCGCACGGCCGGGAAGCATCGGATGCCTCATCAAAACTGGGTCAGACGCCTGCAAATCTGGCACGAGGGGATTCCCAAAGCGACTCCGCTGTGCCAGACTCGCTGTCACAACGAGGCCGGAAGGGCCCGGGGCGAGGCAGTGATGATGGTTTCGGGCAAGCGTCCGCCGATCGGTGCGCTGATCTATTTCGCGGTGGCATTCACGGCGGCGGGGTATTTCGCCTTTGCCGCGGTGCAGGGCGATTACGGCATCTTCCGCCGGGTGCAGGTGGAAGCCGAGGCGCGGGAACTGCGGGCCGAACGCGACCAGTTGCAGGCCCAGCTCGACACCCTGAAGAACAAGACCCGCCGCCTGTCGGACGCCTATCTTGATCTTGACCTGCTCAGCCAGCAGGCGCGCGACGTGCTGGGCTACCTGCGCCCGGACGAGGTTGTCATTCGCTGATCCGCGCTTGCGGGACTCGGCGCCGCAGGGCAGCCTGATCGTGGGGGCCGACCCACGGGCGGGGGTCGGAGGGAGCCCCGCCGCATCCCGCGGCCAATCCGCCCACGGGAGGGACGACATCATGCACAAGGGTGTACTGGCGCTGTTTGGCGCCGTGATGATGCCTGCTGCGGCACTGGCCGGGGCGGGGGATGTGTCGGTGGAACGGGGGCTGCAGGTCTCGATCACCGGCGGCTGCAACGATTGCCATACCGCGGGTTACAACGAATCCGGCGGCAAGATCGATCCGGCCAAGGCGCTGGCGGGCACCGCGATCGGCTGGCAGGGGCCCTGGGGCACCACCTACCCGGTCAACCTCCGCCTTGCGATCAAGGACATGACCGAAGACGGCTTTGTCAAATACGCCAAGACCTTCACCGCCAAGCCGCCGATGCCCTATTTCAACGTGCACGCGATGGACGAAAGCGACCTGCGCTCGCTTTACCGCTACATCAAGTCGCTGGGGGATCCGGGCCCGGCCATGCCTGCGGCGCTGCCGCCGGGGGTCGAGCCCAAGACCCCCTTCTATGTCGCGGCACCGCCCCAGATGCCCAAGGGCTGATCGCGCCACAAGCCATGCATTCGCCGCCGTACCCCGGCGGCGAATTTGCTCTCGCCCTTGTTTTTCCGATCCGCTATAGATCGTTTAACGTTGAACTATCCGCACGTCGATGGGAGGCTCCGGCATGGCGACGAAAAAGGCCCCGGCCACGTCCAACACTTCAAAAGAAGATCTGCTGCACTACTACCGCGAAATGCTGCTGATCCGCCGGTTCGAGGAGAAGGCGGGCCAGCTTTACGGCATGGGCCTGATCGGCGGCTTCTGCCACCTCTACATCGGGCAGGAAGCGGTCGTCGTGGGCCTCGAGGCCGCAGCGGAAGAAGGTGACAAGCGCATCACCAGCTACCGCGACCACGGCCACATGCTGGCCTGCGGGATGGACGCCAAGGGCGTGATGGCCGAACTGACCGGCCGCGAAGGCGGCTATTCCAGGGGCAAGGGCGGCTCGATGCACATGTTCTCGAAGGAGCGCCACTTCTACGGCGGCCACGGGATCGTGGGCGCCCAGGTGCCGCTGGGGGCGGGCCTTGCCTTCGCCGATGCCTATAACGGCAACGGCCGCGTGACCTTCGCCTATTTCGGCGACGGCGCGGCCAACCAGGGCCAGGTCTACGAGACCTACAACATGGCCGAGCTGTGGAAGCTGCCGGTGATCTTCGTGATCGAAAACAACCAGTACGCGATGGGCACCTCGCTCGCGCGGTCCACAAAATCCTCGTCGCTCTACGGCCGCGGCCTTGCCTATGGCATCCCGGGCGAACAGGTCGACGGGATGGACGTGCTGGCCGTGAAGGCCGCAGGCGAAAAGGCGGTGGCCCACTGCCGCGCAGGCAACGGCCCCTACATCCTGGAAATGATGACCTATCGCTACCGCGGCCACTCGATGTCCGACCCCGCCAAGTACCGCACGCGGGAAGAGGTGCAGAAGATGCGCGACGAAAAGGACGCCATCGAGCACGTCCGCGACCTGCTGCTGACCGGCGGCCACGCCACCGACGACGACCTGAAGGCGATCGACAAGGACATCAAGGCCATCATCACCGAGGCCGCCGACTTCGCCAAGGACAGCCCCGAGCCCGCGCTTGCCGAGCTCTGGACCGACATCTACGCCTGAGGAGGAGGCAGACCATGGCAACCGAAATCCTGATGCCCGCGCTGTCTCCGACGATGGAGGAAGGCACGCTTGCGAAATGGCTGGTGAAGGAAGGCGATACCGTCAAGTCCGGCCAGATCATCGCGGAAATCGAAACCGACAAGGCCACGATGGAATTCGAGGCCGTCGATGAAGGCACA
>DAIEJF010000280.1 GCA_027351005.1 Paracoccaceae bacterium | reverse complement strand
GGCGCATGGCAAGCTCGCGGTCTTTGCCGCGCCGGGGCCTGCGGTCTTTGCCGACTGGGTGGCCCAGCCGCGCGATCTGCCAGAGGGTTTCCGCACCTGGCCGGGCGTCTTTTCGGCGGATGGCGTCGATCCCGGCTCGGCGCTGCTGGCCGCCGCGCTGCCCGCCAAGCTGCCGAGGCGGGTGGCCGATCTGGGCGCGGGCTGGGGTTATCTCGGGCGCGCCATCCTCGCCCGCCCGGGGGTCGAAGAGCTGCATCTGATCGAGGCGGATGCCGCGGCGCTGGACTGCGCGCGGCTGAACCTGCCCGATCCCCGCGTCCGGTTCCACTGGGCCGATGCGACGCGGGGCAAATGGGGGCCGGTGGATGCGGTGGTGATGAACCCGCCCTTCCACACCGGCCGTGCGCCCGATCCGGCGCTGGGCGCCGCCTTCATCCGCGCCGCGGCGGCAATGCTGACGCCCTCGGGTACGCTGTGGATGGTGGCCAACCGCCATCTGCCCTACGACCCCGTCCTGACCGCCGCCTTCCGCGAGGTCGAGGAGATCGGTGGCGACAACCGGTTCCGCCTGATGCGCGCGGCGCGGCCTCTGCGGGCCTGATCACTCGGGATATTGGGCCTTGCACTGCGCCACGGCTGGCCCCGCCGCGCGGCTCAGCTCTGCCTGCTTGCGGCGCAGGTCTTCCAGCTGGCGGCGTTCGGCCTGCACGTCGATCGGCACCGGCACCTGGATGGTCTGCACCAGGTCGTCAGTGCACATCTGCGGGCCCATGAACGGCATCGGTGGCGGGCGCTGCCCCACCGTTCCGGGCGGCGGCGGGGGCAGCGGCATCGGCGGGCGATAGTAGCGGCAGGGGCGCCACACGGTCGAGACCACCTGCTTGTCGGCCAGCCCATAGCCGCGGGCAAGGTCGCCCTCGATCCGCGCGATCAGCGCAGTCACCACGTTCAGGTCGCGGGTCGCATCGCTGATGCAGCGCTGTTGCGGGGTGGAACAGGCCGCAAGGCCAAGGGCCACGGAGACAAGGAAGAAACGGCGATACATCGGAACCCCATGCGTTCGGCCCATTCTCGCTGCTTCCATCGGTCGCGCCAAGCAAAATCCGATCTTGCGGCCCGCGCCGCTTTGGCGCGAAAGTGCGGTGCAGACAAGTTCCGGAGAGCGCGATGACCGAAGATTTCGACGACCGAAAAGCCCGCGCCGCGGCCTGGTTCCGCAGCCTGCGCGACCGGATCGTCGCGGCCTTCGAGGCGCTGGAAGACACGCAGGCCACCGGCCCCTTCGCCAGCCTTCCCCCCGGCCGGTTCGAGGTAAGCGAGACGCGCCGCGCCTCGGAAGACGGCGCCGACGCGGGCGGCGGGCTGATGAGCGTGATGCGTGCCGGGCGCGTGTTCGAGAAGGTCGGCGTGAACGTCTCGACCGTCTATGGTCGTCTGAACCCGCGGGCGCAAAAGGCCATGGCCGCCCGTGGCGTTCCGGGCATGGACAGCGATCCGCGCTTCTGGGCCGCGGGCATCAGCCTGGTCGCCCACATGCACAACCCGCACACGCCCGCCGTGCACATGAACACCCGCATGTTCTGGACGCCCGGCGCCTGGTGGTTCGGCGGCGGTGCCGACCTCAATCCCTGCATCGAATATGCCGAAGACACAGCGGCCTTCCATGCCGCGCTGCGGGCGGCCTGCGACGCGCACGGGGCCGACTACTATGCCCGCTTCAACGCCTGGGCCGACGAATACTTCTTCGTACCGCACCGCGGCCGGGCGCGCGGCGTCGGCGGCATCTTCTACGACGATCTGAACACCGGCGACTGGGAGGCCGACTTTGCCTTTACCCAGGCCGTCGGCAGCGCCTTCCTTCCGGCCTTCCTGCCGGTGACCGAACGCCGCCGCGACACGCCCTGGACAGAGGCCGACCGCGAGACCCAGCTGATCCACCGCGGGCTCTACGCGGAATACAACCTTGTCTACGACCGGGGCACCAAGTTCGGGCTGGAAACCGGCCACGATGCCAATGCGGTGCTGATGAGCCTGCCGCCCGTGGCCAAGTGGCCCTGAGCGCCGGGCGCCACATCCCGCGGCCGTGTCGGTACGGCCCGCAGGCCATTCCCCGCCGGGAAATTTGAGTTCTGCCGCCAGATGCGGCATTCTGGCGGAAAGCGCCGATCCGGCGCGCCTGCCCGAGCGGAGTATCCCGATGAAGACCGTTGCAATCATCCTTGCCACGGCGCTGCTGGCCACCAGCCTGCCTGCGCCCATCCTCGCCCAGACCTATTCCGAGCAGGACGAGACCGTGCAGCGTGGCACGATCATCGGCATGCGCACCGTGCAGGTGTCGCACGGCAACCGGGCCAACGAGACCGGCGCCGCCATCGTCGGCGGCATCGCGGGCGCGATCCTCGGAAGCCAGTTCGGCGGGGGCAGCGGCCGGACCCTGATGACGGGGGCGGGCGCTGTCGGCGGCGCGCTCCTCGGCAGCAAGATCGCCCAGGGTCAGGCGACACGCTACGCCCGGCAGTGGACGATCCGGCTTGACGGCGGGCAGGGCACCGTGTCCGTCGTCCAGAACAGCGAAAGCCTTCATGTCGGCGAACGGGTCCGGGTGATCCAGGGCTCGGGTGGCGTGCGGATCGAGCCCTGAGCGGCAGGAAGCCGCGCACAGGCAAAGGTTTGCCGGTCACGTCAACGGGGTTTGTGTTTCACCGGAGGCCGCGTCATCTTGCGCGGGCAGGGGCCGGAGCGCCCCGATCAACGGAGCGATCGCCATGAAGAAACTTCTGCTTCTGCCTCTCTGCGTGCTGCCGCTGGCGGCCTGCAACGACATGACGGGCGGGCCGCAGACCTATGCCGCGCAACCGGCCTATGCGCAGCCCGCCTATGTGCAGCAGGCGATGGGCGGCACCATCGTGCAGGTGCGCAACGTCCAGGTTGGCGCCGGGCCGAACAACCAGACCGGCGCCGCGATCGTGGGGGGCCTTGCCGGGGCCATTGTCGGCAACCAGTTCGGCGGGGGCAGCGGCAAGACCCTGATGACGGGTCTTGGCGCCGTGGGCGGCGCAATGGCGGGCAGCGCGCTGGCGCAGCAGAACGGCACCCGCATCAGCCGGGAATGGACGGTCCGGCTGGACCGCGGCGGGATGATGCAGATCATCCAGGACGGCAACAACCTCTACGTCGGGCAGCACGTCCTGCTGGTGCCGCGCGGCAGCGGCTACGTCATCCAGCCCTGAGGCCCACCTCGGCCATCTCGAACCGCCCGTCCCGGCGGTGCAGCGCCCCGACGGTCAGCGGCAGGGGCGCTGCAAACACCGGCCCGGCATGGACGCAGGTGTGAAACTCGCCCCGTTCGCCGCAGGGGTCGGCGCCGGGGGGCAGGTCCGCCAGCAGGGCCGCGTCATAGGCACGGCCTGCGAAGGCTGCGGGAACCTGCGTGGTATCGGCACAGGTCAGAACGGCGCGGAAGCCCCGCGCGATGAACTCATGCGCAAGATCGGCCGTGTCCCGGCCCCAGATCGGGAAGACCGGCTGCCAGCCCAGCGGCGCCAGCACCCGCTCGCGATAGGCGCGCACGTCGGCAAGGAAGAGATCGCCAAAGGCGATGTGGCGCAGACCGGGCCAGCGCGCCCGCGCTCCGTCCAGCGCCGCGGCCAGCACGGCTTCATAAGTGCCGTTGGCCGGGTTCGCAGGCAGGGGCGCCACGACCACCGGCAACCCCGCGGCGGCGGCCTGCGCCTCCAGCACGGCGCGGGGGATACCGTGGATGCTGATGCGCCCATCCTCGGCCCCGGTCATCGTCAGAAGCCCCACGACGTGCCAGGCCGGGTCGGCGTGCAGCGCGGCCAGCGTCAGGGCGGAATCCTTGCCCCCGCTCCAGGCCACCAGGATCGGGGTTGCCATCAGCGCACCGCGATCAGGCCGGCCGCGCCCGCCACGACCCCAGCGCCACAGCGGTTGGCGACGCGCATCGCGCGCGGACTGCGCAGCAGGCCCCGCGCCCGGGCCGCCAGCAGCACCCAGCACAGGTCCACCGCAGCCAGCACCGCCACGGCCGTGCCGGTCATCGCGGCCCAGCCCGCCACCCCCACATGCGTCAGGTCGATCAGCGTGGGCAGCAGCGCGACATAGAACATCATGATCTTCGGATTGCCGAGGCTCACCGCCAGCCCCGCCATGAACATCCGCGACGGGCGCGCACGGTCGGGCAGCGCGCCTTCTGTCACCGCAAGGGGCGCGCGCCACATCCGCACCGCAAGCCACAGAAGATAGGCCACCCCCGCCCATTTCAGGGCGGCGAAGGCGGCCTGGAACCGTTCGGCCAGGGCTGTCAGCCCCCAGACGGTGCAGGACAGCCAGATCGCCTCGCCCAGCCAGAGCGCGGCGAGGAACGGCAGGATGTCGCGCGGGCCGCGGGTGACCACACGGGCGACCAGCGCCGCGATCGAGGGCCCGGGCAGCGCGGCAAAGGCCGCGAGCACCGAGCCGAACAGCAGAAGCGAGCCAAACGTCATGGGCAATCTCCGCAACAGGCCCGCTGACAGAAGCGGTGCGGGCGGGGGGTGTCAAGCGGCACGGGCCACCCGGCGCCCCGCTCCGGCACGCCCATCCCCACGGCGCCCCCATTTTCGGTCCGCAAATATCTCGGGGGTTCGGGGGCAGAGCCCCCGACGGCCCGGGGCCTTCACCCCCGCTCGTCCTTGGGGCTGTCCATCACGACGTAGGACGTGATCGAGGTCACCTGCGGCAGGGTGCCCAGCGTTTCGGCGTGAAAATGCTTGTAGGCGGCGATGTCGGCCACCTCGACCCGCAGGAGGTATTCGACGGCCCCGGTCACGTTGTGGCATTCGCGGACATGCGGGCTTGCCGCCATCGCGCGTTCAAAGGCCAGTTGCGCGGCCTTGGTATGCTCGCTCAGCCCCACGGCCACATAGGCGGTGAACCCGCCGCCCATCGCGCCGGGTTCGATCACCGCGCGATAGCCGCGGATGATGCCGCGCCGTTCCAGATCCTGCACCCGGCGCAGGCAGGCCGACGGCGACAGGCCCACGCGCTGGGCAAGCTCGAGGTTCGGCAGGCGGGCGTTGCGCGCAAGCTCGCGCAATATCCGCGCGTTTATGGGGTCAATTTCTGTCATTGGTTGCAAGCCTTGGCGCTTCCTGCACAACTTCGCAAGCCGATTGCGCGCGCTTTCGCCTAATCTGGCGCGCATGACCTACGATCTTCTCTCTGCCCTTCTGGGCTTTGCCGTCGTGACCCTTTTCACTCCGGGGCCCAACAACCTGATGCTGATGGCCTCTGGCGTCAGCTATGGCTACCGGCGCACGCTGCCACATCTGCTGGGCGTGGCGGTCGGGTTCCCGGTGATGATGCTGGCGGTGGGGGCGGGGCTGGCGCAGGTGTTCACCTGGCTGCCGGTCCTGCATCTGGTGCTGAAGGCCGCAAGCGTCCTGTTCATGCTGTGGCTGGCCTGGAAGATCGCCACAGAACATGCGCCCGAAGGGGCGGGCACGACCGCCGGGCAGCCGCTGCGGTTCCTGCAGGCGGCCGGTTTCCAGTGGGTCAACCCCAAGGCCTGGGCCATGGCGATGACGGCGACCAGTGCCTACCTGCCCGCGCCGGGCCTCGCCGGGGTGCTGGCGGTGGCGGCGGTGTTCTTCGGCCTGGGCCTGCTTTCGTCGCACACCTGGGTTCTGGCCGGACGGGCGGTGGCCGCGCTGCTGCGCGACCCGCGCCACCTGCGGGTGTTCAACCTGCTGATGGCGCTTCTGCTGGTGCTGACGCTCTGGCCGCTTGTCATGCACTGATTGCGCGCGCGGCCGGCGCCGGTTAAGTCTGTCGGCATGACCCATCCGCTGCCCACCCCCGCCCAGCCCTTCCGCATCGGCACCCGCGGCTCGCCGCTGGCGCTGGCCCAGGCCCATGAAACCCGCGACCGGCTGGCCGCGGCGCATGGCCTGGCCCCCGAGGCCTTCGAGATCGTCATCATCAAGGTCACCGGAGACCAGATCCAGGACAAGGCCCTGCGCGAGATCGGCGGCAAGGGTCTGTTCACCCGCGAGATCGAAGAGGCGCTGCTGGAGGGCGCCATCGACATCGCCGTGCATTCGATGAAGGACATGCCCACGGTGCAGCCCGCCGGGCTGATCCTCGATTGCTACCTGCCGCGGGAAGATGTCCGCGATGCCTTCGTCTCGCCCGCCGCCGCGCGGCTGGCAGACCTGCCGCAGGGCGCGGTCGTGGGCTCGTCCAGCCTGCGGCGGCGGGCACAGCTGAAGCTGCGCCGCCCCGATCTGCAGGTGGTGGAATTCCGCGGCAACGTGCAGACCCGGATGCGCAAGCTGGACGAGGGGGTGGCGATGGCGACCTTCCTCGCCATGGCGGGGCTGAACCGGCTGGGCCTGTCGCACATCGTCCGCTCGGCCATCGCGCCGGAAGAGATGCTGCCCGCGGTGGCGCAGGGGGCCATCGGGATCGAACGGCGGACAGCCGATGCCAGGGCGGACAAGATGCTGGCCGCGATCGCCGATGCGCCGACCGCGGCGCGGCTGGCGGCGGAACGGGCGATGCTGGCCGGGCTTGACGGCTCGTGCGAGACGCCCATCGCCGGGCTGGCGGTGCTGGAGGGGGAGACGGTCTGGCTGCGCGGGGAAATCCTGCGGCCGGACGGCTCGGAAAGCCTGACGGCGGAAGGCCGCGCGCCGGTGGCCGACGGCGCGGCGCTGGGCGCGGATCTGGCGCGTCAGCTTCTGTCGCGTGCGCCCGCCGGCTTCTTCGACTGGAAGGGCTGATCAGCCCGGCACGGGCGCGCCGCGTCGGCGGTCCAGCCAGACAAGCAGCGCCGCCCCCGACAGCACGATGACGGCGCTGACCAACGCGGCCGTGGCATAGCCCTGGATCTCGGTGCCGATGGCGAAGGCCAGCGCGCCGAAGGCCGCCATCAGGAACTGGTGCACCGCGATCAGCGCGCCGCCTGCCCCGGGGCGGTGGCCCAACAGATCCTGCACATAGCCGATCGGGATCATCAGCAGCAGCCCCGCGCCAAAGCCTGCGGGCAGGGTCAGGAGCAGCACGGGCCCGATATGGGCCGACATCGCGAAACAGACCAGAAAGGCCGCGTGGACAGCCGCCCCCAGCGCGATCACCCGGGTCTTCGGGAACCGCGCGACAAGGCTTGCCCCGATCATCATCGAGGGGATCTCGAGCCCCGCCACCAGTCCGGCGAACAGCGCGACAAGCCCGTCGTTCCGCCCGGTGGCGGCAAACATCGGGCCGAGGATCGCCATGTAGAGCATCACGCCTGAAACGGTCATCCCCAGCGCCACCACCCGCAACAGCACTGCCGGATGCGCAAGTTCCGCCAGTGCCGCGCGGAAGCTCAGACCCGAGCGCGCGTTGCCCGGCAGCGCGTCATCCGCAGGCCATTGCCGCAGCACCAACGCCAGTACCACCAGCGCGGCCACCAGCCCCAGCGAATAGGTCTGCAGGATCGGAACCCCGGCCCGCACCGCCATGGCCCAGAGCGGCAGCACCGTGACGAAGGGCAACGAGACCGCCGCCCGGGTCAGCGCCGAGATCCGCTCGCGCTCGGCCAGCGGCCGGGGCAGCGAGGCGATTCGGACCAGCGCGAAAAGCTGCCCGTAAAGCCCAGCGGCCATCGGCACCAGCAGGCCATGGGTGACGACGAAGGTGACCGGCGCGGGGGCAAAGCGCATCAGCGCCACGCCCAGCGTCAGGCTGAACGCCAGCACAATCGCCACCTGTCGCCGCCAGCCCCGCTGATCGGCCAGGATGCCCGCCACGACCGATGACGAGACCGAGACGAGCGCCGCCGTCACCATTACTGCCGCGTAGCCGGTGGGGGGCAGGTGCAGCAGGCGGATGCCGATCAGCGACTGGTAGGGCGCAATCGCAGCAGAGACGACGCCCCAGCACATCAGCGCGATGGTGGCCAGGCGAAGGGTGGGGTCGCGGAACATGGCCCGCAGGCCGGCAAGGGGGCTCATTTTGGTCTGCGTGTCTCATGCCCCCCGCGGGGGGATCACCTTTCCGGGATTGAACAATCCGTGTGGGTCCAGCGCGGCCTTGATCGCGCGCATCACGTCCAGCTCCACCGGGTCCTTGCGTCGGGCCATGGTGGGCAGCTTCGACAGCCCCACGCCGTGCTCGGCGGAAAAGCTGCCGCCCAACTCGGCCACCACATCCTCGACCCCCTCGCGGATTCGGTCGTGCAGCGCCGGATCGGCCGACGAGGGCCAGACGGTGTAATGCAGGTTGCCGTCGCCCAGATGGGCTACGGTGATGTCCTCGGCGCCGGGGTCGAGGTGGGGCAGCCGCTCGGCCATGCGCTGCACGAAATCGTCGACGCGGTCCAGCGGCACGGCCACGTCATTGTCCACCAGCGGGTGCCGCGACAGGGTGATGGCGGCGGCGGCCTCGCGGCGGGCCCACATCTCCATCCGCTGCGCCTCGCTGCGGGCCACCAGCGCGTCGGCCACCAGCCCTTCGTCCATCATGGCGGCCAGCGTCTCTTCCAGCAGGCCCACGACGGGGGGCGAACCATCGGGCCCGGGTGCCGCATCGCGCGGGGCGGTGGCGCCGACCTCGACCAGCAGCGTCACGGCATGGCGTTCTGCAAAGGGCTCGCGCGCATCGGGGTGGCAGACGGCATAGCGGTCCATGTAGCTGCGTGGCATGTATTCGAACGCCTCGACCGCCCCGCCGGTGGCCGATTGCAGCCGGTTCAAGAGATCGAGCGCGGCAGGCAGGCCCGGCACGGCGACCATTGCCGTCGCATGGGCCGCGGGTTTCGGCACCAGCTTCAGCACCGCGGCGGTGATGATGCCCAGCGTGCCTTCGGCCCCGATGAACAGGTTCTTGAGGTCAAGGCCCGCGTTGTCCTTGTGCAGCGCGCCCATCAGGTTCATGACCCGCCCGTCGGCCAGCACCACCTCCAGCCCCAGGCAAAGGCTGCGGGTGTTGCCATACCGCAGGACGTTCGAGCCCCCCGCGTTGGTCGACAGCGCGCCGCCCACCATCGCCGAGCCTCGCGCACCGAACCACAGCGGGAAATACAGCCCCTGCGCTTCGGCCGCCTCGTGCAGCCGTGACAGAATGACCCCGGCCTCCACCACCGCCACCCGGGCGGCGGGGCGCAATTCGCGGATCCGGTTCAGCCGCTCCAGCGACAGCATCACCGCGCCCTCGGCCCAGGTGCCGCCCGAAAGGCCGGTGTTGCCCGACACCGGCACCACCGGCACCCCGGCTGCGGCGCAGAGGCGGACGCATTCGGCCACCCCGGCCGTATCGGCGGGCCGCACCACCGCCAGCGGCGTCCAGCCCAACTTGCCGGTCATGTCACGGGCCTTGGGTCCTGCGGCCGACCCCGGCAGGACATGGGCCGCGCCAAAGGCGGCCGTCAGCGCATCGAAAAGGGACAAGGTCGTGCTCCGCTCGCGGTCACGGGCCGGAAGGTGTCACGTTGCGCGGGCGGCTGCAAGGTCGCTCAATGGCCGCCGGGGACGCGGGCCAGAAGCCGGATCACCATGGGGCCCAAAGCCGCCACGATGCGCTTCACCCCTTCGGCATTCGGGTGGATGCCATCGCCCTGCATATAGGCCTTCATCGCGCTGTCGCGATCGGTTCCGGCGGTCAGGGGCGCGAAGTAGTCGGGCACCAGCAGCGCGTCATACTGCTGCGCAAGATCGGGATAGATCGCATCGAAGGCGGTCTGGTAATCGGCCCCGTAGTTGCTTGGCGCAGGCAGCCCGATCAGCAGGATCGGCAATCCCTTCGCATGGGCTGCCTTCAGGATCGCATCCAGATTGGCGCGGGTCGCGGCGGGGTCGATCCCCCGCAGCAGGTCATTGCCGCCCAGTTCCACGATGATCGCATCGCCCCCGCCTGCCAGCGTCCAGTCGATGCGCGAGCGGCCGCCCGCGCTGGTGTCGCCCGACACGCCCGCGTTCTCCACCGTCACATCCTGCCCCTGCGCCCGCAGCCAGGATTGCAACTGTGGCACCAGCCCGTTCTCGGGCGGCAGGCCGTAGCCCTGGGTCAGGCTGTCGCCCAGCGCGATCAGCGTCAGCGGGCGCGCCGCGGCCGGCAGGGCGGCCAGCATCACGAGAACCATCACGAAGCTGTGGTTGCGCAAGCCGCGCCCGATCCCATATGCCCCAAGGAAGCCCCGAAGGAGACGCGCCATGACCGACCCCGTTCTCAGCCTGACCGACGCGCGGCTGAGCCTGAAGGGCAACGCCGGGCCGGTGGACATCCTGAAGGGCATCACCCTGTCGGTGGCGCGGGGCGAAACGCTGGGGCTGGTGGGGCCGTCGGGGTCGGGCAAGTCGTCTCTCCTCATGCTCATGGGCGGGCTCGAACGCGCGACCGGCGGTCAGGTGCGCGCGCTTGGCCATGACCTGACCGCGCTGGACGAAGACGCGCTGGCCCGGTTCCGCAGCCGGAATATGGGGGTGGTGTTCCAGTCCTTCCACCTGATTCCCACCATGACCGCGCTGGAAAACGTGGCGCTGCCGCTGGAGCTGGCGGGCGCGCGCGACGCCTTCCCCCGTGCGGCCGCCGAACTGGAGGCGGTGGGCCTTGGCGCGCGGGCGGGCCATTACCCCGGCCAACTGTCGGGCGGCGAGCAGCAGCGCGTCGCGCTGGCCCGGGCGGCAGCCCCGCGGCCCGCGATCCTTTTGGCCGACGAGCCTACCGGCAACCTCGACAGTGCGAATGGCGCCGCGATCATGAACCTGCTGTTCGGGCTGCGCGATGCCCATGGCGCCACGCTCGTGCTGGTGACCCACGCGCCCGAACTGGCCGAACGCTGCGACCGGGTGGTGCAGCTTGCCGATGGCCGGGTGGCGGGCGAGGCGCTGCGGCAGGCCGCCGAATGAGGCTGGCGCTGGCCCTCCGCATCGCCCGGCGCGAATTGCGCGGCGGTATCGCGGGCTTCCGCGTGTTCCTGGCCTGCCTTGCGCTGGGGGTTGCCGCCATCGCGGGCGTGGGCCTTGTGCGATCGGGGATCGAGGGCGGGCTGCGCGACCAGGGGGCGGTGCTGCTGGGCGGCGATGCCGAAGTGGCGCTCACCTATCGCCACGCCACTGCGGCCGAGCGCGGCTTTCTGGAAGACCACGCGGCCCGGGTGGCCGAGGTGGTCACCTTCCGCTCGATGGCCGTGGTGGGCGAAGGTGCCGCCGCCCAGCGTGCGCTGACCGACGTGAAGGGGGTGGACAGCCTCTATCCCCTGACCGGCAGCGTCACGCTCGACCCGCAGATGCCGATCCAGACCGCGCTTGACGGTGACGGCCACACCCCCGGCGCGGTGATGGACGGGGTGCTGAGCGCGCGGCTGGGGCTGGCGCCGGGCGATACCTTCCGGCTTGGCGCCCAGGCGTTCCGGCTGATGGCGGTGCTGGTCCATGAACCCGACAGCGCCACCGCGGGCTTCGGCTTCGGCCCGCGCACCATCGTGCGCACTGCAGACCTGGTCAACTCGGGCCTGCTGCAGCCCGGAACGCTTTATGACACCCGCTACCGGATGATCCTGAAGCCGGGCGAGACGCTGGCCGCCACAAAGGCCGCGGCCGAGACCGCCTTCGCCAACGGCGGGCTGCGCTGGACCGACAAGCGCAACGCCGCCCCTGGGATCTCGGAATTCGTGCGGCGCATCGGCTCGTTCCTGGTCCTTGTCTGGCTGGCCGGTCTGGCGGTCGGGGGTGTCGGGGTGTCGGCGGCGGTCAGGGCCTATCTGGAGCGCAAGACGGCCACGATCGCCACGCTCAAGACGCTGGGCGCCGAGGGTGGAACGATCTTCGCGGTCTACCTCATCCAGATCGCGGCGCTTACCGCGCTGGGGGTGACGCTGGGTCTCATCCTCGGCGCCGCCGCAGTGGCCGTCGCGGCACCGCTCATCGCCCGGGCGCTGCCGTTTCCGGTGGCCTTCGGGCTTTATCCCGCGCCTCTGGTGCAGGCCGCGCTATACGGTGCGCTGACCGCGCTCATCTTCGCGCTCTGGCCGCTGGCGCGGGCCGAACGGGTGCGCGCCGCCACGCTCTACCGCGATGGCGCCCGGGGCGGCTGGCCGCGCAAGCGATACCTCGCCGCGCTGGCGCTGGCGCTGGCCGGGCTGATCGGGGCGGCCACGGTCTTGTCCGGCGTGCCGTCACTGGCGCTCTGGTCGCTGGCCGGGGTCGGGGTCGCGCTGGCGGTTCTGGTGCTGGCGGCCATCGCGACGCGCAGGCTTGCCCGCAGGCTGGCCCGGGCGCGCGCCCTTCAGGGCCGCACTGTTCTGCGGCTTGCGCTGGGCGCCATCGGTGGCCCGCGCGAAGAGGCGGCCTCTGTCATCCTGTCGCTGGGGCTCGGCCTGTCGGTGCTGGCGGCGGTGGGGCAGATCGACGGCAACCTGCGCGCGGCGATCCAGACGGATCTGCCGACCCGGGCGCCCAGCTACTATTTCGTCGACATCCAGCCCGACCAGCTTCAGGGCTTCCTTGCGCGCACCCAGGGCGATCCGGGGGTCAGCCGGGTGGAAACCGCGCCGATGCTGCGCGGCATCATCACCAGGATCAACGGCCGCCCGGCAAAAGAGGTGGCGGGCAACCACTGGGTTCTGCGCGGCGACCGCGGCGTCACCATGTCCGACGCGCCCCCTGCCAATGCCCGGGTCACCTCTGGCGCCTGGTGGCCGAGGGATTACAACGGGCCGCCGCAGATCAGCTTTGCCGCCAAGGAAGGCGCCGAGATGGGGCTGAAGCTGGGCGACACGCTGACGGTGAACATCCTCGGGCGCGACATCACGGGCACGATCACCTCGTTCCGTGACGTGAATTTCCAATCGGCCGGCATCGGCTTCATCCTGTCGTTCGACCCCGCGGCGCTGGCGGGTGCCCCGCATACCGATATCGCCACCGTCTATGCCGCGCCCGCGGCCGAGGCGCCGCTTCTGCGCGATCTGGCCACGGCCTATCCCAACATCACCGCGATTCGTGTCCGCGATGCGATCGCGCAGGTGACCCAGGCGCTCGATGCCATCGCGGCGGCCACCGCCTGGGCTGCGGCCGCCACGCTGGTGACCGGGTTCATGGTGCTGATCGGGGCCGCCGCCGCGGGCGAGCGCGCCCGGGTCTACGAAGCCGCGGTGCTGAAGACGCTGGGGGCCACACGGGCCCGCATCCTTGCCAGCTTCGCGCTTCGGGCGGCCCTTCTCGGCGCCGCCGCAGGGGGTGTCGCGATCGTCGCGGGCGGGGCTGCGGGCTGGGCGGTGATGCGCTTCGTCATGCAGGCGCCCTACCGGTTCGAGCCGGTCTCGGCGCTGGCCATCGTGGCGGGTGGCGTGCTGGCCACCCTGCTTGCGGGGCTCGTCTTCGCGCTGCGCCCGCTGGCCACCCGCCCGGCGCGCATCCTGCGCGCGCAGGACTGACCGCGCCCCCCCATTTTCGGTCCGTAAATATCCCGGGGGTGAGGCGCGCCACGCGCCGAGGGGGCAGCGCCCCCTTAGCCTTGCCCCTCTCCGTCCAGCCAGTCGCGGAACGCCTCCAGCATCTCCTCTCCGGCCTCCACCACATGCTGGGGGCCGGGATAGCTGCCATCGGCGACATCGGCGGCAGAGGCGCCGTAGGCGGCTACCCGTTCCGCCTGAAGCCGGGCATGTTCGGCGGCAAAGTCACGATAGACCTTGGCATGGCGCGGCACATGGCCGGTGGTCTCGCCCAGCACATCGCTGGAAAAGAGGTATTGCGCCCCCAATCCCGGCCCCGCCCCCATCGAGATCAGGAACAGGCTGCTGCGGTCCGCGATCAGCCGGGCGACCGAATGCGGCACCACCTCGATCTCGGCGGCGAAGGCACCCGCCTCTTCCAGCGCGCGGACCTGGCGCCAGACGAGCTTCGCGGTGTCCAGCGTCTTTCCCACCGCCCGGAACCCGCCTGTCCAGGTGCATTTCGACGGGATCAGCCCGACATGGCCACAGACCGGGATCGCGTGATCCGCCAGCAGCCGCACCGCCGCCAGGCTGCCCGCGCAATAGACCGCATCGGCCCCCGCCTTGCAGAGCGGCAGCGCCCAGGCCAGGAACGCCTCCGGCCCGCCGATCTCGTAGAAGTTCTCGCCCGGGATGGCAAAGGCCTCGGGCGCCGCCTCGCGGAATCGCGGGTCAAGCAGCAGCGCGGGCGGCACCGAGAGCATCGGCACCCCGGCATGTCCGGCGGCGCGAGCCTCGTCCAGCGTTTCCACCTGCAGCATCGGAAGCGGGCGCCGGCCGCGCCGGGCCAGCAGGTCGGCCACGGTGGGACGCCGCATCATGGCAGTTCCACCAGCACCCGCCCGGCCTCGGCGCGGGCCGGGTAGGTGCGCAGTGCCACGCAGACGGGCGCGCGTTTCGGCGCGCCGGTGCGATAGTCGAACCGGCCGTTGTGCTTGGGGCATTCGATCACGTCGCCCATCACCAGCCCATCGGCCAGATGGACCTGTTCGTGACTGCACAGCCCGTCCGTGCAGAACCAGGTGTCGTCAGGGCTGCGGTAGACCGCATAGGTCCGGCCGCCATGGTCGAAGCGGATCACGTCCTCCTCCTCGATGTCGTCCGTGCCGCAGGCTTCGATCCAGTTGCTCATCGTCTCTCTCCTCCGCAAGGCCGTTATTCCGCCGCGACGATCTCGCCATGCAGGTCGGGCCGGTATGGCTTGGCCGTCGCCGGCAGGTCG
>DAIEJF010000229.1 GCA_027351005.1 Paracoccaceae bacterium | reverse complement strand
CTTGGCCCCCAGATACAGGTCGCGCACCCGCGGGTCGGCCGAAATCTCGGCCGGCGTCCCCTCGGTCAGGATCGCCCCCGCGACCAGTACGATGATGCGCGCGGCCACCTTGAAGACCAGCGCCATGTCATGTTCGATGATCAGCACCGCCAGATCGGCAGGCAGCGCCGCGATCGCCTCGGCGATCAGCGGGCTTTCGGACGAAGGCACCCCGGCCGCGGGCTCGTCGAGGATGAGGATGCGCGGCTTCAGCGCCAGCGTCATCGCCATTTCCACCAGCCGCTGCTGGCCATAGGCCAGCCGCGCCACCGGACGGTCGCCCACGTCGGTCAGGCGGAACTGGGCCAGCAGCGTCTCGACCTCGGCCTCCACCCCGGCGTCGCCACCCGCGCGGCGGAACGGGCGCGCGGTGCCCCCACGGCGTTCCCACAGCGGCAGCCGCAGGTTGTCGCGCACGCTCAGGCTGCGGAACAGCGTGGTGATCTGAAAGGTCTTGGCGATCCCCGCCTTCACCCGCTGTGCCTCGCTCATCGGGCGCAGGTCGCGCCCGTCCAGCGTGATCTCGCCCCCCGAGGGCTCCAGTATCCCGGTGATCAGGTTGGTGAAGGTCGATTTCCCCGCCCCGTTCTGCCCGATCAGCGCCTTGCGGTCACCCGGCCGCAGCGTCAGCGAAATGTCGCGCGCCACCACCAGCCCGCCAAAGGCCTTGTTCAGCCCCCGGACTTCGAGACCCGCGCTCATGCCAGCCTCCCGATCCAGCGTTTCACCTCGGCGGGCAGCCCCATCAGCCCCTGCGGCACGGCATAGACCACCGCCAGCACCAGCGCGCCGATCACGAAGAGCCAGTTGAACGGATCCACCGAGGCCGCGACCTCGTGCACCGTCATGAACACCGCTGCGCCGATCAGGGCCCCCCAGAGCCGCCCGGTGCCGCCCAGGATCAGCATGATCACCGCCTCGGCGGATAGCTGGAAGCTGTAGACGCCCAGGCTGACAAGCTGGGTCGACTGGGCCGCAAGCGCCCCCGCCACCCCTGCGACCGCGCCCCCCAGCCCATAGGACGCAAGCAGCCGCCGGGTGACCGGCGTGCCGATGGCCCGCATCCGTGCCTGGCTGTCCTGGATGCCGCGCAGCGCCAGCCCGAAGGGCGAGCCGATCACCACCTTCAGCAGCACCATCACCACGAAAAGCACGCAGACCGCGTAGATATAGCCGGTCTGGCCGACGAAATCGAACTTCCACACGCCCAGCAGCCGCGCCATGCGGATTCCGCCCAAGCCGTCGGTGCCGCCGGTGATGTCGCTGAACTTGTTGGCCACCTCCTGTAGCACCTCGGCCACGGCGATGGTCAGCATCAGCAGCGTCAGGCCATGCGCGCGCATCAGGAACAGCCCCGAGACGAAGGCGATCGCTGCCCCCGCCACGGCCCCCACCGCCAGCCCCGCCAGCGGATCGGGCCAGACATGGATCGCGAACAGTCCCGCGGCATAAGCCCCCGTGCCGTACATGGCCGCCTGGCCAAGGGTCGCGATGCCCGCCACCCCCTGCACCAGGTCCAGCGACAGCACGAAGATCATCATGATCGTCATACGGGTCAGGAAGGCCAGGTTGTAGGGAAAGATGTAGAACGCCGCCACGGCCACGGCGGCCAGGACCGCAAAGGGAAGGATCTGCCGCATGTCAGGCGCGCCCCATCAGGCCCTGCGGACGCAGGCCCAGCATCACGATCATCGCAAGGTAGAAGAAGATCGTCCCCACATCGGGGAACAGGTAGCGCGCCGCGGTATCCAGCACCCCCAGCGCCAGCGCCGCCACGAAGGACCCGGTGATCGAACCAAGCCCGCCCACCGCCACCACCGTCAGGAACAGGATCATGTAGCGCAGCGGATAATAGGCGTCGATCGGCAGCAGCTCGGCCCCGAGGATCCCCCCCAGCGCCGCCAGCCCCGCACCCAGCGCGAAGGTCAGCGCGAAGATGCGGCTGGTGTCGATGCCAAGGCAGGCCGCCGTGCCCGCATGATCGACCGCCGCGCGCAGCTTGATGCCGAACCGCGTCCGCTCGATCAGGACAAACAGCCCCCCGATCACCACCACCCCCGCCCCCAGCACGTAAAGCCGGTGCGTGGGCAGCGTGCGAAAGCCCAGATCGACCGCCCCCGACATCGCGGCGGGCAGTCGGATCGACAGCAGCGACGAGCCCAGCCACAGATTGACCGAGGCGATCATGATGAAGGTGATCCCGATCGTGGCCAGCACCTGCGGCAGCTCGCCCATCCGGTAGATGGGGCGGTAAAGCACCCGCTCCATTGGCACCGACAGCACCATGACCGCCAGCAGCCCCAGCACCGCCGCGGGGACGAAGGGCAGCCCCGCCGCCGTCATCGCCCAATGGGTGAAGGCGCCCCCCAGCATGGCAAAGCCCCCATGCGCCAGGTTCACCACCCGCATGAGGCCCATCGTCACCGAAAGACCCACCGAAATCATGAACAGGATCATGCCATAGGCGATTCCGTCCATCAGGATCGAGGCCAGCGTCGTCATCAGGGTCTCCGGCAGGTGCCCGCGGCCGGGATGCCGCGGGCCGGGGTCAGGCGTCGCCGCGCGTTACTTCGCCAGCCCAAGGTCGGGGACGTTCGGGATCGTCTCGATTTCCTTGTTGATCAGCTTGCCCGAGGCATCGCGCTCCACCACCCGGATATACATGTTCTGGGTGACATGGCGGGTCTTGGGGTCGATCGTGATCGGCCCGCGGGGGCTTTCCCAGCTTGCGCCCAGCACGGCCTTCATCGCCTTGTCGGGATCGGTGCCGCCGGCGGCGATCATCCGGTACAGCGCCTCGGTCCCGTCATAGGCGCCGACCGAGGCGAAGTTCGCCACCGCACCCGGGTTCACCTTGGCCAGATCGGCCTGGAACTTGGCGTTCATCGGCGAGTCATGCGCCGCCGAATAGGGGAACGAGGTGTGGATACCCAGCGCCGCATCGCCCAGCGTCTGCAACGTGGTTTCGTCATCCAGATCGCCCGTGCCCAGGAACTTGATCCCCGCTGCCGCCATGCCGTTGTCGGCATAGGACTTCACGAAGGCAAAGGCCGGCGGCCCGGCCGGGATGAAGGTGAACAGCGCGTTCGGCGCGGCCGCCTTGATCCGCTGCATGAAGGGGCCGAAGTCGGTCGTCTGGATCGGCATCCGGATCGCATCCAGCACCTTGCCGCCCTTCGCCTCGAATTCCTTGGCAAAGCCCTTTTCGGCGTCGATGCCGGGGCCGTAATCGGTGACCGAGGTCACGACCGTCTTGATCCCCTGCGCGATCGCCCAGTCCGCCAGCGGCGCCGCAACCTGCGGAGTGGTGAAGCTTGTGCGGATGAAATAGGGCGATTTCGTCGTGATGATCGAGGTCGCGGCGTTGAAGATCACCGTCGGCACCTGCGCCTGATCGATCAGCGGCGCCACCGCCAGCGCGTTGGGGGTGAAGACATAGCCCGCCAGATAGTTGACCTTGTCCTTCACCAGAAGTTCCTGCGTCAGCGCCTTGGCCTGGTCAGGATTCGGGCCGCCGTCATCCTTGAAGATGAACTGCACCTCGTGGTCGCCCGCCTTGGTGCCGTGTTCGGCCACATAAGCGTCGATGGCGTCCTTGAACTGCTTGCCATACATCGCGAAAGGCCCCGAGAACGAGGCCACGACGCCCACCTTGACCACGTCTGCCCCGGCGCCGCTGCCCACGCCCGCCAGCAAGGCGGCCAGGGCAACACCCATCAATCCGTTGAATTTCATGCGATCCTCCCCTGTGCGTGGCGTCTGTTCGCGCCGCCGTCTGCCCCCGGACGTTCCCGAAGCCGACGGGCAAAGTCAAATAGAATGCACGGCCGGGCCATAAGCAGGACACAGCGCGAACCTGCGCTTCTAATGGCCCCAGGCGCGAAAAATCCCGCGCGATCAAGCCTCGGGCGGAATCACGCCCTTGCGGAAGACGAAACATCCATAGAACCGCCGCTCGCCGGTCTGGATCACGGCATAGGCCTTTTTCGCCTCTTCGTAGAAGGCGAAGCGTTCGGTCGATTGCAGCGGCCGGGCCCGGCCCTCGGCGGAATCGATGACGGCCTGCACCTCCTGCTGCACGCCCGGCACTTCGGCGGGCGCCCCCACCACCTCCATGCGCAGGGCGAAGTCTTCGACAAACGTGTCCAGCGGCAACACCGACAGCACCGCTTCGGCCGCTTCGGCGGCGGTCAGGTTCTCCATCCGGATCAGCCGGCCGTACGTCGTCTGCCGCGCCACCGAATCCGCCGGAAAGTTGGTATCGACCAACGCCACCGTATCGCCGTGCCCCATCGCCCTGAGCGCATAGAGCACCTCGGCGTTCAGCCGGACATCAAGACCTTTCAGCATCGTCCCCTCCTTGCAGATCCAGAAGCGCCGCCACGGCAGGCGCCAGCGCCGCCGCCAGCCGCGCATGGGCGGCCGCGTCGTAATGCACGCCATCGACCGGGCTGACGGCGATCAGCGCGCCCGCATCGACAAACCCCGCCCCCAGCCGGGCGGCGACCGGGGCAAGCTCGGCCGAAAGCCGCCGCGATTTGGCCGCGCCGCCCGCGAACATGCCCGCAAGGCAGCCCACCTCCTCGACCGGCGGCGGCGCCACCAGCAGAAGCCGCGGCGCACCCTGCCCCGGCCCGCAGCCAGAGGCCTGCACCATCCGCCCCAGACGTTCGACCGACAGCGCCACATCGACCGCGGTCACCGAAAACCGCGCCTTCATGTCATTGGTGCCCAACATGATGACAACCGCGTCCAGCGGCGCGTGGCTTTCCAGCAGCGCAGGCAGCACCGCCGCCCCGTTGCGATGCGCGCCCTCGATCGGGTCGTCATGCACCGTGGTGCGGCCGGGGTGCCCCTCTTCCACGACCGTCACGCCGGGCAGCGCACGGGCCAGATGCCCCGGCCAGCGGGTCGCCGCATCGAACCGCACGCGGTCCCCCAGCGCGGCCATCGGCGCCGTACCATGGGTGTTGGAATCGCCGAACAGCAGTACCGTGGTCATGCCTGCCCCCCTTCCGGTTGCGGCAGACCCTAGCCGACCGGCCCGGGCCGGGGTAGGCATAAACGCATCGGGACGGGAGGATGCGATGACACTGGCGACACGGCATTGGGACAGGCTTGGCAATGGCGGGCTGACCTTCACCGAACTGGGCTTCGGCACGGCCCCCCTCGGGAACCTCTACCGCGCCGTGACCGAGGCCGAGGCCGAGGCCGTGTTGGAGGCCGCCTGGGCCGCAGGCATCCGCTATTACGACACCGCGCCGCTTTACGGCTTCGGCCTCGCGGAAACCCGGCTGAACCGCTTTCTGCGGGGCAAGCCGCGCGATGAATACGTGCTGTCAACCAAGGTCGGGCGGCTTCTGAAGGCCGCGACCCCGGACACCCGTGACGGAATCGGAAAGTTCTTCGACGTGCCCTCGCGCAGGGAAGTCTACGACTATGGCTATGACGCGGTGATGCGCAGCCTTGAAGTCTCGCTGGAACGGCTGGGTGTCGACCGGGTCGACATGCTCTTCGCTCATGACCTCGACGTGTTCAACCACGGCAGCCGCGCCCGGCTCGAGGAAAAGCTGACCGAACTGATGGCGGGCGGCTACCGCGCGCTCTTGGAACTGCGCGAGCAAGGGGTGATCCGCGCCTTCGGGGCCGGGGTCAACGAATGGGAAAGCTGTCAGTGGCTGACCGAGCGGGGCGATTTCGACATCTTCCTGCTGGCTGGCCGCTACACGCTGCTGGAACAGGAGGCGCTGGAAACCTTCCTTCCGCTTTGCGAGGCGCGCGGAATCGGCATCGTGGTGGGCGGGCCCTACAACTCTGGCATCCTTGCCACCGGCCCGCGCCCCGGCGCCTATTACAATTACAACCCCGCCCCCGCCGACATCCTGGGCAAGGTCGCCCGGATCGAGGCCATCTGCACCCGCCACGGCGTGCGGATGGTGGATGCGGCCTTCCAGTTCCCGCTGGGCCACCCCGCCGTCGTCTCGGTCATCCCCGGTGGGCAGGGCCTGGGCGAGATGGCCTCGAACCTGACGGCCGCGGGCGCGCGGATGCCCGCGGCACTCTGGGCCGACCTGAAGGCCCAGGGGCTTATGCGCGCCGATGCTCCGGTCCGCTGACATGCGGATCGACGCCCATCACCACGTCTGGCACCCCGCTCGCGGCGATTATGGCTGGATGCCCGCGGGCGACCCGGTGCTGAGCCGACCCTACGGCCCCGCCGATCTGGCCCCGGAGCTTGCCGCAGCGCGGATCGACGCCACGATCCTGGTGCAGGCGGCCCCCACGGTCGCGGAAACCGAATACCTTCTGGGCGTCGCCGACGCGACCCCCGCCGTGGCCGGGGTCGTGGGCTGGATCGACTTTGAAAACCCCGCACAGGCCGCTGTTCTGAAACGGCTTTCTGCGCATCCGAAGTTTCTGGGCGTCCGCCCGATGATCCAGGACATCCCGGATGACGGCTGGATGCTGCGCGACGATGTGCAATGGGCCTTCCGCGCCGTCATGGATCTTGGCCTGACCTTCGATGCACTTGGATTTCCCCGCCATCTGAAGAACTTCCACGCCGTTCTTCAACGTTATCCCGGGCTTCGGATGGTGGTGGACCACGGGATGAAGCCACCGATCGCGGCCGGCCCGGCGGGCTTTGCCCCCTGGGCCGAGGGGATCGCCCGGCTTGCCGGGGCGGGCGCCTTCTGCAAGCTCTCGGGCCTTGTCACCGAGGCCGCGCCGGGCTGGACCGCCGATGACCTGCTCCCCTGGGTCGCCCATCTGGTCGAGGCCTTCGGCCCGGACCGTCTGATGTGGGGGTCGGATTGGCCGGTCTGCCGCCTGCGCGCCGAATACACCGACTGGCACGCCGCCGCGCAGGGCCTGACAGCGGGGCTGTCCACCGCCGACCGCGCCCGCGTCTTCGGCGGGACGGCGGCGGCCTTCTACAGGCTCGGCTGACCCCGCGGCGCGAACAGGTCCGGCCGTTCGCGCTGCAACGGCTCCAGATGGTGCAGAAGCTGGCGCAGGTGGTGGCGCAGCGCCAGCCGCGCGCGCTCGCCGTCGCGCGCCTCCAGCGCGGCCAGCACCGCCTGATGTTCCGCCAGTGTCAGCGCCAGCCGCCCCGCGACCGGCAGCGTCATCCGCCGCGCGCGCGCCACGTTCAACCAGGCCGTTTCGGCCGCCTGCGCCAGCTTGCGATGCCCGGTGAACGACAGGATCAGCGCATGCATCTCGCCGTCCAGCCCGTAGAACCCTTCCACGTCGCCGTCATCGGCCAGCGCCGCCTGCACCCGCAGGTTCCGCCGCAACAGCACCAGTTGATCCTCGGTGATGCGCGGCGCCAGATCCTCGACCGCGGCCAGCTCGATCGCCTCGCGCAGAAAGGCCCCCTCGCGGATGTCGTCCATCGAGAAGCGCGACACGAAACTGCCCGCCTGCGGCACCACCTCGACCAGCCCCTCGCCCGCCAGGCGGGCCACCGCCTCGGCCACAGGCGAGCGCGACACGCCCAACCGCGCGCAGATCTCTGGCTTTTTCAGCACCTCGCCCGGCCGGTAGGCCAGCGACAGGATCGCCTCGCGCAGCGACAGATAGCAGCGCTGCGCCAGCGAGCCCGCGAAATCCTCGACCGGCCGCAGGCGTTGCGCGCCCCAGGTTGGCTCTTGCGAAAGGTCGGGCTCACCGCGTAGCATGCTAACATGCTAGCAATGGAACGCGCCGCCGGTCAAGCGAAGGAGAACAGCGCATGGAACAGGGCAAGGACGCCATTCGCCTGAACCCGGCGGATACGGTCATCATCGCGCTGAAGGATCTGCCCGCGGGCGCCATTGCCGAGGGCGTGACGCTGGCCGAGCCGGTAAAGCGCGGCCACAAGATCGCGCTGCGTGCCATCGCCCCGGGCGAGGCGGTGATCCGCTACGGCCAGACCATCGGCGCTGCCTCCGCCCCCATCGCCGCGGGCGCCTGGGTGCATACCCACAACCTTGGCATGGGCCCGCATTCGACCGATTACGCCTTCGGGCAGGACTGCCGCGCATTGCCCGTGGCGCCGGACCTGCGCACGTTTCAGGGCTATCTGCGCCCTGACGGCAAGGTGGGCACCCGCAACTATCTGGGGATCCTCACCTCGGTGAACTGCTCGGGGTCGGTCGCCCGCTTCATCGCCGAGGCGGCCGAAAAGGCGCCCTGGCTGGCCGAGATGGAAAACGTCGATGGCATCGTGCCGATCGTCCACCAGACCGGCTGCGGCATGTCGGGCACGAACGAGGGCTACCGCACACTCTATCGCACGCTGTCCGGCTACGCCCGGAACCCGAACTTCGGCGGCATCCTTCTTGTCGGGCTGGGCTGCGAGGTGATGCAGGTGCCCGACCTCGTGGGCCGCGACAGGCTGCGCGAGGATGGCAACTTCCGCTACATGACCATCCAGGGCGAAGGCGGCACCCGGCGCACGGTCGCGCATGCGTTGGAGGTGCTGCGCGAGATGGGCGAGGTGGCCAACCGCGCCCGCCGCACGCCCCAGCCGGTCAGCCACATCACCGTTGGCCTGCAATGCGGCGGCTCTGATGGCTATTCGGGCATCACCGCCAACCCCGCGCTTGGCTTTGCCTCGGATCTGCTGGTACGACACGGCGGCACCACCATCCTCAGCGAAACCCCGGAAATCTACGGCGCCGAACACCTGCTGACCCGCCGCGCCGTCAGCCGCGAGGTGGGCGAGAAGCTGATCGAGCGCATCCGCTGGTGGGAGGATTACACCGCCCGCAACGAAGGCGAGATGGACAACAACCCCAGCCCCGGCAACAAGCGCGGCGGGCTGACGACGATCCTGGAAAAGAGCCTGGGCGCCGTGGCCAAGGGCGGCACCGCGCCGCTGACCGATGTCTACAAGTACGGCGAGATCATCGACAAGCACGGCTTCGTCTACATGGACAGCCCCGGCTACGACCCTGCCTCGGTCACCGGCCAGATCGCATCGGGGGCGAACCTGATCGTATTCACCACCGGGCGCGGCTCGGTCTCGGGGTACAAGCCCAGCCCCTGCGTCAAGCTGGCGACCAATTCCGAGATGTATGCCCGGATGGCCGACGACATGGACATCAATTGCGGCGACATCATCAGCGCAGGCGTGACGGTCGAGGCGAAGGGGCGCGAGATCTTCGAGAAGATCATCGCCACCGCCTCGGGCGAGCGCACGAAAAGCGAAGAGTTCGGCTTCGGCGGTGCGGAATTCGTGCCCTGGCAGATCGGCGCGGTAATGTAGGAAAGGGCTGCAACATCATGAGACTGAAGGGAAAGACCGCCTTCTGTACAGCCTCTGGCGCGGGCATCGGCCTTGCCACGGCGCGCGCCTTTGCAGCCGAGGGCGCCCGCGTGATCGCCACCGACGTGAACGCCGCCGCCCTGGAACCGCTGGCCGCCGATGGGATCGAGACGCACCGGCTTGACGTGACAGACCCCGCCGCCGTCGCGGCGCTGGCGGCGCAGGTCGGGCCGGTGAACATCCTCTTCAACTGCGCGGGCTTCGTGCATCACGGCACGATCCTGGATTGCGACACAGCCGCATTCGACTTCAGCTTCAACCTGAATGTCCGCGGCCAATACCTTGTTACTAAATCGTTCCTGCCCGGGATGCTCAGCCTCGGCGGGGGTAGCATCGTGAACATGGCCTCGGCGGCATCGTCGCTGATCGCGGCACCCAACCGCTTTGTCTACGGCGCCACCAAGGCCGCGGTGATCGGGATGACGAAATCCATCGCCGCCGATTACGTCACCCGCGGGATCCGCTGCAACGCGATCTGCCCGGCCACGGTGGAAAGCCCCAGCCTGCAGGACCGGATGCGCGCGCAGGGCGATTACGAGACCGCCCGCGCCGCCTTCATCGCCCGCCAGCCGATGGGGCGGATCGGCCAGCCCGCGGAAATCGCCGCGCTCGCGCTGTTCCTGGCCTCGGACGAGTCGAGCTTCATCACCGGGCAAGCCATCGCGATTGACGGCGGTTGGACGAATGTGTGATCGGGCGTGATGATCCGCGACGGAACATGCCTGCGTATCCGTTGCATGATCGCCCCAAGGAGATCCGGATGAAATTCGCCCTTACCCTGCCCGCCGCCCTGCTGCTGACCGCCTGCGCCGGGCAGCAGGTTCCGCTCTGGTCGAAGGATGTGCGCACGGCCGCGCAGTCGCATCATGTCGATGCCCCGCCCGCCGAGGCGCTGGCCGCCGCGGCCAAGGTGGTGCGCGCCACGGCCGACGCCCGGGACGTGAACGTGAAGGTGGACGGCAACACCGAAACGCTGACGCGCTACTACGTCGGCATCATTGGCACCGCGCCGGTCACGATCTCCTATACCTTCACCCTGACCGCAACGCCCGCGGGCAAGGGCAGCGACCTGAGCCTGACGATGAAGGCCGACCGCAGCGAATTGCAGGACGATGGCTTCACCACGGCCTTCAACCCGCTTCTGGATGGGGCCGAGGTGATGGTGGCCGATCCCTACAAGCTGTTCTTCGCGCGCATGGATTACGTCCTGGGCGCCCGTCCCGATTGGGTCGGTTGCGCCGCGGCGCCTGCGGTGCTGGGCGCCTCGATGGCGCTCGATCCGCTCTGCTTCCGCGCCCTCGACGCGCCGCCTGCGCGCTGACATCTGGGCGGGGGCGCACCAGGCGCCCGCAAATCGCGCCGGAACCGATCACGGCGCAGGGCATCCTCTTCACGGGCGCGGGAAAACAGGATATGGCACCTCGGCCTTTTGCTGAGGAGACGCCTGTGCCCCTTGACCTTTCGCGCCGTCTTGCCCGGACCCTTGCCGCGGCCGCGCTGGTGCTGACCCTGCCCGTGCTGGCCGCGGCCGACACCACGGCCCCGGCCTTCACGCCCAGGCTTGGCCCCGCCCAGCCGTTTTCCTTCGACATCCTGACCGCCAAGGCCGAGGCGCTGGCGGGCCAAGCCTATGCGCCCCATGTCGTGCAGCATCCCGAACTTTACGACAAGATCGACTACGACGCCTACTGGCGCATCCAGTTCAAGAAGGAAGACACCGTCTACGCGGGCTCGGTGCCGGTCCAGTTCTTCCATGCGGGCACCTATTTCCGCAACCCGGTGGGGATGCACCTCGTCGAGAACGGGCAATCGCGCGACGTGGTGTATACGGCGGACTATTTCGACATGCCCAAGGACAGCCCCGCCCGCGCGGTCGAGGGCGAGGCAGGCTTCGCGGGCTTTCGCCTGATGCGGCCCGACCTGAAGACCGACTGGATCAGCTTCCTCGGCGCGGCCTATTTCCGCACCGACGGCGCCGACCGCCAGTATGGCCTGTCGGCGCGCGGCATCGCGCTGAACACCGGCATGTCGCAGCCCGAGGAATTCCCCCGGTTCACCGACTTCTGGATCGAGGGCGGCAAGGACGGGCTTGTGACCATCTACGCGCTGATGGACGGCCCCTCGGTCACCGGCGCCTTCATGATGACCGGCCGCGACAGCGACGGGCAGGTGCTTGACATCAAGAGCCGCCTGTTCTTCCGCGGCCCGGTCGGCCGCCTGGGCATCGCGCCGCTGACCTCGATGTTCTGGTATTCGGAAACCAACCGCCTGCAGGGCTTCGACTGGCGCCCCGAAGTGCATGACAGCGATGGGCTGGCCATGATTACCGGCACCGGCGAACGGATCTGGCGGCCGCTGAACGATCCGACCCGCGTCGTCACCTCGTCCTTCTCGGACACCAATCCGAAGGGCTTCGGGCTGATCCAGCGCGACCGCAACTTCGAGGATTACCAGGACGACGGCGTGTTCTACAACAAACGCCCCTCGGTCTGGGTCGAACCCGAAGGCAACTGGGGCCCCGGCGCGGTGCAACTGGTCGAGATTCCGACCGATGACGAGATCTTCGACAACATCGTGGCCTACTGGGTGCCCCAGGCCGAACCGCAGAAAGGCAGCCAGGTCGCGCTGGATTACAAGCTGTACTGGGGCCGCCAGGAACCCGGCGACTGGCAGGTGGCGCGCACCGTGGCCACCCGCCTTGGCCGCGGCGGTGTGCCCGGCCAGCCCCGCCCCGACGGCCAGATCAAGATCGCGATCGACTTCGCGGGCAGCGACCTGAACGGGCTGACCGTGAAAGACGGGATCAAGCCGCAGATCTCGGTCCCCGCCGGGGTCGAGGTGGTGAACCCCTATGTGCTGCCCGTGGTGGGCACCGACCGCTGGCGGCTGATCTTCGACGTGAAGGCCCCCGCCGACGCCGAAACGGTCGACGCCCGCGCCTATCTGGAACTGAAGGGCAAGCCCCTGACCGAAACCTGGCTGGGCCAGCTTCACCCGCAGCAGATCCTGCGCTGGGGCAAGCACTGACGACGCACCCCCGGATTTTCATCGAAAATTCGGGGGCCCATCGCCCGAAACGAAACGGCCCCGGAGGTGACTCCGGGGCCGTTTTCCATCCTGCAAGTGGCGCGCGCTCAGGGCGCCGCTTCCTCCACCACCACCAGATCGCGCACCGCGGCGCCCTTGGCGTGGCTCAGCGCCGCCTGGTATTCGGCCGAGTTGTAGCAGGCCACCGCCGCCTCCAGGCTCGGAAAGCGCGCCACCACATTGCGGGCGCGGTCGGTGCCCTCAAGCTGCACATAGCGCCCGCCACGGGCCAGGAACACGCCGCCATGCGCGGCAATCGCGGGGCCCGCAAGGGTCGCGTAGCGGCCATAGGCCTCGGCATCGGTCACGCTGACATGGGCAATCCACAAGGCGGTCATCGCATCACCCTCCGATCACGGCTTCGGCCGCCTTGATGGCCGCCTCGGCCAGCGCGATGTCCGCGCCGCCCGCCTGCGCCATGTCGGGGCGCCCGCCACCGCCCTTGCCGCCCATCGCCTCGGCCGCGGCCTTGACCAGCGCCACCGCCGACAGCCTGCCTGTCAGGTCGGCCGTCACCCCCGCCGCCACCGCGGGCTTGGCGCCCGTGTCGGCGATCAGCAGAACCGCGCCCGAGCCGATGCGGCCCTTCACTTCGTCGATCAGCGCGGGCAGATCCTTGCCCGACACGCCAGTCAACACCTGCGCCACAAAGCGCACACCCGCGACCTCGCGCAGCTCTTCGGCCTTGGCGCCGCCGCCCATTGCCAGTTCGCGGCGAAGCTGGGCAACCTCGTTCTGCAGCGCCTTGCGTTCGTCCAGCAGCGCCCGCACCCGATCAGCCAGTTCCGACGGCGCGGCCTTCACCACGCCCGCCAGATCGGCCATCCGCGTCCGCTGCTCGGCCAGCCAGTCCAGCGCGCCCTGCCCGGTCAGCGCCTCGATCCGCCGGACCCCGGCCGACGAGGCCGAATCCGACAGCAGCACGCAAAGCCCGATCTCGCCCAGCCGCGCCACATGGGTGCCGCCGCAAAGTTCCAGCGAATAGGTCCGCCCGTCGAGCCCCTTGCCCGAGCCTTCCTGCATCCCCATCGAGACCACGCGCACCTCGTCGCCGTATTTCTCGCCAAAGAGCGCCTGCGCCCCCAGCGACCGCGCGTCGTCGGGCGTCATGATGCGGGTTTCCACCGCGCCGTTCTGGCGGATCATCGCGTTCACCTCGGCTTCCACCGCGGCCATCTCGGCCGGGCTAACCGCCTTGGCATGGCTGAAGTCGAACCGCAGCCGGTCCGGCGCGTTCAGGCTGCCGCGCTGCGCGATGTGGTCGCCCAGCGTGCGCCGCAGCGCCTCGTTCAGCAGGTGCGTGGCCGAATGGTTGGCCCGGATCGCCGCGCGGCGGGCATGGTCGACCACCAGCGCCGCCCCCTGCCCCGGCAGGATGCGGCCTTCGACGACCTCGGCCATGTGGATGAACACGCCCTGCGATTTCTTCGTGTCGGTGATCTTCGCCTTGCCGGTCTCGGTCGACAGCATCCCGCTGTCACCGACCTGGCCGCCCGATTCCGCATAGAAGGGCGTCTGGTTCAGCACCACCTGCACGGATTGCCCCGCCTCAGCCTCTGCCACCCGCGCGCCGCCCTGCACCAGCGCCAGAACCTGCCCCTCGGCCGTTTCGGTGTCATAGCCCAGGAATTCGGTCGCGCCCGTCGCCTCGGCGAGGTCGAACCAGATCGCCGCGTCCTTGGTCTCGCCCGATCCGTCCCAGCTCGCGCGCGCCTTGGCCTTCTGCGCCTCCATCGCGGCCTCAAAGCCCGCCACGTCGACCGCCAGCCCCTTTTCGCGCAGCGCGTCCTGCGTCAGGTCCAGCGGGAAGCCGTAGGTGTCGTAAAGCCGGAACGCCGCCTCGCCGGGCAGCGGCGCGCCGCTGGACAGGCGCCCCAGCTCGTCGTCCAGAAGCCGCAGACCGCGGTCCAGCGTCTGCTTGAACCGGGTTTCCTCGGTCTTCAGCGTCTCTTCGATCAGCGCCTGCGCCCGGCCAAGCTCGGGGTAGGCAGCGCCCATGCCGCGCACCAGCGCGGGCACCAGACGATGCATCACCGGATCCTTCGCACCCAGTTGATGCGCGTGGCGCATCGCACGCCGCATGATCCGCCGCAGCACATAGCCACGCCCCTCGTTCGAGGGCATGACACCATCGGCAATCAGGAAGCTGGTCGACCGCAGGTGGTCGGCGATCACCCGGTGATGGATGCGCCCGCTGCCATCGGGGTCGGTCGAGGTTGCATGCGCCGACGCCTCGATCAGGCTGCGCATCAGGTCGGTGTCATAGTTGTCGTGCTTGCCCTGCAACAGGGCGCCGATCCGCTCCAGCCCCATGCCGGTGTCGATCGACTGGCGCGGCAGGTCGATCAGATTGCCGTCGGCAAGCTGTTCGTTCTGCATGAAGACCAGGTTCCAGATCTCGATGAACCGGTCGCCGTCCTGATCCGCGCTTCCGGGCGGGCCGCCCCAGACGCCGGGGCCATGGTCGAAGAAGCTTTCCGTGCAGGGGCCGCAGGGCCCGGTCGGGCCCATCCGCCAGAAGTTGTCATCGGTCGGGATGCGAATGATCCGTTCCTCGGGCAGCCCCGCCACCTTCCGCCAGATCGCGGCCGCCTCGTCATCGGTGTGGTAGACCGTGACGCAAAGCCTGTCCTTCGGGATGTCGAAATCCTTGGTCAGCAGTTCCCAGGCAAAGGGGATCGCGCTTTCCTTGAAATAGTCGCCGAAGCTGAAGTTGCCCAGCATTTCAAAGAACGTGTGGTGGCGCGCGGTGTAGCCCACGTTGTCCAGATCATTGTGCTTGCCGCCGGCGCGCACGCATTTCTGCGCGGTCGTGGCGCGGCGATAGTCGCGGTGTTCCACCCCGGTGAAGACATTCTTGAACTGCACCATGCCGGAATTGGTGAACATCAGCGTGGGGTCGTTGCGCGGCACCAGGGGGCTCGAGGCCACGGCGGTGTGCCCGTTGCGCACGAAGAAATCGAGGAAGGTCGAGCGGATATCG
>DAIEJF010000202.1 GCA_027351005.1 Paracoccaceae bacterium | reverse complement strand
CCTGGAAGCCATGGCCAAGTGGCAGGAGGCGATGGAGCGGGTGCACGGCAAGGCCGAAGTCATCATCGGCAAGCAGCGCCACGGGCCGATCGGCACGGTCGAGTTGAGCTTCGAGGGTCGCTTCACCCGGTTCGGCAACCTTGTGAAGCCCTGGCAAAGCGGCAGCGACGCCTACTGACCGCTGTGCGCCCCGCCGGAACCGCGGGGCGCGCGCGCGCGCGCTGTCTCAGGCCGCCTCTTCCTCGTCCTCGTCGGCCCCGGCCGATTGCCGGTTCCACATCGCGGCATAGCGCCCGCCACGGGCCAGCAGGTCGTCGTGGCGGCCCTCTTCGACCACCACGCCCTTTTCCAGCACCACGATCCGGTCGGCATCGGCGATGGTCGAAAGCCGGTGCGCGATGGTAATGACCGTGCGCCCCTTGCCCATCGCCTTCAGGCTTTCCTGAATGTCGCGTTCCGTCTGGGTGTCCAGCGCGCTCGTCGCCTCGTCCAGAAGCAGGATCGGCGGGTTCTTCAGCAATGTCCGTGCAATCCCCACGCGCTGCTTTTCCCCGCCCGACAGCTTCAGCCCGCGTTCGCCGACCTTGGTCTGGTAGCCCTCAGGCAGCGACATGATGAAATCATGGATCTTGGCGGCCTTCGCCGCGGCCTCGACATCAGAGGGCGTGGCGTTGGGGCGGCCATAGGCGATGTTGTAGAGCACCGTATCGTTGAACAGCACCGTATCCTGCGGCACCACGCCGATGGCCGCGTGCAGGCTGTCCTGCGTCACGTCGCGCACGTCCTGCCCGTCGATGGTCAGCGCGCCCCCCGTCACCTCGTAGAAGCGGAACAAGAGCCGCCCGATGGTCGACTTGCCCGACCCCGAGGGCCCGACGATCGCAACCGTTTGGCCGGCGGGCACGCGGATCGTCACGTCCTTCAGGATGGGCCGCGCGGCCTCGTAGTCGAAGGAGACGTGATCCAGAAGCACCTCGCCCCCGGTCACCACAAGATCCTTTGCGCCGGGGCGGTTCTCGATCTCGGCGGGTTGGTCGAGAAGGTCGAACATGTCGGACATGTCGATCAGCGCCTGCCGGATTTCGCGGTAGACCGTGCCAAGGAAGCCAAGCGGCTGGGTGATCTGCATCATGTAGGCATTGACCATGACGAAATCGCCGACCGACAGGCGGCCTTCCTGCACACCGATGGCGGCCATCACCATCACCGCCACAAGTCCCGCGGTGATGATCAGCGTCTGGCCGAAGTTGAGAAAGGCCAGCGATTGGCCGGTCTTGACCGCGGCCGACTCGTATCCCTCCATCGCGCCGTCATAGCGCATGGCCTCGCGCGCTTCGGCGCCGAAATACTTCACCGTCTCGAAGTTCAGCAGGCTGTCGATCGCCTTCTGGTTCGCGTCGGTGTCCTGTTCGTTCATCTGGCGGCGGATCTGCACCCGCCATTCCGTGACGCGGAAGGTGAAGAGCACATAGACCGTGATCGAGACGGCAACGACCAGCGCATACCAGACGGTGAAGACCGAGGCGAAGATCACCAGCACGATCATCAGTTGCAGGATCAGCGGCCCGACCGAGAACAGCGTGAAGCGCAGCAGGAAGTCGACGCCTTTCACCCCGCGCTCGATCACCCGGCTCAGCCCGCCGGTCTTGCGGGTGATGTGATAGCGCATCGAAAGGCGGTGGATATGCGTGAAGGTTTCCAGCGCCAGCCGCCGCAGCGCCCGCTGGCCCACCCGCACGAAGATTGCGTCGCGCAACTCGCCGAACGCGGTGTTGAACAGCCTAGACACGCCATAGGCGACCGTCAGCCCCACGGCGCCCAGCGTCAGCAGCCAGGCCTCGCCCCGGCCCGTATGGGCCAGGCTGTCGACCGCGGCCTTGTAGAAGAACGGTGTGACCAGCGAGGCCATCTGCGCCAGCACCAGCGCCACAAGCGAGGCCACCACGCGCCGCTTCACCCAACCCTGCCCCTGCGGCCAGAGATAGGGAAGGATGCGGCGGATGGTGCGCATGGGGCCCTTGCGCCCCACCCGGGCGGCGCCGGGATCGGTATGGGTCATGACCTGCTCCTCAACTGCGCGTTACCTAGGCCGCCGCGCGGGAAAAGGCCAGTGGGCGGCGCTCAGGGCGTGCCCGGCACCGCGAAGACCTGACCCGTATAGATCAGGTTCGGATCGCGGATCTGGTCGCGATTGGCCTGAAAGACCTTCACATACAACAGCCCGCTGCCAAGGTTGCGTTCGGCGATGCCCCAAAGCGTATAGCCGGGTTGCACGGTCACGATGGCCGCGCGGACCCCCACCTGCGGCCCACCGGTCACACCCGCGGCCTTCAGCGCAGCGGGGGATTCGCGCTTGAACGGGGTCTCGAACCGCGAGGTCACCTGACCGGCGGCGTCCAGCTCGTCGGCCCGCAGGGTGTGAACGCCTTCGGCCATGTCGGGCATCTGCAGGGTCCAGCGGCCATCGGCGCCGATCGGGGCGGTCGTGACCGGCCGGTTGTCGACATAGAGACGGACACTGGCCGACGGCGTGCCATGCCCGGCCAGCTCGACCGCGCCGCTGTCGGCATAGGAAATCGCGTCGATGCCAACATTGTTCT
>DAIEJF010000195.1 GCA_027351005.1 Paracoccaceae bacterium | reverse complement strand
TGACGAATGTGTTCGGCATGACGACCTGCAGCCAGGGCCCCGAGGTTCATACGCTGCGGATCGCGGTTAACACCGTGCCGCTGCCAGCGGGCCTGCCCGCGCTGGGCGGCGGGCTGGGCCTGCTGGCGGCCTTGCGCCTGCGCCGCCGCGCAGGATGAGGGAAAGGGGGGGCGGGGTTATTCCCCCGCCCGCGCCTGCCGCTTGCGTTCGTGCGGGTCGAGGTAGCGCTTGCGCATCCGAACGATCTTGGGCGTCACTTCCACCAGTTCGTCATCGTCGATATAGGCGATGGCCTCTTCCAGGCTCATCCGCACCGGCGGCGTCAGGCGCACCGCTTCGTCCGTGCCCGAGGCGCGGACGTTGGTCAGCTTCTTGCCCTTCAGCGGGTTCACCTCGAGGTCGTTGTCGCGGCTGTGCTCGCCGATGATCATGCCTTCGTAGATCGCTTCCTGCGGCCCGATGAAGAGCCGCCCGCGTTCCTCGAGGTTCCACAGCGCATAGGCGACCGAGGTGCCCGCCTCCATCGAGACCAGAACGCCCACGCGGCGGCCCTGGATCGGCCCCTTGTGCGGGGCCCAGCTGTGGAAGATGCGGTTCAGCACGCCGGTGCCGCGCGTGTCTGTCAGGAATTCGCCGTGATAGCCGATCAGCCCGCGCGAGGGCACATGGGCCACGATGCGCGTCTTGCCGACGCCTGCGGGCTTCATCTCGACCAGGTCGCCCTTGCGTTGGCCGGTCAGCTTGTCGATCACGGCGCCGGTGTATTCGTCGTCGCAGTCGACGATGACTTCCTCGATCGGTTCGTGGCGCACGCCGTCGATATCGCGGAAGATCACGCGCGGGCGGCTGATCGACAGCTCGAACCCTTCGCGGCGCATGTTCTCGATCAGCACGCCCATCTGCAATTCGCCCCGGCCCGAGACCTCGAAGGCCTCGCCGCCCGGCGTGTCGGCGATGCGGATCGCCACGTTCATCTCGGCTTCCTTCATCAGCCGTTCGCGGATGACGCGGCTTTGAACCTTGTTGCCGTCGCGGCCCGCCAGCGGGCTGTCGTTGATGCCGAAGGTGACAGTGATGGTCGGGGGGTCGATGGGCTGCGCAGGCAGCGCGGTGTCCACGTCAAGCGCGCAGAGCGTATCGGCCACCGTGGCCTTCGACATGCCGGCAACGGTCACGATGTCGCCTGCCTCGGCCATCTCGACCTGCGACTGGCTGAGCCCGCGGAAGGCGAGAATCTTCGAGACGCGGAACTGCTCGATCCGCTCGCCCGTGCGGCTCAGCGCCTTGATCGTCTCGCCTGCCTTCAGCGTGCCGGATTCGACCCGGCCGGTCAGGATCCGGCCGATGAACGGGTCGGCCGACAGCGTGGTGGCCAGCATCCGGAACGGCTCGGTCCGGTGCGCGATCTGGGCGGGGGCGGGGACGTGGCGCACGATCAGGTCAAACAGCGCCGACAGATCCTGCCGCGGGCCGTCCAGGTCCAGATCCGCCCAGCCCGACCGGCCGGAAGCGTAGACATGGGGGAAATCAAGCTGTTCGTCCGATGCGCCGAGGTTGGCGAACAGATCGAACACCTCGTTCAGCGCGCGGTCGGGTTCGGCATCGGGCTTGTCGACCTTGTTCAGCACCACGATCGGGCGCAGGCCCAGCGCCAGCGCCTTCGAGGTCACGAACTTGGTCTGCGGCATCGGGCCTTCGGCGGCATCGACCAGCAGGCAGACACCATCCACCATGTTCAGGATCCGTTCCACCTCGCCGCCGAAATCGGCGTGGCCGGGGGTGTCGACGATGTTGACGCGGGTGCCCTTCCACTCGACGCTCGTACATTTCGCAAGGATGGTGATCCCGCGCTCGCGCTCGATGTCGTTGGAATCCATGGCCCGTTCCGAAACCTGCTGGTTCTCGCGGAAGGCGCCCGATTGCTTGAGAAGCTCGTCCACCAGCGTGGTCTTGCCGTGGTCGACGTGCGCGATGATCGCGATATTGCGAAGGTCCATGACTGATGCCTTTTGTGCTGCGCCGCCGCGATAGCCGAGACGCGCCCAAAAGGCCAGAGCCTTGCGTATCCGGGTCCGATCTATCGGCCATGGCGCGGTCGTGCTAGGCTGCGGTCAGAGGAATTGGGCGATGAGGCTGCATCATGACCCCGTCCGCGACCACCGACCTGCGCCGCACCTGGGAGGCCGCCGCCCCCGGCTGGGCGCGCTGGGAACCCGCCTATACCGAAGGCTTCCGCGCCGCGACCGACGCGATGCTGGACATGGCGGGGGTTTCGCCGGGGATGCGGGTGCTGGATGTCGCCTGCGGCGCGGGCAGCCAGACGCTGCTGGCCGCCGAGCGGGTGGGGCCCGCGGGCCGGGTGGTGGCGACCGATATCGCGGCCTCGATGCTGGATCATGTGCAGCGCAACGCGGCAGCGGCGGGTCTGGGCAACATCGCGGTACGCGTGGCCGCGGCCGACGAGGTTGACACGGCGCTGCCAGGCGAGGGGCCCTTCGACGCCGCGATCTGCCGGATGGCGCTGATGCATTTCCCGGCGCCGGGGCAGGCATTGCAGGCGATCTGCCGCACCCTGCGCCCCGGCGCGCGCTTTGCGGCGCTGGTCTTTTCGACCCCCGCGGGCAATCCGATGATGGCCGAGCCGATGGCGATCCTGCGCCGCCACGCGGGCAAGGCGCCGCCCCCGCCCGGCACGCCGGGGATCTTCGCGCTGGGCGGTGACGGGGTGCTGGAGGGGCTGTTGCGGCAGGAAGGCTTCGGCGCGGTCGAGGTGCGCCGCCTGCCTGCGGGCCTGTCCTTTGCCGGCGCGGCCGAGGCACTGGCGATGCTGCGCGAGGCGGCGGGGGCCTATCGCGCGGTTGCGGCCGAGCTTGACGAGACGACGCGCGCCCTTGCCTGGCAAGAGGTGGAAGAGGCGCTGTCGCGCCATGTCACGCCGCGGGGCTTCGAGGCCCGGCTGGAGGTGATGGTGGGCGCCGGGACCGTTCCGGGCTAGCACCGCGCCCCCGGGCTTTCGCGGGGGGCGCGGCGGGTGGCGATGTGCGAGGCTTAGCCCTTCAGCGCCTTGTTCAGGTATTCGTCCACCTTTTCCAGGTAGCCCATGGTCGTCAGCCACTTCTGGTCGGGGCCGACCAGCAGCGCCAGATCCTTGGTCATCCAGCCGTCCTCGACCGCGTCCACCGTCACCTTTTCCAGCGTCTCGGCGAACCGCTTCAGCTCGGCGTTGCCGTCAAGCTTGGCGCGGTGCTTCAGGCCGCCGGTCCAGGCGAAGATCGAGGCGACCGAGTTGGTCGAGGTTTCCTTGCCCTGCTGGTGCTGGCGATAGTGGCGCGTCACGGTGCCGTGGGCGGCCTCGGCCTCGACGGTCTTGCCGTCGGGCGTCATCAGCACCGAGGTCATCAGGCCAAGCGAGCCGAAGCCCTGGGCCACGGTATCGGACTGCACGTCGCCGTCGTAGTTCTTGCAGGCCCAGACATAACCGCCCGACCATTTCAGCGCGCTGGCCACCATGTCGTCGATCAGGCGGTGTTCGTAGGTGATGCCCTTGGCCTTGAAGGCCTCGCCGAATTCGGCGTCGAAGACCTGCTGGAACAGATCCTTGAAACGGCCGTCATAGGCCTTCAGGATGGTGTTCTTGGTCGACAGATAAAGCGGCCAGCCGAGGTTTAGCGAATAGTTCATGCTGGCGCGCGCGAAGTCGATGATCGACTGGTCGAGGTTGTACATCGCCATCGTCACGCCGCCGCCGGGCGCCTTGAACACTTCGCGTTCGATCACGGTGCCGTCTTCGCCCACGAATTTCAGCGTGACGGTGCCCTTGCCGGGGAAGCGGAAATCGGTCGCGCGGTACTGGTCGCCGAAGGCGTGGCGGCCGACGACGATCGGCCTGGTCCAGCCCGGAACAAGGCGCGGCACGTTCTTGCAGATGATCGGCTGACGGAAGATCACGCCGCCCAGGATGTTGCGGATCGTGCCGTTGGGCGACTTCCACATTTCCTTGAGCTTGAATTCCTCGACCCGCGCCTCGTCGGGGGTGATGGTGGCGCATTTCACCGCCACGCCGACCTCTTTGGTCTTGTTGGCGGCGTCGATGGTGATCTGGTCGTTGGTGCGGTCACGCTCCTCGATGCCCAGATCGTAGTAAAGCAGGTCGATATCGAGATAGGGCAGGATCAGCTTCTTCTTGATGAAGTCCCAGATGATCCGGGTCATCTCGTCGCCGTCCATTTCGACGACGGGGTTCGCCACCTTGATCTTGGTCATGTCCTGGCCTCTCGTGCGGGGATTCGCTTTCCGGCTGCATAGCGGAAAAGGGGGGGCTTGGGAAGCTGGTATGCGGTGGTATACCGTGTTGCGGCCTGCCGCGCCGCTCAGCCCTGCGCCAGAAACCACGCCCGCGCACGGTCGCGCACCCAGGGCCAGAGACCGGGCGCGCCACGCGCAACCTTCTGGCCCACGCGCGCCTCGAGCTGGTCGAAGGTCACGCCGTAGTCCGTCCAGCTTCCGCCGCCCGCCGCAAGGTTCTGCAACACCGGCTGCACCCGGTCGATGGATTTGGCAAAGACGGCATCGGGCGTCTCGTTCGCCTCGAACTCCTGCCAGAGCGCCTTGAGATCGGTGGCAAGGTCGGGGGGCAGCAGGCCGAAGATCCGCTCGGCCGCGCGCGCTTCGGCGGCCTGCACGTCGGCGCTGCCGTGGGCTGCGCCGTTCGCCGCATGGATCGGCACGTCGCCCACGTCGATCTCGACAAGGTCATGCAGCACAAGCATGCGGATGACCCGGTCGATCTGCACACCCGGCCCGGCCTGGTCGGCCAGGACCAGCGCGTAGAGCGCCAGGTGCCACGAATGTTCGCCCGAGTTTTCCGGCCGCGCGCCCTCCAGCACCGGGGTCGCGCGCAGCACGCCCTTCAGCCGGTCGGCCTCGGCCAGGAAGGCGAACTGGCGCGCCAGCCGGTCGGTCATCGGCTCAGTGCCCGCCGGGGTCGAGGTTGCGCGGGGCGGCGGGGGCCGCGCCGCCGGCGCGATGGGCGGCCAGCGTCTGGTTCAGGAAGCTGCGGCCGCGCTGTTCGGCCAGCCGCAGGCGCACGCAGGTGATGAAGGCTTCCTGCAGGGTGGGCGAAAGCTGGCCCACCACCCGGCTGACCTTTTCATAGAAACGGTCGTCGCCCAGTTCCTCGAGCACGGCAAGGGTGTCGCGCGCCAGCCCGTCGGCCAGATCGTCCATCAGCGCCATCGCCGCCCCCCGTCAGCGCGACGCCTCGCCCAGCCGCCGCTTCACATAGGCGGAGACCGTGGCGATCATCGGCTTCATGTGCGCCTCTTCGTCCTTGAAGAAGTGATCCGCACCTTCGACCTGCTCGTGGGTGATGGTGATGCCGCGCTGTTCGTGCAGCTTGTTCACCAGTTGCAGCGTGTCCTTCGGCGGGGCCACCCGGTCGGCCGTGCCGTTGATGATGAGCCCCGAGGCGGGGCAGGGCGCCAGGAAGCTGAAATCATACATGTTCGCAGGCGGCGCGACCGAAATGAAGCCGGTGATCTCGGGCCGCCGCATCAGAAGCTGCATCCCGATCCAGGCCCCGAAGGAAAAGCCCGCGACCCAGCAATGCTTGGCGTTCTGGTTCATGGATTGCAGGTAGTCGAGCGCCGAGGCCGCGTCCGACAACTCGCCGATGCCCTGGTCGTATTCGCCCTGGCTGCGCCCCACGCCGCGGAAGTTGAAGCGCAGCACGGTGAAGCCAAGGTTATAGAAGGCGTAGTGGAGGTTGTAGACGACCTTGTTGTTCATCGTGCCCCCGAACTGCGGGTGGGGGTGCAGCACGATGGCGATCGGCGCGTCCTTTTCCTTCTGCGGGTGGTAGCGCCCTTCGAGCCGGCCTTCCGGCCCGGGGAAAATCACTTCGGGCATCGCCTCGCCTGTCTTTCCTGCGTCGGGCCGGGCACCATCAATCTTGACGGAATCCCTCAGCCATTCTAGAACCATTCCAAATTCCGGAGCGTGCCGGGTGGGAAGGAGGTAAGGGGCCTTCCGCCCGGCGTCAATCCATTTGGCGGGTCGGTGCAATGAAACTGTCGACGAAGGGGCGCTATGCCATGGTTGCGCTGGCCGATCTGGCGCTGGCCTCGGCCGAGGATCTTGTGACGCTGTCGGCAATCGCCCGGCGGCAGGACATCTCGCTGCCCTATCTGGAACAGCTGTTCGTCAAGCTGCGCCGGGCGAACCTGGTGGAATCGGTGCGCGGCCCCGGCGGGGGCTACAAGCTGGCGCGCGCGCCCGAGGCGATCCGCGTCAGCGAGATCCTGGAGGCGGTGGATGAGACGGTCAGCGCGATGCACACCGGCGCGGGCGCCTCTGGCGCGGTGTCGGGCACCCGCGCGCAGTCGCTGACCAACCGGCTGTGGGAGGGGCTGAGCGCCCATGTCTATGTGTTCCTGCACCAGACGACGCTGGCCGACGTGATCCGCAATGGCATGCGGCCCTGCCCGGCGGTGCCCGCGCTGTTCCGCGTGGTGGACGAAGAGTGACCCGGCGGAACCGATTTTTCTCCGAAAGATCCGAGCGAATTTTCGCGGAAAATTCGGGGCCCGGACGGTGAGCGGGCGGACCTATCTTGACTGGAACGCCACGGCGCCGCTGCGCCCCGAGGCGAAGGCCGCGATGGTTGCCGCGATGGAGGTCGTGGGCAATCCGTCGTCCGTCCATGCCGAGGGGCGCGCGGCCAAGGCGCTGATGGAACGGGCGCGGGCGCAGGTGGCGGCGGCGCTGGGGGCCGACGGGGCAGACATAGTCTTCACCTCGGGCGCGACCGAGGCCGCGGCGCTGGCGCTGGCAGGGCGGGGGATCGCCTGCGCGGGGGTGGAACATGACGCGGTGGCGGCCTGGTGCGATGTCGCGCTGGCGGTCGATGCCGCGGGGCGGGTGGCGGTGGCCGATCCCGCGGCCAGCGCGCTGCAACTGGCCAACCCGGAAACCGGGGTCATCCAGAACCTGCCCGAGGGGCTGGCGCTGAGCGACCTGACCCAGGCCTTCGGCAAGATCCCGGTGGCCTTCAACTGGCTGGGCGCGGACATGGCGATCGTGTCGGCGCACAAGCTGGGCGGGCCAAAGGGTGTGGGCGCGCTGGTGCTGCGCCAGGGGCTGGATGTGGCGGCGCGGCTGAAGGGCGGCGGGCAGGAGATGGGGCGCCGGGCGGGCACGGAAAACCTGATCGGCATCGCGGGCTTCGGGGCCGCAGCCGAGGCCGCCCAGCGGGATCTGGCCGATGGTGTCTGGGAGCGGGTGTCTGGAATTAGAAATATTCTAGAATCAGCATTGGCCTTGGCGGAAAGCCAGACTATTATTGTCGGGAAAGGTGGCGCTCGGCTGCCCAACACCAGTTGCCTGATCACCCCCGGCTGGAAGGGGGAAACCCAGGTGATGCAGATGGATCTGGCAGGGTTCGCGGTGTCTGCGGGGTCGGCCTGTTCGTCGGGCAAGGTCCGGCCAAGCCGGGTGCTGCGCGCGATGGGATTCGACGAGATCGCGGCGGCCTCGGCGCTGCGGGTCTCGATCGGGCCCGACACGACGGAAGACGATGTCCTGCGCTTCGCCGAAGCCTGGACGAAAGCGGCCCGCCGTCGGCGGGCATGAGCAAGGGGAACGCGGATGGCGGCGCTGGACAAGGCGGAAACGGAAGTGCGCGACGGTGTTGATCGGGAGACGATCGAGACCGTCAATGCGATGTCGGGAACCTACAAGTACGGCTGGGCCACCGACATCGAGACCGAATTCGCGCCGAAGGGCCTTAACGAAGACATCGTGCGCCTCATCTCGTCCAAGAACGGCGAGCCCGAGTGGATGACCGAGTGGCGGCTGGCGGCCTACCGGCGCTGGCTGCAACTGGAAGAGCCGCGCTGGGCGATGCTGCACTATCCCGAGATCGACTATCAGGACCAGTATTACTACGCCAAGCCCAAGAGCATGTCGGGCAAGCCCAAATCGCTGGACGAGGTCGATCCGCAACTGCTGGCGACCTATGAAAAGCTGGGCATCCCGCTGAAGGAACAGATGATCCTTGCGGGCGTCGAAGGGGCCGAGGCCGCCCCGGCCGAGGGCCGCAAGGTGGCGGTGGACGCGGTGTTCGACAGCGTGTCGGTCGGCACCACGTTCAAGGAAGAACTGATGAAGGCCGGCGTGATCTTCATGCCGATCTCAGAGGCGATCCGCGAATATCCCGACCTGGTGCGCAAGTACCTGGGCTCGGTCGTGCCGCCGTCGGACAACTTCTTCGCCACGCTGAATTCCGCCGTCTTCTCGGATGGCAGCTTCGTCTACATCCCGCCGGGCGTGCGCTGCCCGATGGAACTGTCGACCTATTTCCGCATCAACGCGGAAAACACCGGGCAGTTCGAGCGTACCCTCATCATCGCCGACAAGGGCAGCTATGTCAGCTACCTCGAAGGCTGCACGGCGCCCAAGCGCGATACCAACCAGCTTCACGCCGCGGTGGTCGAGATCGTGATCCTGGAAGACGCCGAGGTGAAGTATTCCACCGTCCAGAACTGGTATCCCGGCGATGCCGAGGGCAAGGGCGGCATCTACAACTTCGTCACCAAGCGGGCCGATTGCCGTGAGGCGCGCGCCAAGGTGATGTGGACGCAGGTGGAAACCGGATCGGCGATCACCTGGAAGTATCCCTCCTGCATCCTGCGGGGCGATGACAGCCAGGGCGAGTTCTATTCGATCACCATCGCCAACAACGCCCAGCAGGCCGATACCGGGACCAAGATGATCCATCTTGGCAAGAACACCCGGTCGCGCATCGTGTCCAAGGGGATCTCGGCGGGCCGGGCGCAGAACACCTATCGCGGGCTGGTCTCGGTTCACCCGAAGGCGAAGAACGCGCTCAACTACACCCAGTGCGACAGCCTGCTGATCGGCGACAAATGCGGGGCCCATACGGTTCCCTACATCGAGGTGAAGAACAACTCGTCGCGCTGCGAGCACGAGGCGACCACCAGCAAGGTGGATGACGATCAGCTCTTCTACTGCCGCTCGCGCGGGATGGACGAGGAAGAGGCCGTGGCGCTGGTCGTCAACGGCTTCTGCAAGGAGGTTCTGCAGGCTCTGCCGATGGAATTCGCGATGGAGGCGCAGAACCTGGTCGCCATCAGTCTTGAAGGCAGCGTGGGCTGAGGCACGGGGCTGCGCGGGATGGCAAGGGCAGGCAAGCCGGGCTTCGACGCGGCGCGGGCCGGGGCGCTGATCGCGCTTCTGGCGCCCGCGCGGCGGACGCGGGTCGTCGAGGTGGGGGCAAACCCCATCAACGACAACCCCTATGCCGGGCTGCTGGCCATGGGGGCCTGCGATGTCTGGGGCTTCGAGCCCGAGGAAAAGGCCTTTGCCCGCCTGACGCCGGGCCCGCACGAAACCTACCTGCCCGATGCGGTGGGCGATGGCTCGGCGGGCACGCTGCATGTGTGCCGGACGGTGTCGCTCAGCTCGCTTCTGCCGCCCGACCGGCGCACCACGGCGTTTCTTGCCCGGCTGAACGGCCCCTCGACGGTCGAGCGGACGGTGCCGGTACAAACCCGACGGCTGGACGACATGGCCGAGGTGCCGCCCTTCGATCTGCTGAAGATCGACGTGCAGGGGGGCGAGATGCAGGTCTTCGCCGGCGCGGCCGAGAAGCTGAAGACGGCTCTGGCGGTCATCACCGAGGTCGCCTTCATCCCCCTTTACGAAGGGCAGCCGCTGCTGGACGCGCAGATGGCCGCGCTGCGCGAGGCTGGCATGGATTTTCACAAGTTCATGTTCCTGAAAGGGTTTTCGCTGCGTGGCGGGCTGAATACGCTGCTGGACAAGTCAGCGCATGACAACCAGTTGCTGGATGGCGATGCGGTGTTCCTGCGCAGCCTGCGTTCCCCCGACGCGATCGGGACCGAGGCGCTGAAACACATGGCGATCCTGGCCGAGACGGTGTTTTCCAGCCACGATGTTGCGCTGCGCTGCCTTGACCTGCTGATCGCGCGCGGGGCGGTCGATGCCGCGGCCGCGCAGGATTATGCCGCCGATCTGCCGGGGCAGGCCGTCATCGCCCGGCGGAGGGCGCGCCGATGACCGAACCCGAGATTTCACCCCAGCCTGTGCCGACCGACCGGCGGGGCTGGATCATCCCCTTCTTCACGCGCCCCGCGTGAGCCCAGACCACGAGGACCGAGATGCTGACGATCAACAACCTGCATGTGAAGCTTGAGGAAGAGGACAAGGTCATCCTCAAGGGCGTGAACCTGACGGTGGAAACCGGCAAGGTCCATGCGATCATGGGGCCGAACGGGTCGGGCAAGTCGACGCTGTCCTACGTCCTGTCGGGCCGCGAGGGCTATCAGGTGACGGCGGGCGAGGCGATCCTGGACGGCCAGAGCCTGCTGGAGATGGAGCCCGAGGAGCGCGCCGCGGCGGGGCTGTTCCTGGCGTTCCAGTATCCGGTGGAAATCCCCGGCGTGGGCAACATGACCTTCCTGCGCACCGCGGTGAACGCGCAGCGCAAGGCGCGCGGGCAAGACGAGATGTCGTCGGCCGAGTTCCTGAAGGTGGTGCGCGAAAAGGCCAAGGCGCTGAAGATCGACGCCGAGATGCTGAAGCGCCCGGTGAACGTGGGCTTTTCGGGTGGCGAGAAGAAGCGCAACGAGATCCTGCAGATGGCGATGCTGGAACCGAAGATGTGCATCCTCGACGAGACCGACTCGGGTCTTGACGTGGACGCGATGAAGCTGGTGGCCGACGGCGTGAACGCGCTGCGGTCCGAAGGCCGGTCGTTCCTGGTCATCACGCACTACCAGCGGCTGCTGGACCACATCGCCCCCGATGTGGTGCACATCATGGCGGATGGCCGGATCGTGAAGACCGGCGGGCCCGAACTGGCGCTGGAGGTCGAGCAGAACGGCTACGCCGACATTCTGGCGGAGGTGCTCTGATGGCGCAGGCGAAGGCAAAGGGCGGCGCCGAGCGGCTGGCGGCGGTCGCGCTTCCGGCCAGCGGCGCCTGGCTGGCGGCGGCGCGTGGCGCGGCGCTGGCGCGCGCGCAGGAGATGGGGCTGCCCACTCGGCGCGACGAATACTGGCGCTACACCGACCCGACCACGCTGACCGCCGCGACGGCCCCGGCCGCCGCGCTGTTCGCGGCGGGCGATGAACCGGCTGCCTTTGCGGCCATCGACCGGGTGACGCTGGTTTTCACCGACGGCGTCTTCGATGCCGCGGCCTCGGATGATCCGGCGGCGGCGGGGGTGGAACTGACACGGCTGGCGCTGGCGGGGCAGGCGGACATCCACTGGGCGCGCGAGCTTTACGGCGTGCTCGAGGCGCGCGGGCAAAACCCGGTGCCCCGGCCGCTGGCCGCGCTGAACGGGGCGCTCGCCACCGATGGCGTGGTGATCCGGGTGACGGGCAAGGCGGCCAAGCCCGTGAGCCTGGTCTACCGCCACGCCGCGACCACGTCGGACGCGGTGCTGCACCACATCATCCGGCTGGAACCCGGCGCCGATCTGACGCTGCTGGAATCCGGCCCCGGTGCCGCGCGGTTTTCCACCGTGACCGAAGTGGACGTGGCCGATGGCGCAAGCTTCCACCACATCCGTACCCAGGGCCGCGACCACGAGCGGCGCACGCTGACCCACATCTTCGCCCGCATCGGGGCGCAGGCGCGGTTCAAGTCCTTCACGCTGACGGCGAATGGCGTGCTGACCCGCAACGAGGTGGTGATGGAGCTTCTGGGCGATGACTCTGTCGCCCATGTCGCGGGCGCCGCGATGGGCGACGGCGGCTTCCATCACGACGATACGGTGTTCATCACCCATGCCGCCGAACGCTGCGAAAGTCGGCAGGTGTTCAAGAAGGTGCTGAAGGGCGGCGCGGTTGGCGTGTTCCAGGGGAAGATCCTGGTCAAGCAGGGCGCCCAGAAGACCGATGGCTACCAGATCAGCCAGTCCCTGCTGCTGGACGACGACAGTCAGTTCCTGGCCAAGCCGGAACTGGAGATCTACGCCGATGACGTGAAGTGCAGCCACGGGTCCACCTCGGGCGCGATCGACGAGACGGCGCTGTTCTACCTGCGCTCGCGCGGGGTGCCGGAACGGCTGGCGCAGGCGCTGCTGGTGCAGGCCTTCCTGGCGCAGGCCATCGAGGAGATCGAGGACGAGGCGATCGCCGAAGATATCCGCGGTCGGCTGGAAGGCTGGCTTGCGCGCAGGATGGGCTGATGTCGGTCACCACGGATATTCTGGAAAGCTACCGCGCGCCGCGGCGGGTGGTGGCACGCAAGCTGGCGGGCGGCACGCGGGAAGATCGGGCGCTGGCGACCCTGATGGGGGCGCTGGGCCTGAGCTTCATCGCGGAATGGCCGGGCATGATGCATGCCGCCTCGGCCGATCCGTCGGTGCCGCTGGATGCGCGCATCGGCGGCGCGATGATGGGCCTTCTGTTCCTCGCCCCGCTTCTGGCCTATGGGCTGGCTGCGGTGATCCGGCTGGTGGCGCAGGCGCTTGGGCGGCGGATGGGCTGGTTTGAAGCGCGTCTGGCGCTGTTCTGGGCCATGCTGGTGACCAGCCCGCTGATGCTTCTGCTGGGGCTTGCCGAAGGGGTCGTGGGCCCCCGGCTGGGTGATCTTGGCGGGTTTGTGGTGCTGGCGGTGTTTCTGTGGGTTCTGGGCGGCGGGCTCCGGGCGGCGATCGGGTTCGGGCGGGGGCAGGCATGAACGTGCGGCAAGACTGGTGGGGGCTGGCGCAGGAAACGCTGCTGCGGCCGCGCGCGGCGGCACAGGCGATCCTGGCGCTGCGGCTGCCGCCGCGGGTGCTGGTGGAGCTTTTGCTGCTGGTCGCGATCCTGACGGACCTGCTGCTTTATGCCGAACTGGCCTTCGGGGGCGGGGCGGGGCTGCTGATGGGGCTGGCCGCGCCCGATCCGCTGCTGATGTGGGTGATGCAGCTTGCCTCGCTTGTGATGATGATGGTGGCGGTGCAGGGTCTTGGCCGGTTGTTCGGCGGCGAGGGAACCTGGGCCGGGGCGCTGGCACTGGTGATCTGGCTGCAAACGATCATGATCGGCCTGGGGCTTGCCCAGCTTGTGCTCTATTTCCTGCTGCCGCCGCTGGCCGATCTGCTGGGCCTGGTGTCGCTGGGGCTGCTCTTGTGGCTTCTGACCAATTTCACCGCCGTGCTGCACGGGTTCCGCAATCTGTGGCTTGTCTTTTTCGGCATCCTCGTCAGCGGGGTCTTGATCGTCTTCGCGCTGAGCTACCTGCTGGTCATCCTTGGAATTCTTAGCCCCGGAGCCGCCTGATGTACGATGTTGCCGCCATCCGTCGCGATTTTCCGATCCTGTCGCGCAAGGTCCATGGAAAGCCGCTGGTCTACCTCGACAATGGCGCGTCGGCGCAGAAGCCGCAGGTGGTGATCGACGCGGTGACGCAGGGCTATGCGATGGATTACGCCAATGTCCACCGCGGCCTGCATTACCTGTCGACGGTCTCGACCGAGAAGTACGAGGCCGTGCGCGGCATCATTGCCCGCTTCCTGAACGCGCCCGACCCCGAAGAGATCGTCTTCACCTCGGGCGCGACCGAGGGCATCAACCTGGTCAGCTACGGCTGGGCCGCGCCGAGGTTGCAGGCGGGCGACGAGATCGTGCTGAGCGTGATGGAACACCACGCCAACATCGTGCCCTGGCACTTCCTGCGCGAACGGCAGGGCGTGGTGCTGAAATGGGTCGAGATCGACGCCAATGGCGATCTGGACCCGCAGGCGGTGCTGGACGCGGTGGGCCCCAGGACGAAGCTGATCGCGATCACCCAGATGTCGAACGTGCTGGGCACGCGCGTCGATGTGGCCGCGATCTGCCGGGGCGTGCGCGACCGCGGCGTGCCGGTGCTGGTCGACGGGTCGCAGGGCGCGGTCCATGCGCCGGTCGACGTGCAGGCGATCGGCTGCGATTTCTATGCGATCACCGGCCACAAGCTTTACGGCACCTCGGGATCTGGTGCGATCTACATCCGCAAGGAGCGGCAGGCCGAGATGCGCCCCTTCCTGGGCGGCGGCGACATGATCCGGGAGGTCATGCGCGACCACGTTTCCTACAACGACCCGCCGATGAAGTTCGAGGCGGGAACCCCCGGCATCGTGAACCAGATCGGGCTGGGCGTGGCGCTGGAATATCTGATGGCGCTGGGGATGGACAACGTGGCCGCCCATGAAACGGCGCTGCGCGACTATGCGCGGGCGCGGCTGGGCGGGCTCAACTGGCTGCATGTGCAGGGCAATTCCGCGACCAAGGGGGCGATCTTTTCCTTCACGCTCGACGGTCCGGCGCATGCGCATGACATCTCGACCGTGCTGGACCAGAAGGGGGTCGCGGTCCGCGCGGGCCACCATTGCGCGCAGCCGCTGATGGACCATCTGGGGCTGACCGCCACCTGCCGCGCCTCGTTCGGGCTTTATAACACCCGCGAAGAGGTGGACGCGCTGGTCGAGGCGCTGGAGCTTTGCCGCGACCTTTTCGCCTGACACCGGGGCAGGGCGCCGCCCCGCGCCCGCCCCCCCTCTGCGCGACGATTGCCGGTTGCAGGCCGCGCGGGGCTTGGCTATAGAGCGGCTCAGGCACCCGTAGCTCAGCTGGATAGAGCGCTGCCCTCCGAAGGCAGAGGCCACACGTTCGAATCGTGTCGGGTGCGCCAGTTTCCCATCACTTTCCCGCGTGAACCGACCTGTGCTGTTGTGGCCCGGCCGGAATGGCGCAACGCTCTGCCGCAGTGCGGCAAAAGGAGTGATGCGATGGCGGACGAGCGCAGGGTTCTGGTGCTGCAGGGCGGGGGCGCGCTTGGCGCCTATCAGGCGGGCGCTTTTCAGCGGCTTGCCGAGGCGGGCGAGCAGCCGGATTGGGTTGCGGGCATTTCGATCGGGGCGATCAACGCGGCGCTGATCTGCGGCAACCGTCCCGAGGCGCGGGTGGCGGCGCTGGAAACCTTCTGGCACCGCATCAGCGCCGCACTGCCCACCAGCCCGCTGGCCCGGATGATGCCGCGCCGCGTTTTCGGAGAGATGGCGGCGGCGGCCGTGCTGGCGAGCGGCGCGCCGGGCTTCTTCACCCCGCGCCTGCCCGCGGCGGCGCTGATGCCGGGGGGGCTGTTGCAGTTGACCAGCTTCTACGACACCACGCCCCTGCACCGCACGCTGGAGGAGCTGGTGGATTTCGACTACCTAAACCGCGAGGGGCCGCGGCTGTCGGTGGGGGCGGTCGATGTCCAAAGCGGCAATTTCGCCTATTTCGACTCGGCAGAGATCCGCATCCGGCCGGAACACATCATGGCCTCGGGTGCGCTGCCGCCGGGGTTTCCGGCGGTGAAGGTTGCGGGGCGGTCCTACTGGGATGGCGGGCTCGTGTCGAACACGCCGCTGCAATATGTGATGGAACGGCGCGCGGACGGGGCGCTCTGCATCTTTCAGGTCGATCTCTTCAACGCCCGCGGGCCTCTGCCGCAGACGATGGACGAGGTGCAATCGCGCGAGAAGGACATCCGGTTTTCCAGCCGCACCCGCCTGACCACCGACCGGTTCCGCGAACTGGCGGCGCTGCGGGCGGCGGCCGAGCGGCTTTACGCCCGGCTTCCCGACGCGCTGAAGGACGACCCCGACATGGCGCTGCTGCGCGGTGCCACGCCCGTGGGGCCGGTGACGCTTGTCCACCTGATCCACCGGCGCGAACGGTTCGAGGGCGCGGCCAAGGATTACGAGTTCTCGCGCCTGACCATGCAGGAGCACTGGGCCGCGGGCGAGCGTGACGTGCGCCGCACCCTTGGCCACCCGGCCTGGGCCGGTCGCGGGCAGGGCGACGCGGCGCTGACGGTGCTCGACCTCACGCGGGATGCCGCTGATCACGCCAACGCGGGTTGATTCCCGCGCCCGCCTTGGGCAGGGTTTGCCGCAATCGGCGCGGGGGCATGTACCCGGGCCAGTCATAGGAGGCACGACCGTGGAAGGATTGAGCGTAGGGCATCTGCTGGTGGTGGGGATCGTTGTCCTGCTGCTGTTCGGCAAGGGCAAGGTGACCAACCTCATGGGCGAATTCGGCAAGGGAATCAGTGCCTTCAAGAAAGGCATCGCAGAGGCGAACACCGCGGCCGACGACGCCCGCGTGGCGGTTGCCCGCGACGTGACGCCGAAGGCCGACGACGCCCGGATCTGACCCCGCGACCGCGTGTGACAGAAATTGTGACGTTGCTGTCACGTCACTGTCACACGAAGCGACTATCCCGGCGGCGTCTCCAGAGCGGTTCTCGCGTGGGGACTTGCAGATAGACCTGTTCCGGGAGAATCGCCGTGAGCTTCATGAAATCCATCCTGGCCGGCACCGCCGCCATCGCCCTGGTGTCGCTGTCTGGCACCGCATTTGCGGCCGACGTTGCGGGCGCAGGCTCGAGCTTCATCGCTCCGGTCCTGTCGAAATGGGCCGAAGGCTACAAGGCGGCCACCGGCAACGCCATCAACTACCAGTCGGTCGGCTCGGGCGCCGGGATCAAGGCGCTGCTGTCCAAGACCGTGACCTTCGGCGCGTCAGACAAGCCGATGAGCGATGCCGACCTGGAAAAGAACGGCGTGGCCCAGTTCCCGATGATCTCGGGCGGCATCGTGGTGACCTACAACATCGACGGCGTGAAGCCGGGCGAGCTGGTGTTCGACGGCAAGACGCTTGCCGACATCTTCCTTGGCAACATCACCAAGTGGAACGACAAGGAAATCGCCGCGCTGAACCCGGGCGTCAAGCTGCCCGACCAGGCGATCTCGGTCGTCTACCGCGCCGACGGGTCGGGCACGACCTTCAACTTCACCAACTACCTGTCGAAGGTTTCGGCGGACTGGAAGTCGAAGGTCGGCTCGGACACGACGGTTGACTGGCCGGTTGGCTTCGGCGCCAAGGGGTCGGAAGGCGTGTCGACCACGGTGAACCAGACCGCGGGCTCGATCTCCTACGTCGAGTATTCGTACGTCGTGGCCAACCACATCGGCTATTCGAAGATGAAGAACGCCGCGGGCAAGGTGGTGGAGCCGACGCTGGCGTCCTTCGCCGCCGCCGCCGCCAACGCCGACTGGGCGCATGCGAAGAACTTCAACGAGATCATCACCGATCAGCCGGGCGATGCGACCTGGCCGATCGCGGCCTCGACCTGGGTTCTGATGTACAAGAAGCCGGCCGATGCCGCGGCCAATGCCGATGCGCTGAAGTTCTTCGACTGGGCCTATACCAAGGGCCAGAAGGACGCGACCGATCTGAACTACGTTGCCATTCCGGACAATGTCGCCAAGATCGTGATGAACGCGTGGAAGTCGGACTTCGGCATGTAATCATCGCGCAGTTGCGCGATGGGGGCGGGCAGGGGAAACCCTTGCCCGCCTTCCTTGACGAACGGGGGCGGGGCAAATGACAGCAAGCACCGACTTTGCCGGACAGGTGGTGCCGGACAGCGCGGCGATCTCGCGGCGCTTCCGCAGGCAGGACCGTCTGTTCTTCCTGCTGACGCTTGGCTCTGCCACCCTGGTGGTGGCGCTGCTGCTGGCCATCCTGGTGGTCCTGGCCATCGAGGCCTGGCCCACCTTTTCCACCTTCGGGCTGTCCTTCCTCTGGGGCACCACCTGGAGCGCGCCGCGCGACATCTACGGCGCGTTGCCCGCGGTGCTGGGCACGCTGATCAGCTCGTTCATCGCGATGCTGATCGCCGTGCCGCTCAGCGTGGGCATCGCCGTCTTCCTGACCGAACTGTGCCCCGCCCGCCTGCGCCGCCCGCTGGGCACCGCAATCGAGCTGCTGGCGGGCGTGCCCTCGATCATCTATGGCATCGTCGGCCTCTTTGTGCTGGTGCCGCTGATGCAATCGACGATCCTGCCCGTTCTGATGGCGACCGTGGGTCAGCTTCCGCTGATCGGCCGCCTGTTCCAGGCCCCGGCGCCCGGCATCGGCCTCTTGACCGCCAGCTTCGTGCTGTCGGTGATGATCCTGCCCTTCATCACCGCGATCACCCGCGACGTGTTCAATACCGTGCCGGTCATGCTGCGCGAAAGCGCCTATGGCATGGGAATGACGACCTGGGAGGTCGTGCGCCACATCATCATCCCCTACACCCGGCTGGGCATGGTGGGCAGCATCATGCTGGGGCTTGGCCGCGCGCTTGGCGAAACCATGGCGGTGACCTTCGTCGTGGGCTCGGTCACCCGGCTGCAAACCTCGATCATCTCGCCCTCCACCACCATTTCGGCCCAGATCGCCAACAGCTTCGGCGATGCCGACGGGCTGCAACTGTCCAGCCTGATCGCGCTGGGCCTGATCCTGTTCGTGCTGTCCTTCTGCGTGCTGGCGCTGGCCAAGTGGCTGATCGGCCGCACCGACAGCTTCTGAGGAGCCTGGCATGGAAACCGCAGTCCGCAGTTCGATCATGAACCGCCGCTACCGGCGCAACCGGATCATGATGGCGCTGGCGATCGGGTCGTCGGCGCTTGGCCTGTTCTTCCTGGCGGTCATTCTGGCCACGCTGGTCTACCGCGGGATCGATGCGATCAACCTCGATGTGTTCACCATGTCGATCCCGGCGCAGGGCTCGCGCGGGGGGCTGGTGAACGCGATGTATGGCACGGTGGTCATCACCGGGCTTGCGATGCTGATCGCGACGCCGATCGGGATTCTGGCGGGCACCTATCTGGTGGAATTCGCCAATGGCTCGACGCTGGCCGAGGCGGCGAAGTTCATCAACGACGTGCTGCTGTCGGCGCCCTCGATCGTGATCGGCGTCTTCATCTATGGCGCGGTGGTCGTCCCGATGCATGGCAACTCGGCCATTGCCGGGGCGCTGGCGTTGGCGCTGATCGCGCTGCCGGTGGTGAACCGCACCACGCAAGACATGCTGAAGCTGGTGCCGAACGCGCTGCGCGAGGCGACCGCCGCGCTGGGCGCCCCCCGCTGGATGTCGATGACCATGGTGATCTACCGCTCGGCCTGGACCGGCATCCTGACCGGCATCCTGCTGGCCGTTGCCCGCATCAGCGGCGAGACCGCGCCGCTTCTGTTCACCGCAGGCTACAGCAAGTTCTGGAATACCGGCCTGACCGGCCCGATGGCCAGCCTGCCGGTTGCGATCAACACGCTGGCGGCCGATCCGGGGCCCGACCTGAAACGCCTCGCCTGGGGCGGCGCGCTGATCATCACGGTCGCCATCCTCGCACTCAACATCCTTGCCCGCAGCCTTGCCGGCCGCCGCTCGTCCTGATGGAGAGGGACTGACATGCCCGATACCGAAACCCCGACCCACGGCTTCAGCCTTCAGGCCCAGGCGCCGACCTTCGTGCAGGACACGGCGGCCGACCGGCCGGTGAAGGTCGAGGTGAAGAACCTCCGCTTTCGCTACCAGAACGGCCACGAGGTGCTGAAGGGCATCGACATGGTGCTGCGCGACAAGACGGTGACGGCCTTCATCGGCCCGTCGGGCTGCGGCAAATCCACGCTGCTGCGCGTGTTCAACCGGATGTACGACCTCTACCCCGGCCAGCAGGTCTCGGGCGAGGTGCTGCTTGACGGTCGCAACATCCTGGGCAAGACCGAAGACCTGAACCGCCTGCGCTCGAAGATCGGCATGGTGTTCCAGAAGCCCACTCCCTTTCCCATGTCGATCTATGAAAACATCGCCTTCGGCATCCGGCTGTACGAAAAGCTCTCGAAATCCGAGATGAACGACCGGGTGGAACAGGCGCTGCGCGAAACCGCGCTCTGGGACGAGGTGAAGGACAAACTGCAGCAGTCGGGCCTCGGCCTCTCGGGCGGCCAGCAGCAGCGGCTCTGCATCGCGCGCGCCGTGGCGGTGAAACCCGAGGTGCTTCTGCTTGACGAGCCCGCCTCGGCGCTCGATCCGATCTCCACCGCCAAGGTGGAAGACCTGATCATCAAGCTCGGGCAGGATTACTGCATCGCCATCGTCACCCACAACATGCAGCAGGCGGCGCGCACGTCGCTTTACACCGCCTTCATGTATCTGGGCGAGCTTGTGGAATTCGACCGGACCGAGACGATCTTCACCGCGCCGAAGCAGCAGAAGACGAACGACTACGTCACCGGCCGCTTCGGCTGACCGGGCGGCGGCGCAACCCGCCCCCCCCGCCCCCTCAGCCCCGCAGATCCGTTGTCCCCTGGGCGGCCACCGTCCCCGGCTTTGCCGGGCGGCCCCCGCCACCACCGTTCCGGCGGCCAGACTGCGGATCGCCGCAACGGCGTCCCCGGTTCTGCGCATCCTCGGCCCGTTCTGAGCCCGCGGCCCGTCCGCCGCAGGACCGTGATGCCGCAGAAAGGTTAAGAACGGCTTTCCGCGTTCAGGCCCCGCGCGACAGCGCCGCCACGCCGGTGCGCGCCATCTCGCGCAGGCCCAGCGGGCGCATCAGCTCGGCAAAGGCGTCGATCTTCTCGGCGGTGCCGGTGATCTCGAACACGAAGCTTTCCAGCGTCGAATCCACCACGCTCGCGCGGAAGATGTCGGCCAGCCGCAATGCCTCGACCCGGTGCTCGCCGGTGCCCACCACCTTGAACAGCGCAAGTTCCCGCTGCACCGCGGGGCCTTCCACCGTCAGGTCATGCACCTCGTGGACCGGCACCATCCGCTCCAGCTGCGCCTTGATCTGCTCGATCACCTGCGGCGTGCCGCGGGTGACCACGGTGATCCGGCTCAGGTGGCCCTTGTGGTCCACCTCGGCCACGGTCAGGCTCTCGATATTGTAGCCGCGCCCGGAAAACAGGCCGATCACGCGGGCCAGAACGCCGCTTTCGTTATCGACCAGCACGGCCAGCGTGTGGGTTTCGATCACGTCCGAATAGGGGTCGCGCAGGTCGTAGGCCGACTGGCTGGACGCGCCCTTCTTGATGTTCAGTGCCTGCATCTCGCACCTTCCGCCTTCATTTTCGGTCTGCAAATATCCTCGGGG
>DAIEJF010000181.1 GCA_027351005.1 Paracoccaceae bacterium | reverse complement strand
TGAGGCCGTGCTGCCCGAGACCGCGCGCCACTTCGCCCGCGCCATCGTGATGCCGAACCTGGTGCCGCCCGTCGTCACGGCGAAACAGGCCAACGACTACCGCGAGCGCATCCTGAAGGCCCTGCCGGAGGGGATGTCCTTTACCCCGCTGATGACGCTTTACCTGACCGAAGCGACTGACCCCGAGGACGTGACCGCGGCCTACGCCAATGGCTTTGCCACCGCGGTGAAGCTTTACCCGGCGGGGGCGACCACGAATTCCGCCTCGGGCGTGCGCGACCTCGACAAGGTCCTGCCCGTGCTCGAGGCGATGGCCGAGATCGGGATGCCGCTCTGCGTGCATGGCGAGGTGACCGACCCCGCGGTGGACATCTTCGACCGCGAGGCGGTGTTCATCGACCGGGTGCTTGAGCCGCTGCGCCGCAGGCTGCCGGGGCTGAAGGTGGTGATGGAACACGTCACCACGCAAGAGGCGGTGGCCTATGTGCGCACGGCCGACAGCGGCCTGGGCGCCACCATCACGACGCACCACCTCATCATCAACCGCAACCACATCCTGGTGGGCGGCATCCGGCCGCATTACTACTGCCTGCCGGTCGCCAAACGTGAGTTGCACCGGCTGGCACTGCGCGAGGCGGCAACCTCGGGCGATCCGCGCTTTTTCCTGGGCACCGATTCGGCGCCGCATGTCGATCCGCTGAAGGAATGCGCCTGCGGCTGCGCGGGGTGTTTCACCGCGACGAACACGATGTCGATCCTGGCCCATGTCTTCGAGGAGATGGGGCGGCTCGACCGGCTGGAAGGGTTCGCAAGCCTGAACGGCCCCGCCTTCTACGGCCTGCCCGCCAACGAGGATAGGATCACCCTGGTCAAGGGCGCCCCCGTCCCCTATCCGGCCAAGATCGAAACCGGCGCGGGTCCCGTGACCGTGTTCGACCCCGGCTTCCCGCTTCACTGGCACATCGAATGACCGCGCAGTCTTTCTGGTGAAAATATCCCCCGCGGAGCGGCCTCGGGCCAGACCGGGGAGCCTCCGGCGGGGATATTTGAGCCAGAAAGAAGACAACAAAGGACCACGCCCATGCTTCTGCCTTCTTCCTACCCGGCGCCCGGGGAAATCGCGCGGCTGACCGCCCGGATGCTGCTGGAGATCAAGGCGGTGCATTTCAACGCCCAGACGCCGTTCACCCTGGCCTCGGGGCTGCCCTCGCCCACCTACATCGATTGCCGCAAGCTGATCAGCCACCCGCGCATCCGCGGCACGCTGATGGATTTCATGGCCTGCACCGTGCTGCGCGAGGCGGGGTTCGAAGCCTTCACCAACATCGCGGGCGGCGAGACGGCGGGCATCCCCTTTGCCGCGATGGTGGCCGAACGGCTGGGCCTGCCGATGACCTATGTGCGCAAGAAGCCCAAGGGCTACGGCCGCAACGCGCGCATCGAGGGCGTGATGGGCGAAGGCGACCGGGTGCTGCTGGTCGAGGATCTGGCGACCGACGGCGGATCGAAACTGTCGTTCGTCGAGGCGATCCGGGCCACGGGGGCCACCTGCGCGCATACGGCGGTGGTGTTCTTCTATGACATCTTCCCCGGCGCGCGCGAGGCGCTGGCCGAACAGGGCATCAGCCTGCATGCGCTGTGCACCTGGTGGGACGTGCTGGCCGAGGCGCGGGCGCAGGGCGCCTTCGACGCCGCGACCCTGGCCGAGGTGGAAAGCTTCCTGACCGCGCCGCGCGCCTGGCAGGAAGCGCGCAAAGGCTGAAAACCGCCGATCGCCGCGGCGCTGCGGGCGGGGAAAACCCGGGCGGGACTTGCCCGGTGAATCACCCAGCCGCTGTGCAAGGCGCGACAGACGCACCCAGATGTGGTAGGCTGAAACAATCCACAGGCCATCCACAGGGTTCTGCCCCGGTTCGCCCGGCATCATCCACAGGGTTCTTCCTCTTGCCGGATGAAACGGTTGGCGTATTGAGGCAGGCGGGACAGGAAGTGACCATGACAGAGATAACGCCGATCCGGCCGGGGCTGACGCAAGCCCTCGAACCGGATGTCGCACCGCATAACATCGAGGCCGAACAGCAACTGCTGGGGGCCATTCTGACCAACAACGACATCTTCGACCGGGTGTCGTCGCTGGTGAAGGCCGAGCATTTCTACGAACCGGTGCACCAGCGCATCTTCGAGGTGGCGGCGGCGCGGATCCTGAAGAACGCGCTGGCCTCTCCGGTCACGATCAAGGCGTTCCTGGACGACGATCCGGGGCTGAAGGAACTGGGCGGCGCGGCCTATCTTGCCCGTCTGGCGGGGGGCGCCATCGCGGCCTACGCGGCACGCGATTACGCGCAGATGATCTATGATCTCGCGGTACGGCGCGAGTTGATCGCCCTGGGGCGCGACATCGCGGCCAAGGCCGGCAAGGTCGAGGTTGCCAGCGAGCCCAAGGATCAGATCATCGAGGCCGAGCAGCGGCTGTACAAGCTGGGCGAACAGGGCGTGGCGGAACGCGGGTTCCAGAGCTTCCTGAAGGCCGTCACCGATGCGGTGAACGTGGCAAATGCGGCCTACAAGCGCGACGGCGGGCTTGCGGGCATTTCCACCGGGCTTGTCGATCTGGACAAGAAGCTGGGCGGCCTGCATCCGTCCGACCTGCTGATCCTGGCCGGGCGCCCGTCGATGGGCAAGACCTCGCTGGCCACCAACATCGCCTTCAACATCGCGCGTGCCTACAAGCGCGGCCGCCTGCCCGAGGGGGGCGAGGGTGCGGTGGAAGGTGGCGTCGTGGGCTTCTTCAGCCTGGAAATGTCGGCCGAACAGCTTGCTGCGCGCGTGCTGTCGGAAGCGGCCGAAGTACCCAGCGAGCAGATCCGCCGCGGGGACATGACCGAGGCCGAGTTCCGCCGCTTTGTCGAGGCGGCGAAGGCGCTGGAATCCTGCCCGCTGTACATCGACGACACCCCGGCGCTGCCGATCAGCCAGGTCGCCGCGCGGGCCCGCCGCCTGAAGCGGACGCATGGGCTGGACGTGCTGATGATCGACTACCTTCAGCTTCTGAAGGGCACCTCGAAGGACAACCGGGTGCAGGAAGTGTCGGAGATCACGCAAGGCCTCAAGGCCATCGCGAAAGAGCTGAACATCCCCGTCGTGGCGCTCAGCCAGCTCTCGCGCCAGGTCGAAAACCGCGACGACAAGCGCCCGCAGTTGTCGGACTTGCGCGAATCCGGCTCGATCGAGCAGGACGCCGACGTGGTGATGTTCGTCTACCGCGACGAATACTACCGCGAGCGGGAAAAGCCGGGCGACGACAACCTGGAAGCCATGGCCAAGTGGCAGGAGGCGATGGAGCGGGTGCACGGCAAGGCCGAAGTCATCATCGGCAAGCAGCGCCACGGGCCGATCGGCACGGTCGAGTTGAGCTTCGAGGGTCGCTTCACCCGGTTCGGCAACCT
>DAIEJF010000175.1 GCA_027351005.1 Paracoccaceae bacterium | reverse complement strand
GACGATCTCGATGCACGAGGAAAACCGCTGGCCCTACACCGGCGGGCTGGCCGATCGCGCGGGCGGGATGGCGCGCAACCTGCCCGTGCCCCGGGAGATGAACGACAGCGAGTTCGACGCGTTGATGGATGCGGCCGTGCTGCCGCTCGCCCGCCGCTTTGCCCCGCAGGCCGTCGTGCTGACCTGTGGCGCCGATGCGCTGCGGGGCGATCCGCTGTCCTCGCTGGCGCTGTCGAACCGGGCGCTGCTGGACGCGGTGATGCGGTTGACCGAGGTAGCGCCCCATACGGTCGTGCTGGGCGGCGGGGGCTACAATCCCTGGACGGTCGCGCGGTTCTGGACCGCGCTCTGGGGCCGGATCGCAGGCTGCCCGCTGCCCGACCGGCTGCCGCCCGAGGCACGGGCGCTGCTGGGCAGCCTTGGCTGCGACCTGGTCGAAGAGGAAGACCGCGACGCGGCCTGGTTCACCACACTGATCGACACGCGCAACGACGGGACGATCCGCGACCGCTTCGGCCAGATCGCCGCAGCGGTGCTGGCCCCGGGGGCGGAGACGAAAGCGGCCTGAGGGCCCAAGGGAGGAACGCATGGGAACCTGGTTCGACAGCCTCGCGGCCATCGAGGCGCTGGAGGATGCAGAGTTCGATCCCGCGCTGGTCGCCGCGATGGAACATGCCGCCGCGGCCCGCCCGTTGCCGCGGCTGCGGTTTTCCACCCCGACCTTCAAGGAATACGACACGTCGGACGTGAAAGGCTGCGGCAAGAACTCGTTCCCCGCCTTCTCGATCACCGCCGCGGGCTGCGCGCTGGATTGCGACCATTGCCAGGCCAAGATCCTGGAACCGATGATCCCGGCGGTGAAGCCCGAGATCCTGGACCAGAAGGTCCGCGACCTCATCACCCTGCAGGGGTTGCAGGGCTTCCTGCTGTCGGGCGGGTCGAACCGGCGCAACGAGATCCACTACGACCGTTTCTATCCGGTGATCGAGGGGCTGAAGCGCGACTTTCCCGACCTCAAGATCGCCATCCACACCGCCCTGACGGACGAGGCGGGCGCGCGGCGGATGGAATCGGCAGGCGTCGACACCGCCATGATGGACGTGATCGGATCGGACGACACGATCCGGCAGGTCTACCACCTCGACCGGCCGGTGGAGGATTTCGAGGCGACGCTGGCCGCGCTCACCGCAACGACGATGGAGGTCAGCCCCCATATCGTGATCGGCCTGCATTACGGCGAGTTGCGCGGCGAATCCCGCGCGCTGGAGATCGTGGCCCGCCACCCGGTCAATGCGCTGGTGCTGGTGGTCATCATGCCGTTCTACGCGAAGCCCGGCACCTTCAGGACGCCAGAGACATCGGATGTGGGCCGCATCTTTCTTGATGCCCGCACGAAGATGGGGGATCGGCAGGTGCTTCTGGGCTGCGCCCGGCCCGCCGGGCTGCACAAGCAGGTGACCGATGCCTATGCGGTGATGGCGGGCCTTGACGGCATCGCCTTCCCGGCCGAGGGCGCGGTGCAGGTGGCCCAGGCCACCGGGCGCGACTGGCATCAGGAACATGCCTGCTGCTCGATCAAGATCGGCGCAAGCCTTGGCAAGGGCGTGGGCCTCAAGCTGCGGTCCTGCGCGGCATGACCGGGACGAAGGCACAGGTTCTTGTCGTGGGTCTTGGCCCGGCGGGGGCCGCGGCCGCCGAAGCCGCGGCGACGGCAGGGGCGCACGTGCTTGCCATCGACAGACGGGCGCAGGTCGGGGTTCCGGTGCAATGCGCCGAATTCGTGCCGATGATGCTGGGCGTCGAAACCGCCGCCGTCTCGGCCGCGCGCGTTCAGGACATCTCGACCATGGCCACCTACGTCCGCGAAGCCGCGGCCGACATCACCCCCGATTTCCGTGGCCACATGATCGACCGCGCGGCCTTCGACGCAGCCCTTGTCGCGCGCGCCCGGGCGGCTGGGGCCGAGGTCCGCCTCGCCACCTCGCTTCGCGCCATCGCACCGGACGGAACCTGCACGCTCAGCGACGGCACCCGGCTCACCCCCCGCGTGCTGATCGGCGCCGACGGCCCCCGCAGCCGTGTCGGGCAGGCGGTGGGGATGGCGAACCGCGACCTGATGGAGACGCGCCAGATCACCGTCGATCTGCCCGCCCCATATGAGGCAACCGACATCTTCCTGCGCCCCGAGATCGAGGGCGGCTATGCCTGGCTTTTTCCCAAGGGAAAGGTCGCGAACCTCGGCCTTGGGATCCTGCCTGCCCGCAAGGCCATGCTCAAGCCGCTGCTGGACGAACTCCATGCAGAGCTTCTGGCCGCACGGCGTGTGGGCCCGAAGATCCACGCCCATACCGGCGGCCTCATCCCCACGGGCGGGATCGTCGGCCTCGCCGCCCAGTTGGGTGAGACGCAAGTGCTTCTGGCCGGCGATGCGGCGGGCCTTGTCAATCCGATCACCGGCGCCGGGATCAACCCGGCCGTCCTGTCGGGCCGCATGGCAGGCCAGGCCGCGGCCGCGTTTCTGCACGGCGATGCGCAGGCCCCCGAGGAGTATGCGCAGGAGGCCCGTGACCTTTTCGGCCCCTCGATCGCCCTCGCCCTGACCCGTCGCCGCGATCTTCTTGCAGCCTATGCGCTTTGCGGACCCGACGACGCCGCGCTGCGCCGCGGCTGGATCGCCTATGACCAATACTGGAGCCGGACCCCGGCCAATGCCCTCTCGGAGGTGAAAGAACCCGCATGACCTGCCTCAAGCCCGAAGGCGCCATCCCCGGCCCCCGCGTGAACGGCCGCGACTTCAATGCCTATGACACGATGGAGCCGCGCGCCCCTGCACCGGTGCCCGCCCCGTTCCGCAACGGCAAGCCGGTAAAGGATGCCAACCTCGCCCCGCGCGGCCTCTACCGGCCCGACTACCGGGTGATGACGCCCCACATGCGCTCACCCGAGTATGTGCAGATGTCGACCGCCGCGGCGATCACGCTGGGGCTGGTCGAAGGGCAGATGCACCGCTGTTCGTGCACGCGCTGCCTCAACCTGCTGCTCACCTACCCCGAGGGCTGCCGCGCCAACTGCGCCTATTGCGGCCTGGCCCGCCACCGCGAGGCCGAACGCAACTACGCCGACCGCAACTTCATCCGCGTCGACTGGCCCGCCGTCGCGATGGCCGAGGTGGTGGATCGTGTCGCGGCAGACCCCGACACGCCCTTCCACCGCATGTGCATCTCGATGATTACCCACCCCCGGTCGGACGCCGATACCTTCACGGTGCTGAAGACATGGACCGACCGGATCGACCCGGCGCGCATCCCGATCTCGATCCTGTCGAACCCGCAGACCATGGAACGCGCCGACGTGCAGCGCCTGCACGAGATGGGCGCCGACATCTTCACCGTCGCGCTGGACGCCGCCACGCCCGACCTGTTCGACCGCACCCGCGGCAAGGGCGTGCAATCGCCCCACAGCTGGAAGAAATACTGGGAAATCCTCGAACACGCCCGCGACATCTTCGGGCCGCAGAAGTTCGGCGCCCACATCATCGTAGGCATGGGCGAGACGGAACACGAGGTGATGACCCTCGTCCAGCAGCTCGTCGACATGGGCGGGCACAGCCACATGTTCTGCTTCTTCCCCGAGAAAGGCAGCCTGATGGACCACTTGCCCGCCACCCCGCGCGACCAGTGGCGGCGCGTGCAGCTTGCGCGCTACCTCGTCGACTACTGCGGCGTGCGCGTGGAGCAGATGCGCTTCGACGACCAGGGCCGGATAGCCGATTTCGGCATGCCGCAATCCGAGCTTTCCGCCATCATCGACGCGGGCATCGCCTTCCGCACCTCGGGCTGCCCCGGCAAGTTCGCCGACGACATCTCGGCCTGCGACCGACCCTATGGCGACAGCCCGCCCTCGAACATCGCAAGCTACCCCTTCCCGCTCAAGGAGGTGGACATCCGCAAGGTCCGCAGCCAGCTCGACATGCTGCGCCCCGGCGAAAGCTATGACGACGGCGAGGAATTCGACACCCTCTGATCCCCCTTTCCGGTCCCCGGACATCCCGGCGGACCGGGGGCCGCGCCCCCGGTCCCCTCCCCAGACGAGGCGCCCATGACACCCTTTCGCGTCATCGACACCGGCACGCGCGACTGCCGCGCCCAGATGGCCTTCGATCAGGCCCTGATCGAGGGGCACAAGGCCGGCACCACCCCGGACACGATCCGCTTTCTCACCTTCCCGCCCTCGGTGCTGGTGGGCCGCCACCAGGCGATCAGCCAGGAGTTGCACCTTGACGCCTGCCGCGCTGCGGGCGTGGGGATCGGGCGCCGCGTCACCGGCGGCGGCGCGCTCTATCTCGACGAAGGTCAGTTCGGCTGGGAAATCGTCTGCGACCAGCGCAGACTGGGGCTCACGACCCTGGCCGAAACCGCGCGGGCGGTCTGCGAGGCCGCGGCCGCCGGGCTCTCGCGGCTGGGCATCGCGGCACAATACCGCCCGAGGAACGACATCGAGGTGGAGGGGCGCAAGATCTCGGGCACCGGCGGCTTCTTCGACGGCACGACGATCTTCTATCAGGGCACCACGCTCTATGCGATGGACGCGGCGAAGATGGCCGCACTCCTGAACATCCCCGCGGCCAAGCTTGCCCGGCACGGCCAGACCTCGGGCGCCCAGCGGGTGGTCACGCTGACCGACCTGTTCGACGGCGCGCCGCCCCCGGTCGCCGAGGTGAAACAGGCCCTTCTCGACGGCTTTGCCGAACGGCTCGGCATCGCCCCGGCCTGGGGCGCGATCACGACGGCCGAGGAAGAGGCCGCCGCCCGCATCCTGGCCGAAGAGATCGGCACCGATGCCTTCGTCTACGAGATCGACGACCCGACCGGCGCCGACGTGCGCTCGGGCCGCCATACCGGCGCAGGCGGCACCATCGCCGCCCATGTCCGGCTCGAAGGTCCGCGCGCCGACCGCATCCGCGAAATCGTGCTGACGGGCGACTTCTTCGTGACCCCGCCCGCCACGGTCCTGAACCTCGAGGCCGCGCTGCGCGGGGTCGAACTGGCCGATGTGGATGCGGCTGTCGCGGGATTCTTCGCCACAGCACGGGTGGGCCTGCTGACTGCCACGCCCGACGATTTCGCGGCCGCGATCCGCACCGCCGTCACGTCGGGCGGCTGACCGGGCGGGCCTTTCGGGCGCGCCCTCATTTTCGGTCCTGAAATATCCCGGGGGTGCGGGGGCAGCGCCCCCGCGGGCCCACCCTCAGCCGACCAGAACGCCGCCTTCCAGCCGCACCATCCGGTCCATCCGGGCGGCAAGCCCCAGGTTGTGGGTCGCGATCAGGGCCGAAAGCCCGGTCTGGCGCACCAGCGCCATCAACACGTCGAACACCTGTTCCGAGGTGCCGGGGTCCAGGTTCCCCGTAGGCTCGTCGGCCAGCAAGAGGCGCGGCGCATTGGCCAGCGCGCGGCAGAAGGCCACGCGCTGCTGCTCGCCCCCCGACAGGGCCGCGGGGCGGTGATCGGCGCGCGGGCCCACGCCCACCCAGTTCAGCAGCGCCTGCGCCCGGTCCTGCGCCTCGGGTCGGTCCAGCCCGTTGGCAAGCTGCGGCAGCATCACGTTTTCCAGGGCGCTGAACTCGGGCAGCAGGTGATGGAACTGGTAGACGAACCCCACCTCGCTGCGCCGCGCCTCGGTCCGGGCGCGGTCGGGCTGTCCGGTCATCTCGACCCCGCCGATGCGCACCGAGCCCGCATCAGGCACGTCGAGCAGCCCCGCGATGTGCAGCAGGGTGGATTTCCCCGCCCCCGAAGGCGCTACCAGCGCCACGACCTCGCCCTGTTGCAGGGTCAGGTTCGCACCCTGCAGCACCCGCACCTCGCCCGGGCGGCCCTTCAGGTAGACCTTCTCGATCCCTTCCAGCGCCAGCGCCTCACTCATAGCGCAGCGCCTCCACCGGATTGAGCCGCGCCGCCCGCCGCGCGGGAAAGATCGTGACCACGAAGGACAGGCCCAGCGACAAGAGCGTCGCGCGTACCACGTCCCAGAATTCGAGCTTGGCGGGCAGGGTGTAGATGCCGCGGATCGACGGGTCCCAGACCCCGCCCCCCGCCCAGTAGTTCACGAAGGAAAAGATCGGGTTGATGTAGATCGCGAACAGACAGCCCAGGACCACGCCCGCCAGCGTGCCCACCATGCCGGTGGAGGCGCCGCAGATGAAGAACACGCGCAGCACCGCACCTTCGGTCAGGCCCATGGTGCGCAGGATGCCGATGTCGCGTCCCTTGTTCTTCACCAGCATGATCAGCCCCGAGACGATGTTCATCGAGGCGATCAGCACCACCAGAGCAAGGATCACGAACATCACGTTGTCCTCGACCGTCAGCGCCCGCAGGAAGCTGCCCGCCGAATCCCGCCATGTCCACAGCAGGGCGTTTTCGCCCGCGGCCTTCAGCAGGTCGGGCGACAACTGGTCCACATGTTCGGGATCGGTCGTCATCACGTCGATCTCGTCGGCCACGCCCTCGCGGTTGAAGAAGCTTTGCGCCTCGGCAAAAGGCAGGTAGGCGCGGGTCTGGTCGATGTCCCACCGGCCGGCCGAGAAGATGTAGACAACCTTGTAGGCCTTGACCCGCGGCGTGGTGCCGAAGGCGGTCTGCACCCCGTCGGGCGAGATCAGCTTGATGCGGTCGCCGATCCCCACGCCCAGATCGCGCGCCACGCCCGAGCCGATGGCGATGCCCTGGTCAAAATCGTCGATGTTGCCCAGCGCCTGATCGGAATGGGCGATGCGCGGGACCTCTTTGAGGTCGGCCAGCGAAATGCCGTAGATCTGCACGCCGGTGTTGTGGCCGTCGAAGCTGGCCATCACCTCGCCCTTGATCAGCGGCGCGGCACTGACCACGCCGGGGATCTTCTGGATCCGCGCGCGCATCGCGTCGTAATCGGCGATGGTGCGGGTCATCTGGCCGTTCTGGTCAGGGTGGGCCTGCGCATAGACGGTGACATGCGCGTTGGCGCCCAGGATCGTGTCGACGAATTCCGCGCGAAAGCCGGACCGCACGGCAAAGGTGGCGACCAGCGCGAACACCGCCAGCGTGATGCCGATCAGGCTGATCCAGGTCATCACGCTGACGCCGCCTTCGGCCCGCTTGGCACGCAGGTAGCGCCAGGCGATCATCCATTCGAAACGGGCAAAGGGGGGCGTGCGGCCGGTCACTCAACTCTCCCGCGCCCCGGGGTCTGTGCGAAAGCCCGGGGCGGAACTTCGTCGGACAGCCGGGGTCGGGTCAGACCCCGGCGTAGATTTCCGCGATGCGCGCCACGGCGGCCTCGGGGCTCATTTCCTCGCTTTTGCCGCTGCGGCGCGAGGTCAGTTCCACCTTGCCCGCCGCCAGCCCGCGCGGGCCCACGGTGATGCGCCAGGGCAGGCCGATCAAGTCCATCGTGGCAAACTTGGCGCCGGCACGTTCGTCGCGGTCGTCGTAAAGGGGTTCGAGGCCCTTGGCCAGTAACGCCTTCTCGATGGCCTCGCAGGCGGCGTCGGCCGCGCCGTCGCCCTGCTTGAGGTTGACGATGCCGACCGGGAAGGGGGTGACGCCCTCGGGCCAGATGATCCCCTTGTCGTCGTGGCTGGCCTCGATGATGGCGCCCAGCAGGCGGGAAACGCCGATGCCGTGGCTGCCCATGTGAACGGGCACGCGCTCGCCCTTGTCGTTCACCACCACCGCGCCCATCGGCTCGGAATACTTCGTGCCGAAGTAGAAGATCTGGCCAACCTCGATGCCGCGGCTGGTCTTCTGCCGCTCGGCCGGGATCGCGTGGAACACCGACACGTCATGCGTCTCGTCGGTGCGCGCATAGGGGGTGGTCCATTCCCTGACGATCGCCGCGCATTCGTCGCGGTTGTCGTAGTCCACCACCCGGTCGCCGAACTTCAGGTCGGTGATCGCGCTGTCGTAGAACACCTCGGATTCGCCGGTCGAGGCCAGCACCAGGAATTCATGCGTGTTGTCGCCGCCGATCGGCCCCGAAGCCGCGCGCATCGGGATCGCCTGAAGGCCCATCCGTTCATAGGTCTTCAGATAGCTGACCATGTGGCGGTTGTAGGCATGGATCGCGCTGTCATAGTCGATGTCGAAGTTGTAGCCATCCTTCATCAGGAATTCCCGGCCGCGCATCACGCCAAAGCGGGGGCGCACCTCGTCGCGGAACTTCCACTGGATGTGGTAAAGCGTCAGCGGCAGGCTCTTGTAGCTTTCCACATGGGCGCGGAAGATGTCGGTGATCATCTCCTCGTTGGTGGGGCCGTAGAGCATCTCGCGCTTGTGGCGGTCGGTGATGCGCAGCATCTCTTCGCCGTAGTCGTCATAGCGGCCCGACTCCCGCCACAGGTCGGCGGGTTGCAGCGTGGGCATCAGAAGCGGGATATGGCCCGCCCGCACCTGTTCCTCGTGCACGATCTGCTCGATCCGGCGCAGCACGCGATAGCCCAGCGGCAGCCACGAATAGATCCCTGCCTGTTGCTGTTTGATCATTCCAGCCCGCAGCATGTAGCGGTGCGAGACGATCTGCGCCTCGGCGGGGTTTTCCTTCAGGACGGGCAGGAAGTAGCGGGAAAGGCGCATCGGACGGACCCTATCGGCAGAACGCGGTTGCAGATGACCTATGCGATCCACATCTGTCAGGCAAGCGCGCGCCGCGCTTGCACGGCGGGCCGCGTTCGGCGATGACAGAAGCGGACAGGCGGGCGGAGCGGCGCGATGGGGCTTCCCGTGCGGGAACAGGCGAAATACTGGGGCGTTGCGACGGCGATCTTCCTGCTGGCGCTGTGGTTCCTTGGCGGAGTCATGCTGCCTTTCCTGGTCGGTGGCGCCATCGCCTATTTCCTGGACCCGGTCGCCGACCGGCTGGAGCGGCTGGGGCTGAGCCGCACGGCGGCAACCGCCATCATCTCGGTCGCGGCGCTTTTGCTGTTCATCCTGCTCGCGCTTCTGGTCGTGCCCTTGCTGACGCAGCAGCTTCTGGCGCTGATCAATGCCGCCCCGCAGATCCTCGCGCAGTTGCAATCGTTCCTGACCGCCCGCTTCCCGCAGATCCTCGACACGTCAAGCGTGGTGCACCAGACGCTGCTGTCCATCGGCGACACGATCAAGTCGCAGGGTGCAGAGCTTGCCAACCGCGTGCTGTCCTCGGCGCTGACGGTGATCAACGCCGCGCTCTTCATCGTGGTCGTGCCGGTGGTGGCCTTCTACATGCTGCTGGACTGGGACAGGATGATCGCCCACGTCGACGCATGGTTGCCGCGCGACTACCGCGACACGATCCGCGGCCTGGGCACCGAGATCAACGAGGTTCTGGCGGGCTTCGTGCGCGGACAACTAACGGTCTGCGCCATCCTGGGCACCTATTACGCGGTCGGGCTTGCCATCGTGGGGCTGCAGTTCGGGCTGGTGGTCGGCGCCTTTGCCGGGCTCATCACCTTCATCCCCTATCTTGGGGCGATGACGGGTGGCGCGCTGGCCATCGGGCTTGCGCTGTTCCAGTTCTGGGACGCGCCCGGAATGATCGCGGCGGTCGTGGGGATCTTTGCGCTGGGCCAGTTCATCGAGGGCAACATCCTGTCGCCCGCGCTGGTGGGCCATTCGGTGGGCCTGCATCCGGTCTGGCTCTTGTTCGCGTTGTCGGCCTTCGGCACGATCTTCGGCTTTGTGGGGCTGCTGGTCGCGGTGCCCGTCGCGGCAACGCTGGGCGTTGTGGCTCGCTTCGGGGTGCGCCAATACCTTGACAGCCAGCTTTACAAGGGCGTGGCGGGCTCCGGCACGGACACGAAGTGACGCGGGAACAGTTCACCTTGCCCCTGCCCCCCTGGCCCGAGGCCACGGGTGCCGCGGATTTCTTCACCTCGGCCGCGAATGCCGCGGCACGCGCTGCGGTGGCCGCCTGGGTGGATTGGCCACGCGGCAAGCTGGTGCTGATCGGCCCCGAGGGCGCGGGCAAGACCCACCTGGCCCGGATCTGGGCGACAGAAACGCAGGCTGCCTGGATCACCGGCACGGGCCTGGCCGGGGCAGACCTGCCCGCGCTGGCCGCGGCAGGCCGCGTGGCGGTGGACGATGCCCAGGCGGTTGCAGGCACCCCCGAGGCCGAGCGCGCGCTTTTTCACCTGCACAACCTGCTGGCGGCAGCGGGGGGCCACCTGCTCCTGACCGCGCGCGAGGCGCCGGGGCGCTGGCCCATCGGCCTGCCCGATCTGGCCAGCCGCCTGCAGGCCGCGGGCGTGGCGCGGCTGGAGTTGCCCGACGACGCGCTGATGGCGGCGGTGCTGGTCAAGCTGTTCGACGACCGGCACCTGCATGTGGCGCCCGCCGTGGTGGCCTACCTGCTGCCCCGGATCCACCGTTCGCTGGCCGAGGCGCGGCGGCTGGTGGAGGCGATCGACCGTGCAAGCCTGGCCGAGCGGCGCGAGATCACCCGCGCCCTGGCCGCCGAGGTTCTGGACAGCCTGACGCCAAGCGGCCAATAATCGCGATGCACAGCCCGAAGGCGCCCATGATCCAGGCCGATTTCCTGCATGATCCGTTTCCCGCCCCGACCCCGCTTCCCGCCGGGGAGACCGAGGGGGCGCGGCGGTTCTTCAACCGGGAAATGTCCTGGCTTGCATTCAACTGGCGGGTGGTGGACGAAGCGCGCAACCCGCGGGTGCCAGTGCTGGAACGGGTGCGGTTTCTGTCGATCTCGGCGACCAACCTGGACGAATTCTACACCGTCCGCGTGGCGGGCCTGCGCGAGCTTGCGCGGGCGGGCAACAGCCTCATGTCGACCGACGGGCTGACGCCGCACGAACAGCTTGATCTGATCGATCGCGATGCGCGGCGGCTGATGCAGGCCCAGCAGGCGATCTGGAACAAGCTGAAGAAAGAGATGGAGGCGGCCGGGATCAGCCTGCTGAGCCCCTCGAAGCTGACGCGCCGCGACCATGCGTTCCTGGAAACCTACTTCCTGAATCAGGTCTTTCCGGTGCTATCGCCGCTGGCCATCGACCCGGCGCACCCGTTCCCCTTCATTCCCAACACCGGCTTCTGCCTGGCCCTGCAACTGGAACGCGACGGCGGCAAGCGCACATTGAAGGCCCTGCTGCCTGTCCCCCAGCAGTTGCCGCGGTTCATCGCGCTGCCCGCCTCGCCCGGCGAATACCGCTTCTTGCCGCTGGAAGAGCTGCTGATCCTGCACCTGTCGTCGCTGTTCCCCGGCTACCACGACGGCGGCCACTGTGCCTTTCGGGTGCTGCGCGACAGCGACCTTGAGGTGGAGGACGAGGCCGAAGACCTGGTGCGCGAATTCGAGGTGGCGCTGAAACGCCGCCGCCGGGGCGAGGTGATCCGCCTGACCATCACCGCGGGTGCGCCTGACGACCTGCGGCGGCTGGTGATGGATGAACTGGGCGTGGCGCCGGAAGAGGTGATCGAGGTTCGCGGCCTTCTGGGGGTGGCGGATTTCAAGGAACTGGTGCTCGACACCCGGCGGGATCTGCAATGGCCCGCCTTCACCCCGCGGGTGCCGGAACGGGTGCAGGACCACGAAGGCAACATGTTCGCGGCCATCCGCCAGAAGGACATGCTGCTGCACCACCCCTACGAGACCTTCGACATGGTGGTGCGCTTCCTCGACCAGGCGGCGCGCGATCCGAACGTGCTGGCGATCAAGCAGACGCTTTACCGCACGAGCTGGGACAGCCCGATCGTCTCGGCGCTGTGCGAGGCGGCCGAAAACGGCAAGTCGGTCACTGCGCTGGTGGAACTGAAGGCGCGGTTCGACGAGGCGGCCAACATCCGGCAAAGCCGCAGGCTGGAACGGGCGGGCGCCCATGTCGTCTACGGCTTCCTGCACCTGAAGACCCACGCCAAGATTTCCACCGTGGTCCGGCGCGAGGGCGACCAGCTTGTGACCTACACCCATTACGGGACCGGCAACTATCACCCGATCACCGCACGGATCTATACCGACCTCAGCCTGTTCACCTGCGACCCCGCGCTGGGGCGCGATGCGACCAAGGTGTTCAACTACCTGTCGGGCTATGCGCAGCCCGAGGGGCTGGAAAACATCGCCATCTCGCCGCTGAACCTGAAAACGCGCCTTCTGGAGCTGATCGCGGCCGAGGCCGCGCATGCAAGGGCGGGCAAACCCGCCGCGATCTGGGCCAAGATGAACGCGTTGACCGAGCCCGACGTGATCGACGCGCTTTATGCCGCCTCGGCTGCGGGGGTGAACATCAACCTCGTGGTGCGCGGCATCTGCATGCTGCGTCCCGGCATCGCGGGCCTGTCGGACAATATCCGGGTGAAATCCATCGTCGGCCGTTTTCTGGAACACAGCCGCATCGTGTGCTTCGGCAATGGCGCGGGGCTGCCCTCGAAGCGGGCGCGCGTCTTCATCTCATCGGCCGACTGGATGGAACGCAACCTGACGCGGCGGGTGGAAACCCTGGTCGAGATCCGCAACGAAACGGTGAAGGCCCAGATCGTCAGTCAGATCATGGCCGCGAACCTGGCCGACCGCGGGCAAAGCTTCGTGCTGCTACCCGATGGCCGCTTCGACCGCGAGCCGCCGCCCGCAGGCGGCGTGCCCTTCACCTGCCACAGGTTCTTTATGGAAAACCCCTCATTGTCCGGCCGGGGCAGCGCGGGGGCCGCGGATGTGCCGCGCCTTGCGCATCCCGAGGACTGACGCGAACGGCAGATGGCGACGGTTGACGGGGCGCGCCCCCGGCGGCACTCTCGGCCCGCAACGATGAAGGACACCCCATGAGCGACCCCGCCGAGCCTGCACATGACGAGTGGGGGCCCTTCGGGCAGCCGCTGTTCCAGGACCCTTCGGCGCGCGCGCTTTCGCATGTGGGGGTGATCGATGTCGGCTCGAACTCTGTCCGCATGGTGGTGTTCGACGGGGCCGCGCGTTCGCCTGCGTATTTCTACAACGAGAAGATCCTCTGCGGTCTGGGTGCGGGGCTTGATGCCACGGGGATGCTGAACCCCAAGGGCAAGGACCGCGCGCTGGCCGCGCTGCGCCGCTTCGCGCTGGTCGCCAAGGGAATGAAGGTCTCGCCCCTGACAGCCGTCGCCACCGCCGCGGTGCGCGAGGCCAGGGACGGCGCAGACTTCCAGGCCGAGGTGCTGAAGGAAACCGGGCTGAAGCTCTGGGTCATCGACGGCGCCGAAGAGGCCCGGCTGTCGGCGCAGGGCGTCCTGCTGGGCTGGCCCGAGGCAGAAGGGATCGTCTGCGACATCGGCGGGTCGTCGATGGAACTTGCGCTGATCGGTCAGGGCCGGATCGGGCGGCGGGTGACCTCGCCGCTGGGCCCGTTCCGGTTGCAACAGGTGCAGGGCGGCCCCAAGGCCCGCAAGAAGCACATCGAAAAGATCATCAAGGGCCTGAAGGCCGAGCTCGAGGTGCATCACGAAAAGATCTACCTCGTCGGCGGATCATGGCGGGCGATCGCGCGGCTGGACATGGAACGCCGGGGCTATCCGCTGACGGTGCTGCATGAATACCGCATGACGCCGGATTCGGTGATGGCCACGGTAGACTGGATCGCGACGTCCGACCTGAACGACTTGCGCCTGCGCACCGGCACCTCGGCCGAGCGGATGGAACTGGTGCCGCTCGCGGCCGAGGTGCTGTCGCAACTGGTGCGCAGCTTTCGCCCGAAGGAGATCGACGTGTCGTCCTACGGCATCCGCGAGGGGCTGCTTTACGAACACATGCCGCAGAAGCTGCGCGCGCGCGATCCGCTGATCGAAAGCTGCCGGTTTTCCGAAGCGACGATGGCGCGGATGCCGGGCTTCGGCAAACGGCTTTACGCCTTCCTGGAGCCGCTGTTCAAATCCGCCCCCGAGGGGCGGCTGCGGCTGATCAAGGCGGCCTGCCTGCTGCACGATACCACCTGGCGCGCCCACCCCGACTACCGGGCCGAGGCCTGCTTCGACAACGTGACGCGCGCCAACCTTGGCGGGCTTGACCATCCGGGGCGCGTGTTTCTGGGGCTAGCGCTGCTGCACCGCTACAAGAACAGCCGCGCAGGTTCGCGGCTGGAGCCGCTCTTGCAACTTCTGACCGACGAGCAGATCGCCGAGGCCGAGGTGCTGGGCAAGGCCATGCGCTTTGGTGCCATGTTCGCCATCGACGACCCGGCCGACGCGGGCGAGCTGAGGCTTTACCCGCGCAAGGGCGTGCTGGAGCTGGCACTGAACCGCAAGGGGGTGGACCTGTTCGGCGAGGTCGCGCAGGCCCGCTTTGCCTCGCTGGCCGCGGCGATGAAGATGACCGCAAAGATCAGCACCCTGCGCGAGACGGCCTGAGGATCCCGCGGCCCTCGGCGCCGGTCAGAGCGGCAGGTCTAGCGTGACCGGAAAATGGTCCGAGGCCGTCAAGAGCGCCTCGCGCAGGGGGGCGTCGGCATAGCAGGCAGGATCGTCGAACGGGTGCCAGACCCGCCAGACCGGTCCCCGCGCCAGCAGATCGGCCGATACCATGACGTAATCCAGGAGCGCCTGAAGATAGCGCCCCTGATCGCGCAGGAAGAACCGGGCGGTGGCCGGCGCGACCCCGATCCGGCGCCCCAGCGCCATCAGGGCGTGCGGATCGGTCAGCCGCTCGGCGGGCGGGCGATCGAGGCCCAGCATGATCTCGACCCCCGAATGACCGAAGAGCTTTTCGTACGCGTCAAGGCCGGGGCCATCGTTGAAATCACCCAGCACAACCACCGGCTCGCCCGCGACCAGATGGCGGTCCACCCGCGCGCGCAGCCAGACGCATTGCGCCAACTGCTTGCGGCGGTTCTCGATCCCGTCGCGGACCGCCTCTGCGGGCGTGCTGGCGCCATGCGGCGCCTTCGACTTCGCGTGAACCCCGATCATGCGGAAGGCAAACCCCGAGGCCGCGGTCACCTTCAGTTCCAGCGGCGGCTTGGAAAAGGTGATCGGCTCGGGCCGCCCGTCATTGTCCAGATCGATGCGGAAGGCGGTGTCGAACCGCGGTGGCTCTGCCCGCCCCTCGCCCCGCTCGCCGCGCGGATCGTGTTCCGCCGTCAGCCGGTCCGGGTCGTAAAGCAGCGCGATTTCCTGTTCGGTCTCGCTGGGAAATCCCAGCAGCGCGCGGCGCTGCCGCAGGCCGAAGCGGCCGGCCAGGGTTTCCAGTTGCCCGACCGTCGTGCGCCGCCGGTTCTGATCGGGCGCCTCGACGATCAGCAGCGCATCGGGGTCCACCGCGGCCACCACCCGGCCGAGTGCTGCCACCTGCGCGCCCCGCGTCACCCCGTAGCGACCCGAAGGGCCATCGTCTTCCAGAAGGCGGCCGTCATGGCTGAAGAGCGCGTTCATCCATTCGACGTTGTAGGTGGCGATCCGCATCGCGCTCAGGCCGCCCGGGCGCGCGAGATTTCCTCCCACGCCGCGTTCACCGCGATCAGGCGCTTCTCGGCCAGCTTCACCGCCTCTTCCGGCACGCCACGGGCCAGCATCCGGTCGGGGTGACTGTCGCGCACCGCCTGTTTCCAGGCCGTGCGCACATCGGCCAGCGGGGCGTCGGGCGAAACGCCAAGCACGTCATAGGGATCGCGCGGGGCATCGGCCACGTGCCGCGCCCGGATCGCGCGGAAGCAGCGGTCGCCCAGTTCCAGTTCAATCGCCACCTGCCGCAGGAAGGCATCCTCGCTCGGGTGATATTCGCCATCCGCGACCGCGATGTGAAAGAGCCCCTCAAGCAGGTCCGTCAGCGCGGTGGCATCGCCCCCGAACATCCGGCGGATGCGGCGGGCATAGATCTCGAACCCCGCCACGTCCTGCCGCGCCAGATTGAAGACGCGCGCCGCGTTCTCTTCCTCGCCCGGCGGGATCACGAAGACCTCGCGGAAGGCCGTTACCTCGTCGCGCGTCACCTGTCCATCGGCCTTGGCCATCTTGGCGCCCAGCGCGATGACCGCGATGGTGAAGGCCACCGACCGTTCAGGCGGCTCGGGGCGGGTGAAGAGATGCGCAAGCCCTTCGCCCTTGGCGAGGGCTGCGATGACTTCGGCGATACGGGTCCAGATCGACATGGGGGCACAATAACGCCGCAGCGCGGCACTGTCAGCGGCTCATGCGAACCGCTTCTGCATCAGCACCAGGTCCATGTAGCGCCCGAACTTGTAGCCGACCTCGGGCAATACCGCGATTTCGGCAAAGCCGATGGCCGCGTGGAAGGCCCGGCCCGCCGGATTTTCCGCGCTGACCCCCGCGATCAGCGAATGCAGCCCCGCAGCGCGGGCCCGCGCCTCGAGCGCCGCCATCAGCCCGCGGCCAAGCCCCTTGCCGCGCGCGCCGGGCCCGAGGATGATCGTGTGTTCCGCGGTGCGGGCATAGCCCGGACCGTTGCGGAAGGCGCCATAGGTGGCAAAGCCCGCCACCGCCCCGGCGACATCGGCCACAAGAAACGGAAACCCCGCCGCAGCCTTTTCGGCCAGCGCCTGCTGCAATCCCGCCACGGTCTTTTCCTGCGTGGTAAAGGTGATCGGCGTGTCGCGGATCACCGGGTTCCAGAGGGCGGCCACCGCCGCGCAATCCGCAGGCCCGGCATCGCGGATCACCGCAGCACCTTCAGCCCCGAGGGCGTTTCGATCTCGGCCGTCAGGCCCTCGGGGCCGGGCTCGATGTCCAGCCGCCGGTCGCTCAGCCGCCCCGCCAGCGCCGCGCGCAACTCTTCTGCGGCGGGCAGGGTCACCGTCAGCCGCTTCAGCCGACAGCCGCGGTCGGTCAGCCGCGGCGCGGGATGGGCCGTGCCCTGCCAGGCGATCAGCGCGGGAAAGAGCCCGCCAAAGGGCAGCATGCCATCGGGCGGAACCGCCATCCGCCAGCGCAGGTCGCCCCGCGCCAGGTCCAGCGGATCACCCAGCCCCGGCGGGCCTTCGGCAAGCTCGGCATCAAGATCGGCACAGCGGCAGACCCAGTTCGCAAGCCGCGGCGGCCCGGCAAAGGCATCCATCGCGAACCAGCGCGGGCGGCCGGGCGGGGGGGCGGCCGGGTCCACGGCGATGACCTCAAGATACAGGTCGCCCAGGCTCAGAAGCCGGTTGTGCGTGCCCATCTGCGGATGCGCGCCCCCCGGCTGAAGTGGCACACCCAGCGCCGCCTCGACCGCGGCCACCCCCTCGGCCAGGGTTCCAGCCACCACCGCCAGATGATCCAGTTCCATGCGCCCCCTCCGCCGTTTGGCGCATCCTATTGTGCTGTAACGGCTTCACAAGCCCCACCTGCCCCCCTATGTCGGAAAGGTTGCAACATCACAGGACGACCCATGAGCCTTTTCAGTGCCCTGAGCCGCCTTATCCGCGGCGATGCCATCGGCGGCATCCTTCTTCTTGTCGCCGCGGCGCTTGCCATGGTGGTCGCCAACTCCTCGCTCGCACCGGCCTACAACACCCTTCTCGATGTCAAGCTCTCGGTCCTGATCGAGGGGCACGGGCTGTCAAAGCCGCTGATCCTTTGGATCAACGACGGTCTGATGGCGGTGTTCTTCTTCCTCATCGGGCTGGAACTGAAGCGCGAGATGGTCGAGGGCAAGTTGAAGAACCCGCGCGATGTGGTGCTGCCGGGGATGGCCGCGATTGCGGGCATGGCGGTTCCCGCGCTGCTCTATCTGGCCGTGAATGCGGGGCAGGCCGAAACGCTGCGCGGCTGGGCCATTCCGGCGGCGACCGACATCGCCTTTGCGGTCGGGGTGCTGGCGCTTCTGGGCAAGCGGGTTCCCCCCGCGCTCAAGGTCTTTCTGCTGACGCTGGCGATCCTCGACGACATGGGCGCCATCATCATCATCGCCCTGTTCTACACGGCCGAGTTGCACACCGATTTCCTGATCCTGGCCATCGCCCCGCTTCTGGCGCTGGGTTGGCTGAACGCGCGCGGCACCCATCGCATCGCGCCCATGCTGCTGATCGGCGCCGTGCTCTGGTTCTGCGTGCTGGAAAGCGGCATCCATCCCACGCTGGCGGGGGTGCTGACCGCCTTTTTCATCCCGCTGAAGGACCGCTTCGGCAAGTCGCCGCTGCACGCGCTGGAACACGGGCTTGCGCCCTATGTCACCTGGCTGATCGTACCGATCTTCGCCTTCGCCAACGCGGGGGTCTCGCTCAAGGGGATCACGCTGGCCGATGCCGTCTCGCCGCTACCGCTGGGCATCGCGGCGGGGCTGATCATCGGCAAGCAGCTTGGCGTCTTCGGAATGACCTGGGCCCTGGTGAAATCGGGGGCGGCGCGGCTGCCTGCGGGGGCGGGCTGGCACCACGTCTGGGGGCTGTCGGCGCTGGCCGGGATCGGCTTTACCATGTCGCTGTTCATCGGCTCGCTGAGCTTCGATGACGCGCTGCACCTGAACGAGGTGCGCCTTGGCGTGCTGTCGGCGTCCTGCGTGTCGGCGGTCATGGGCTATCTGATCCTGCGGCGCGCCGGGGCAGGATCGCCCAAGGCCTGAGCCCCGCCCCGGTCCTTCGGGGAAGGATCGGGGCGCAGGTGCAGCAGATGCGGGCGCTTTCCTATCCCCGGGCGGCGCGGATCAGCGTCAGGATTTCCTTCGCGGCGGCCGGGATGTTGGTGCCGGGACCGAAGATCGCCTTGACCCCGTGGTCGTAGAGATACTGGTAATCCTGCTGCGGGATGACGCCGCCGCAGATCACCAGGATCTCGCCCGCCCCCGCGGCCTTCAGCGCCTCGACCAGCTTCGGCGCCAGCGTCTTGTGCCCGGCCGCCTGGCTGGAAATGCCCACCACATGCACGTCGTTGTCGATGGCGTCCTGCGCGGCCTCTTCGGGCGTCTGGAACAGCGGGCCCACATCCACGTCAAAGCCGATGTCGGCGAAGGCCGTGGCGATCACCTTGGCGCCGCGGTCGTGGCCGTCCTGGCCCATCTTGACCACCAGCATCCGGGGGCGGCGGCCTTCCTCTTCGGCGAAGGCCTCGACATCCTTCTGGATGGCCGCAAAGCCTGCGTCGCCCTCGTAGGCCGCGCCATAGACGCCCGCCAGCATCTTCACCTCGGCACGGTGGCGGCCGAACACCTTTTCCATCGCCATGCTGATCTCTCCCACGCTGGCGCGCGCTCGGGCGGCGTCGATCGCGGCGGCAAGCAGGTTGCCCCCCTCGCGCGCGCGCCGCTCGACCTCGGCCAGCGCCGCGTCGCAGGCGGCCGTGTCGCGGCTGGCGCGCACCCGGTCCAGCCGGGCGATCTGGGCCGCACGCACGGCCGCGTTGTCGATATCGAGGATGTCGATGGGCTCTTCCTTGGCCAGACGGTACTTGTTGACGCCCACGATCACCTCTTCGCCCCGATCGATCATCGCCTGCCGACGCGCGGCGGATTCCTCGATCCGAAGCTTCGGCATGCCCGAGGCAACCGCCTTGGTCATGCCCCCCATCGCCTCGACCTCCTCGATCAGGGCCCAGGCCTTGTCGGCCAGTTCCGCCGTCAGGCTTTCGACGTAATACGAACCCGCCAGCGGATCGACGACATGGGTGATACCCGTCTCTTCCTGCAGGATCAGTTGCGTGTTGCGCGCGATGCGGGCCGAAAATTCGGTGGGCAGCGCGATCGCCTCGTCCAGCGCGTTGGTGTGCAGGCTTTGCGTGCCGCCCAGCGCCGCGGCCATCGCTTCGTAGGCGGTGCGCACCACGTTGTTGTAGGGGTCCTGTTCCTGCAGGCTGACACCCGAGGTCTGGCAATGGGTGCGCAGCATCAGCGACGACGGCTTCTGCGCCCCGAACTCGCGCATGATCCGGTGCCACAGAAGCCGGGCCGCGCGCAGCTTGGCGGCCTCCATGAACACGTTCATCCCGATGGCGAAGAAGAAGCTCAGCCTGCCTGCGAAATCGTCGACATCCATGCCGCGCTTCAGCGCGGCGCGGACGTATTCGCGCCCGTCGGCCAGGGTAAAGGCCAGCTCCTGCACCAGGTTCGCGCCCGCCTCCTGCATGTGGTAGCCGGAAATGGAGATCGAGTTGAACTTCGGCATCTCGGCGGCGGTGAATTCGATGATGTCGGCCACGATCCGCATCGAGGGATCGGGCGGATACACATAGGTGTTCCGCACCATGAATTCCTTCAGGATGTCGTTCTGGATGGTGCCGGACAGGGCTGCGCGGGGCACGCCCTGCTCTTCCCCCGCCACGATGAAATTCGCCAGGATCGGGATCACCGCGCCGTTCATCGTCATCGAGACGGAGACCTTTTCCAGCGGGATGCCATCGAAGAGGATCTTCATGTCCTCGACGCTGTCGATGGCGACGCCTGCCTTGCCCACATCGCCCACCACGCGGGGGTGGTCGCTGTCATAACCGCGGTGGGTGGCCAGGTCGAAGGCGACCGACACGCCCTGCTGCCCGGCGGCCAGCGCGCGGCGGTAGAAGGCGTTCGACTCCTCGGCGGTGGAAAAGCCCGCGTATTGCCGGATCGTCCAGGGTCGCCCGGCGTACATCGTGGCCCGCACGCCGCGGACGAAGGGTGAAAGGCCCGGCATGCTGCCGATGTGCGGCAGGCCGATCACGTCCTGCTCGGTGTAAAGCGGCTTGACGCGGATGCCCTCCAGCGTGTCCCAGCCCAGCGAGTCGGGGTCGGCGCCCTTCAGCTCCTTGGCGGCCAGCGCGCGCCAGCCCTGCAGTTGCTCTTCCATCCATCGTCCCCACGGTTTGCGCGAAGGGCGGCCCCGAGGCCGCGCGCCTTCGCCGGTTTCAGGCGGCGCCAGCGGCCCGCGCGGTCACTCGAATTCCAGGATCACATCGTCCACCTTCAGGCTTGCGCCCGGCTGGGTGGCCACCCGCCTGACCACGCCCTGCCGTTCGGCACGCAGCGTGTTTTCCATCTTCATCGCTTCCACCGTGGCCAGCGCCTGGCCTTCCTGCACCTCCTCGCCCTCGGCCACCATGATCTTCACCACCAGACCGGGCATGGGGCACAGAAGGAACTTCGAGGTGTCGGGGGGCAGCTTTTCCGGCATCAGCGCGGCCAGTTCCGCCTGCCGGGGCGTGCGCACCACCGCCTTCAGTTCGGCGCCGCGCCAGCGCAGGCGCGCGCCGCCGC
>DAIEJF010000157.1 GCA_027351005.1 Paracoccaceae bacterium | reverse complement strand
CTCGATCTTCTCCATCCGCTCGCCGGACACTTTCGAGCGGGGGCGCGCGGTTGGAAATGCCTCCATCTCGGGGGCGGATTTCAGGTGGTCGTAGTCGAAATCGAAGGGCTCGTAGTAATCGTCGATCTCGGGCAGGTCCGGGTTGCCGAAGATATTGGCGAGGATGCGCCACTTGGCGCCCTGTTTCGGGCGGATCTTGCCGGCCTTCGTCCGCTCCCAGCCGCCGTTCCAGCGCCGCTGGTTTTCCCAATCCTTGGGATAGCCGATGCCCGGCTTGGTTTCGACGTTGTTGAACCAGGCGTATTCAACGCCGTCACGGCTGGTCCAGACGTTCTTGCAGGTCACGGAACAGGTGTGACACCCGATGCATTTGTCGAGGTTCAGCACCATGCCGATTTGCGCCCGGACTTTCATTCTGCCGCCTCCACCTTGGCCGGCGTGTCAAGCCAGTCCACCTTGTCCATCCTGCGAACGATCACGAACTCATCGCGGTTCGAACCGACGGTGCCGTAGTAATTGAAGCCGTAGCTGAGCTGGGCATAGCCGCCGATCATGTGCGTGGGCTTCAGCACCGTGCGCGTGACCGAGTTGTGGATGCCCCCGCGCAGGCCGGTGATCTGGCTGCCCGGGGTGTTCACGATCTTCTCCTGCGCGTGATACATGAACAGCGTGCCCTCCTTGATGCGCTGGCTGACCACGGCCCGGGCGGTCAGCACGCCGTTGGCATTGAACACCTCGACCCAGTCGTTATCGACGAGCCCCGCCTTTGCGGCATCGACCTCCGAGATCCAGACCACCGGGCCGCCCCGGTTGAGCGTCAGCATCAAGAGGTTGTCGGAATAGGTGGAATGGATGCCCCATTTCTGGTGCGGGGTGATGAAGTTCAGCACGACCGTCTTCGCGGACCCCGCCCGGCCCATTGCCGATGCGATTGTCTTCAGGTCGACCGGGGGGCGCCATGTCACCAGCGCCTCGCCAAAGGCGCGCATCCATTCGTGGTCCTGATACAATTGCTGGCGCCCCGACAATGTGCGCCAGGGGATCAGCTCGTGCACGTTGGTATAGCCCGCGTTGTAGCTGACCTCCTCGCTCTCGATGCCAGACCAGGTGGGAGACGAGATGATCTTGCGCGGTTGCGCGGCGATGTCGCGAAAGCGGATCTTCTCGTCCTCTTTCGCCGCCGCCAGATGCGCATGCTGTCGCCCGGTGATCTTTTCCAGGGCGTGCCATGCCTTTGCGGCAACCTGCCCGTTGGTCTCGGGGGCCAGCATCAGGATCATCTCTGCCGCGTCGATCGCGGTATCAAGCCGTGCAAGGCCCTGCGTCACCCCCTCGTCGATCACCCGGCCGTTCAGGTCCTGCAGGTGATGCACCTCGTCCCTGGTGTTCCAGGCGATGCCCTTGCCGCCGTTGCCGATCTTGTCCATCAGCGGCCCCATCGCGACGAACTTCTTGCCAAGGTTGGGATAGTCCCGCTCGATCGCGATGTAGCCTGGTGCGGTCTTGCCCGGGATCAGATCGCAATCGCCCGCCTTCCAGTCAGCGACCACCGATTGCGCCAGCTCGGCCGGGGTGTCGTGTTGCAGCGGCAATGCGACGACATCGCTTTCCACACCCAGCACCTCGGGCGAAATCTCCGAGAACCGGGCCGCGATCAGCTTGAAAATTTCCCAGTCGGTCTTCGACTCGTAGGCGGGGTCCACCGCCGCCTGCAGCGGGTGGATGAACGGGTGCATGTCCGAGGTGTTGAGATCGTCCTTCTCATACCAGCTCGCCGTCGGCAGGACGATGTCGGAATAGACGCAGGTCGTCGACATGCGGAAATCGAGCGTCACCAGCAGGTCGAGCTTTCCCTCGGGCGCCGTGTCGTGCCATTTCGCCTCCAGCGGCTTCGTGCGGCCTTCCTCACCCAGGTCCTTGCCCTGAATGCCATGGTCCGTGCCCAGCAGGTGGCGCAGGAAGTATTCGTGCCCCTTGCCCGAAGACCCCAGAAGGTTCGACCGCCAGACAAAGAGATTGCGCGGCCAGTTTTCAGGCGCGTCGGGGTCTTCGCAGGACATCTCAAGCGCGCCTGACGTCAATCCGGCCGCCACGAACTCTGCCGCCGTCTTGCCCGCCGCCTTCGCGGCGCGGCCGACCTCCAGCGGGTTGGTCTTGAGTTGCGGCGCCGAGGGTAGCCAGCCCATGCGCTCTGCCTGAATGTTGTAGTCGATCAGGCTGCGATCGGCCCAGTTTCCTTTCGGTGCGGTCGGCGACAGGATCTCGCGCGCCGACACGGTTTCATAGCGCCACTGGTCGGTGTGGGCATACCAGGCCGAGGTCGCGTTCATCTGACGGGGCGGCCGCGCCCAATCCAGCGCGAACGCCAGCGCCGTCCAGCCCGTCTGGGGGCGCAGCTTCTCCTGCCCGACATAATGCGACCAGCCGCCACCCGACTGGCCGACGCAACCGCACATCACCAACATGTTGATGATGCCGCGATAGGCCATGTCCATGTGATACCAATGGTTGATCCCCGCCCCAAGGATGACCATCGACTTGCCGCCGGTCTTTTCGGCATTGGTCGCAAATTCGCGTGCGACATGGATGATGCGGTCGCGCCGCACGCCGGTGATCCGTTCGGCCCATGCCGGCGTGAAAGGCACATCGGCGTCGAACGACGACGTGACGTGCGCGCCCCCAAGTCCGCGGTCGAGGCTGTAATTGGCGCAGAGCAGGTCGAACACGGTGGTGACCAGCGCCTCGCCGTCCCTGAGCATCAGGCGCTTGACCGGGATGTTCCGGGTCAGCACGGCACCGCGATTGTCGGGCACGAAGCGGTCGCTTGCCTCGCCGCCGAAATAGGGGAAATCCACGCCGACAACGTCGTCCCGGTCTTCATCCAGGATGAGCGTGGTCTTCAGTTCGATCTCTGCCCCTGCGCTCTTTTCCTCAAGGTTCCACAGCCCGTCCTGCCCCCAGCGGAACCCGATGGAGCCGTTGGGCACCACAACCTTGCCGGTCCTGGCGTCGATGCCGACCGTCTTCCAGTCCGGGTTGTTGGCCTCGCCCAAAGCGTCGCTGAAATCGGCGGCGCGCAGCATGCGGCCGGGAACGTGGCGCCCGTCCCGCTCCTCGAGCTTCACCAGCATCGGAAAGTCGGAGTATTTGCGGGTATAGTCCTCGAAATATGGAACCTGCCGGTCAAGGTGATATTCGCGCAGGATCACATGGCCGAAGGCCATCGCCAGCGCCGCATCGGTGCCCGCCTGCGGGTTCAGCCAGATGTCTCCGAACTTTGCCGCCTCGGAATAGTCCGGACTGACGACGGCGGACTTCGCACCGCGATAGCGTGCCTCGGTATAGAAATGCGCATCCGGCGTCCGGGTCTGTGGGACGTTCGACCCCCAGAGGATCATGAAGCCGGAGTTGTACCAGTCGGCACTTTCCGGCACGTCGGTCTGCTCGCCCCAGGTCTGAGGGCTGGCCGGGGGAAGATCGCAGTACCAGTCATAGAACGACATGCAGGTGCCGCCCAGCAGGCTCAGATAGCGCGATCCCGCGGCGTAGCTGACCATCGACATGGCCGGGATCGGCGAGAACCCGAAGACGCGGTCCGGGCCGTACGTTCTGGTCGTGTAGGCGTTCGCCGCCGCCACGATCTCTGTCACCTCGTCCCAGGAGGCGCGCACGAAGCCGCCCTTGCCGCGCGTGCGTGTATAGCTTGCACGCTTTGCCGGGTCGGACTGGATCGACGCCCAGGCGGCGACCGGGCTAATCGTCGCGCGGGCTTCGCGCCACAGTCGCATCAGACGGCCCCGGATCAGCGGTGTCTTCACCCGGTTCGCCGAATACAGATACCAACTGTAGCTTGCGCCCCGCGCGCAGCCCCGCGGCTCGTGGTTCGGCATGTCAGGGCGGGTGCGCGGATAGTCGGTCTGCTGCGTCTCCCAGGTCACGATCCCGGATTTGACGTAGATCTTCCACGAACAGGACCCCGTGCAGTTCACCCCGTGGGTGGATCGCACGATCTTGTCGTGACGCCAGCGGCTGCGATAGGTCTCTTCCCAGTGACGGCTTTCGATCGTGGTCTGCCCGTGGCCTCCTGCGAAGGTATCGACCCGGTTGGATTTGAAGAAATTCAGGCGGTCGACAAGATGGCTCATCTTGCTCTCCTTTCGGGTCAGGCTTTCTGGGTGGTGGCGCGGACGCCGGTCTTGGTGTCGTGAAGCAGGCCGCCGCGGCGGGTGTAGTAGGCCCAGGTCAACACCGCACAAAGCACGTAGAAGCCCAGGAACCCCCACAGCGCGGCCGCCGGTCCACCGGTCAGGGCGATCGAACTGCCATAGGCCTTGGGGATAAAGAACGCGCCGTAGGCCGCGATGGCCGAGGTGAAGGCGATGATCGCCGCACTTTCACGGTCTGCCTGCTTGCGCAGATCGTCGCCCTTCAGCCCCGGCATCAGCCGCGGCACCTCGCGGCTCATGATCATCGGAATCATCTGGAACGTCGACGCGTTGCCGATCCCGGTCAGGCAGAACAGCGCCATGAACGAGGCGAAGAACCCCACGAAGGCGCCCGGCTGTTCGCTGATGCCGACGAAGAAGATCACGCCGAAGACCGCCGCGATCATGCCGACGAAGGTCCAGAACGTCACCCGGCCACCGCCGAAGCGATCAGACACCCACCCGGTTCCGGCACGGCTGAGCGCGCCGACCAGCGGCCCGAGGAACACAAGCTGCAACGAGTTCACGCCGGGGAACAGGATCTTGGTCAGCAGCGGGAAGCCCGCGGAATAGCCGATGAAACTGCCAAAGGTGCCGGTATAGAGGATGCACATGACCCAGTTGTGCTTGCGGCTGAAGATGACCGCCTGCTCCTTGAAGCTGGCCTTCGCGTCCGCGATGTCGTTCATCCCCAGCCAGGCCGCGACCGTCGCGGCGATGATGAAGGGCACCCAGACAAAGCCCGCGTTCTGCATCCACAGAAGCCCGCCCTTGGTCATCGTCTGCGGCTCTCCCGCCAGGGTGCCGAACACGGCCGACGTGATGACGATCGGCACCAGGAATTGCATCACCGACACCCCGAGGTTGCCAAGCCCCGCATTCAGCGCCAGCGCGTTGCCCTTCTCGGCCTTCGGGAAGAAGAAGGCGATGTTGGCCATCGACGAGGCGAAGTTGCCGCCGCCGAAGCCACAGAGCAGCGCCAGTACCAGGAAGATGAGATACGGGGTCTGCGGGCTCTGCACCGCATAACCGATGCCCATCGCCGGGATCAGCAGCGAGGCGGTGGACAGCGTCGTCCAGAGCCTGCCGCCAAAGATCGGCACCATGAAGCTGTAGAAGATGCGGAAGGTCGCGCCCGACAGTCCCGGCAACGCCGCCAGCCAGAACAATTGCTCGGGCGTGAAGGCGAACCCGATGGCGGGCAGGCGGGCCACGACGACCGACCAGACCATCCAGATCGAGAAGGCCAGCAGCAGCGCCGGGATGGAGATCCACAGGTTGCGGCGTGCGATACGGCGCCCCTTTGCCTGCCAGAACGCCGGATCCTCGGGCGTCCACTCGTCGATCGTGTGCGCGGCAGAGACACCGTCGGCAAGCGGCATCCCCTGCATTTCCGGGAGTTCGGGAAGCGCCTCCAGCGGCGTGCCCTGGGCCCTGCGCTCCATGTGCCGGATCGCCATGTGCATCCAGGCCAGCGAGACCCCGACCAACAGGAACAGCAGCGCGAAGGTGGACGTATAGATGCCGGTCAGATCAAGTGCGGCGCCAAACAGGATCGGCAGAACAAAGCCGCCCATCCCGCCGATCATGCCGACAAGCCCGCCAACCGCGCCGACATGGTTCGGATAATAGACCGGGATGTGCTTGAACACCGCCGCCTTGCCGAGGCTCATGAAGAACCCGAGCACGAACAGCGTGATGACGAAGGGCCAGAAATCCATCCGGGTCGAGAACGCGATCGGGCCGTTCTTGCCCTGGATCACGTAATCGGTCGCCGGATAGGACAGCATGAAAAGCAGGATCGTGGCGAAGCCCAGGCTCCAGTACATGACCGCCCGCGCACCGAACCGATCCGACAGGTGACCGCCGTAGGCACGAAACAACGACGCCGACAGACCGAAGGCCGCCGCAGCCATGCCTGCCGCCCTGATGCCGACGCCATAGACCTCGACAAGGTAGTGAGGCAGCCAGAGGTCAAGCGCGACAAAGCCGCCGAAGACAAAGAAGTAGTAAAGCGAGAAGCGCCAGACCTGAAGGTTCTTCAGCGGCGCAAGCTGCTCGGCCATCGTCGGCGCGCGTGCCCCCGTCGCCCGCCGGGCAACCAGTTCCGGATCGTCCTTGGCGAAAAGATAGAACGCGACGCCGATCACCAGCAGGCCGACCGACCAGACATGCGCCACACCTTGCCAGCCGTAGGCGACCATCACGAAGGGCGCGACAAAGGTGGTGACGGCAGCACCGACATTGCCCGCCCCGAAGATGCCAAGCGCGGTTCCCTGCTTGCCCGGGCCATACCAGCGCGACACATAGGCGACGCCGATGATGAACGAACCGCCGGCCAGACCGATGCCAAGCGCCGCAAGCAGATAGGTCGCGTAGGTTGTCGCCCAGGTCAGCAGCCATGTCGCAAGCGCGGTCAGAAGCATCTGCGCCGTGAAAACATACCGACCGCCAAATCGTTCGGTCAGCACGCCCAGAAACAGCCGGGAGATCGAGCCTGTCAGCACGGGGGTCGCGACCAACACGCCGAACTGGAACTCGTCGAGCGACAGCTCCTTCTTGATCGCCACGCCAATGATGGAAAAGATCGTCCAGACCGCAAAGCAGGCCGTGAAGGCAACCGTACTCAGCGCCAGCGCGCGTCCGCGGTCGCTGTCGGACACATGTGCCGACTGCAGCATTCCGTTTCTCCACTTGCCGACGCAGGCACATCCTGCGTGGGTTACCTGCGGATCAAACAGCCCTGCGCCGTGGCGGAATTGACCCAGATCAAGACGCGGGAAAGGGCGGATTCTTTCGCACCGGATTTGATTTCAGCCGGTCAAGGGCATCGCATTCATCAACCCGACCGGGAACAAACGTCATCGGTGGCTGGACCTCGATCAGCCATGCACTTAACATAAGTCAATCATGCAATTCCGATTTCAGGGTGATTCGTGCGCGATAGCGAGCTAGCCGACATCCGCAACCTGCCGTTGTTCCGCTCCATGACAGAGCAGAATTTCGTCTCGCTGACCCGCGCCGCCTACGATCAGACCTTTCCGCCGCAGGTGAAACTGATCGAGGAAGGCGCGATGGCGGACTTTCTGCATATCGTGGTGGAAGGCTCTGTCGAGCTGTTCGCGGGATGGCGGGATCGCGAGACGACGCTTGCCGTCGTGCGCCCGGTGTCCACCTTCATTCTTGCCGCCTGCATCAAGGATGCGCCCTATCTGATGTCGGCGCGCACCCTGGAAAAGACCCGCATCATCCTGGTGCCAAGCGTCGATCTGCGCGCGACATTCCGCATCGATCCCGAATTTGCGATGGCCACGATCAGCGAGCTTGCGATGAGCTACCGCAGCGTGGTGCGTCACGCCAAGGATCTCAAGCTGCGCAACGCGCGCGAACGGCTGGCCGCCTATGTGCTGCGGCAGTCGCAGATGGCGAATGGCGCGGTGGGCTTCGTCCTGCCGATCGAGAAGCGGCTGCTGGCCTCGTTCCTGGGGATCACGCCTGAAAGCTTGTCGCGTGCGATGAAGTCGTTGCAGGAGGTGGGCGCCAAGGTCGACGGTCAGCGAGTCATCATCACGGACCGCAAAGCCCTCGAGGCATATGCACAGCCCACCGCCCTGATTGACGGCCCCGAGTATGAGGGGTCGGCTGGCTTTGATCTGCCGGATGCGCGCGCGGAGGCCGAGGCGATCGGCCTGTGAAGCGCCGCGCGCCCTGCATGGAACCTTGACGCGCCCGCCGGACCTTCCGCCGCCCTGCTGCATGGCCTGCCCAACCTGACGCCGCAGACGGGATGAAGGAAAGCCGTTGCCCCCAGGCGCGGATTATCGCGAGACGCCACGAACAGGGGCCGGTTTGCCGACCTCAAGGCTTTGCCAAGGCCAGCGTTCCGATCCTGGCATGCAGGTCACGGACCGTGTTCCCCGCGTTCCGGGCCGCCGCCGCAGATTTCCTCCCGCGCTTCAAGATGCCTGCCGCACCATCACGGCTGCACCCGCGTCCACGGATGGATCATCGTCGGACGCAGGCCGCATCCGGCGGCCTGTTCCGACACCGGCACGGCCGCGTCACGGCCTCCTGCGCCACCCGATGTTCCGCGCCCGGATGTCGCGGAACGTCCTTGGCGGCCGTCCCCGCACGTTGGCCATACGCGTGTCAGGGATGGGGAAAAATCCCTTGGCAGGTCAGGCGTTTTCCGACCGATTGCTGGCGATGAAATCAACGAATGCGCGCAGGGGCGTTGGCATGAAGCGATTGGAGAAATAGAGGCGCGGCCCATCAAATTCGATCCACCAGTCCTGCAGGACCGGCACAAGAGCACCGCTTTGGAGATGCGGCTCCAGCCAGTTGCCGAAGACGCTGATGATGCCCTGCCCCCTGATGGCCAGATCGATGGCGGCCGCAGATGCCGCCGCCCCGACAACGATGCGGGCGGGGGGATCAATGCTTATCCTATCGCCGTCCCGCCCGAATTCCCATTCGCTCAGCGCCCCGCTGGCAAAGCGGATGCGGATGCAGTCGTGGTGCAGGAGGTCGGACGGGTGCCGGGGGATGCCACGCCGGGCAAGATAGGCCGGCGATGCCGCAAGAGCGCCGGTCTGGCGGCGGGGGCCGATGGGTATGGCGATCATGTCCTGCGCCAGATGCTCGCCATAACGGATTCCCGCGTCGCAATCCTGCGCCGTTATGTCGACCAGCCGGTCATCCACCATCACCTCGACCCGCACGCCGGGATGTCGCTGAAGGAACCCTGCGATGAGCGGAGGCAGGATGTCGACCATGACCGCGCCCGGGACATTCAACTTGAGCCGCCCCCGGACCTCGTTGCCCGTGCTGGCGGCCTCATCGATGGCCGCGCGTGCCCCCGAGAGGAGTGGCCCAAGTCTTTCGGCCATCCGTCTGCCGACCTCTGTCGGTCGAACGCTGCGGGTGGTGCGGTTGAGCAGGGGCACACCGATCTGACCCTCCAGACGCGCAATCGTTTCGCTGACGGTCGACGCGGAAAGCCCCAACCGCCGCGCCGCCGACCGGAAGCCCCCCGCTTCGGTGACCGCGATGAAGACAGCCAGATCGTCAAGGGAGGATGGAGAGTGATTGTTCGGCATGGCGAACAGCCTATTCGGAACTGGCCGAGTTATCAATCAGCGGGAAATCGGCCATCTCTGGCTGCAAAGGAGCATTGCCATGACCGAACACCCCCTTCCGGCGTCCGCAGCAGGACGCTTCACCTTCCCGGGCGCCAGCCTTTCCGTCAACAGAATGGGCTTAGGCGCGATGCAACTGGCCGGGCCGCATGTCTTCGGTGAACCGAAGGACCCGGCAGAAGCGAAAGCCGTGCTGCACGAGGCCCTTGCGCTTGGTATCGACCACATCGACACCAGCGATTTCTACGGGCCCCATGTCACCAATCGCCTGATCCGCGAGGCGCTCTATCCCTATCCGGACAATCTGACCCTGGTGACGAAAGTCGGCGCCAAACGCGACGACCGGGGAAACTGGATCCACGACCTCGCCCCGGACTTCTTGCGCAAATCGGTCGAGGACAATCTTGATCGTCTGGGTCTCGATCGGATTCCGGTCGTCAATCTGCGCATGGGTTCTGCGCAAGACGATATCGTCAAGCCGATGCGCGCGATGCGCCGGATGCAGGACGAGGGGCTGATCGCCCATATCGGCGTCAGCACGGTCGATGCCGCCCAGCTTGAAACGGCGCGTGACATCGCGGCCGTGGTGTGTGTGCAGAACCACTACAACCTTGTCCACCGGACCGACGACGACATGATCGACGCCCTTGCCCAGGATGGCATCGCGTACGTTCCGTATTTCCCGCTTGGGGGCTTCACCCCGATCCAGACCGAAGGGCTCCGCCAGATCGCCGCCGCACTTGGTCAATCACCGCAACGCGTCGCACTGGCCTGGCTGCTGAAGCGCGGCCCCAACATTCTGCTGATCCCCGGCACATCGCAGCGGTCCCACCTGCGCGACAACATTGCGGCGGCTTCGCTTGATCTGCCGTCCGACATCATGGACCGCCTGACAGGGCTTGCATCTGTCGCCTGAGCGCGGATGACCCGTGCGGCCCCCCCGGGACGCGAAGGCGGGGCGGCGCCGCGCGGGGGCCCGGCGCGAAACAGGCGCCCGGCCGGGTCGCCCAACCCTGGCGCACCGATGCCTCAGGCGGCAATCGCGCGTGTCAGCACGCGCGCGCACCAGTCGTGAAAGGTCGACGGCGCGTTCGAAATCACTGGTCGCGGGGCCGGATGGGTCATCCCCTCACTGATCGTGGTCAGCATGTCACCCATCGCCTGCGCCTGTGCCAGGACTAACGACGCACGAGGGCGAGCATGGCGACAAGTGCCAAGGCCGCAGGCACGAGGCAGGCAAGGAAGATCGCCCGCGCTGCCTGCGCACCGTCAGCCGGACCCTGCATCGAGAGGAACCCGCTGGCATTTGCGACGATGCCGATCGCCGCTGCGCCGAGCGCATATCCCAGCCGTTGCAGCACCGGGATCGCACCGGCTGTGCGCTGGACCTCGTCGCCGTCGGCCAGCGCGGTCGAGCGGCGCAGGATGAACGTCCAGGACAGACCGAAGCCGCCGCCCATCGCCGCCATCGCCAGGGCAACCAGCCAGACCGACCCCGACGGCATGGCCCAGACCATCAGCAGAAGACCAAGCGCCACCACGGTCATGCCGATGGCGATCAGGGCACGGTCCAGCCGTTCGGGCGCACCCGACACCAGGATCGCCATCAGGGTCCACCCCAGCGAACTGGCGGCGATGACATATCCGGCCTCGAGCGCGGTGATGCCGTGGATGCGCACGAGCAGGATCGGGCCATACGCGGTTCCGGCGATCGTCGCCATTGACATCGCCATGATCATCACCAGCGCCGCTCCGGTCGGCTGCCGCAGATCCAGCGACCCGCGCGGCAGCAGTCGACTTTCCGTTGCGCGCGCATCGCTGAGGAAGAACAGCGCAAGGCAGGCGAGCCCGGCCAGCACGAGCGCGCCGGTCCTGAGCGGGGCGACAACCACGCCGCCTTCGGACACCAGCACCACCCCCGCCGACAGCAGCGCGAGACGCACCACCGGAAAGCTGCCCCCGCTGCCCGCCCGCCGCCCGGGCGGCGCGGTCCACAGGATCAGCCCGGCCAGCGCCAGAGCCTCGATGGCGAAGAACCAGAAGCCGATGCGCCAGGTCGCGTATTGGACGAACAGCCCGCCCAGCAACGGCCCCAGAAAGGCCGAGATGCCCCAGAGCGCCGAGATCGTCGCCATCACCCGCGCGATGTGACGCCGTTCGAACAGAAGGCTGGCGGCGATGAAGGACATCGACACGAGGCCGCCGCCCCCGAGGCCCTGAAGGGTGCGGCCGACAAGGACCACGCTCATCGACGGGGCCATTGCGCTGAGCGCACAGCCAAGGCCGAAGGTCAGCGCCGCAGCGCTCATCGGCAGGCGCAGCCCGAGACGCAGCGTCAGAAGCGCGCTTGCCGCGCCAAGGACGATGGACCCGATCTGATAGAGAGAGACCGTCCAGCCGACATAGGCCCCACCGCCGATGTCGGCGACGATCCGCGGCAGCATCGTTGCCACCACGAGGCTGTCGGCCGCGTGGAGCCAGACCGCCATGCAGACCAGTGACAGTGACGCGACCGAGGCCTCGCCAAGGAAATCGCGCCACGGCACGCCCTGCGCATCACCCGAACTTGTGCTCAATGGACTTGCCTCCCGATAGCAGAGCAGTCGGGGGACGGAGCGACAGCGTCAAGGCCAAAGTGTCGACGCACCGAGGTGACGTTCCTTGCCGGGGGCGCGGCGGATTGGGCCGTGCGGTCAGGCGTCACGGCCAAGGCCGAGACGAAGATGCCTTGCGCCGGGTCGCCGAGTTCCACGTCCAAGATGCCGTCCTGACAGGCTTCACCGCGCCCGGCCCAGCCGGCAAGGGGGACACAGGATGCCTATGTCCCGGGAACGGGGCGGGCGGGCCATGCGACGGCGTCTGGAACAGGGTCGCCCTGAACCGTCAAAGCGTGGCGATGGTGGGTACGCACGCAAAAGCGGGGGCGACTTTCGTCACCCCCGCCTTGATCGTCAACGCTTGCGGACCTGCGGTCAGGCGAGCGCGAGGTTCGTCGCGGATTCCCGACCGTTGCGGTCGCTTTCCATGTCGAACGTTACCGCCTGACCGTCATTCAGTTGACGGATCCCGGCGCGTTCGAGCGCGGACGCATGGACGAACACGTCCTTGGACCCATGCGCCGGAGCGATGAAACCGAAACCTTTGGTGGCATTGAACCATTTCACGGTGCCATTGGCCATCGTGATGTCTCCTTGATCTTGTGCCACCCACTTGATCGCGATGGCCCGGCTCAGTGTCGTCAGAGTCGCAACTGAAGCCGTGAGGAGACAGAAGGTCGAAAGAAAAGACTTTGCCTGACCAAGGTGACCATCGACCGGGGCCATTACAAGGCCCGAGACGGAATAAACGCAATTCTCTTGTCGACCCTGTCAGAGCCAACGCGCGCACAGGCTGCGCACCACGCCCGCGCCGAGCCGACAACGCCGTTGACGCTGCGCGACGATCCGGGGCAACGCGCAGTCAGGAACCGACGCGGCCGGGCGGAACCCTCTGGTTTTTCGTCGCCTGGTCCCCCATATGACAGTGATGGGCGCTGTACGGGGCCGGGATTTCCCCGCTGAACCGCGACCCGCATCAAGGCTCTTCGCTTGCACGCATTTGACCGCCGATCGCCTTGGGCGGCTCGACCCGGAATTTCA
>DAIEJF010000149.1 GCA_027351005.1 Paracoccaceae bacterium | reverse complement strand
CTGCGGCGGGCGGCGGGCCGAAGGCGCTGGCCCGTCACGCCGCGCGCGGCAAGCTGCCGCCGCGCGAACGGGTGGCGGGCCTGCTCGATCCCGGCGCGCCCTTCCTCGAGATCGGTGCCGCCGCGGCGCATGGCATGTACGACGGCGCTGCCCCGGGGGCGGGGCTGATCGCGGGCATCGGCCGCGTGATGGGGCAAGAGGTGATGGTGGTCGCCAACGACGCCACCGTGAAGGGCGGCACCTATTACCCGATGACGGTGAAGAAACACCTGCGCGCACAGGAAATCGCCGCCGAATGCCGTCTGCCCTGCGTCTATCTGGTCGACAGTGGCGGCGCCAACCTGCCCAACCAGGACGAGGTCTTTCCCGACCGCGACCACTTCGGCCGCATCTTCTACAACCAGGCCCGGATGAGCGCGGCGGGCATCCCGCAGATCGCCGTCGTCATGGGCTCCTGCACCGCGGGGGGCGCCTATGTGCCCGCGATGTCCGATGTCACCATCATCGTGCGCGACCAGGGGACCATTTTCATCGCGGGCCCGCCGCTGGTGAAGGCGGCGACCGGCGAGGTCGTCAGCGCCGAAGACCTGGGCGGCGGCGACGTGCACACGCGCCTGTCGGGCGTGGCCGATTACCTGGCCGAGGATGACACCCATGCGCTGGCGCTGGCCCGCCGCGCGGTGGGCAACCTGAACCGGGTGAAGCCTGCAACCGTGCAGATGCAGCCGCCCGAGCCGCCCGCCTATGACCCCGAAGAGATCCTCGGCCTCGTGCCGCCGGACCTGCGCACGCCCTACGACATCCGCGAGGTGATCGCCCGGATCGTCGACGGCTCGCGGCTCGATGAATTCAAGGCCCGCTTTGGCGAAACCCTCGTCACCGGCTTTGCCCATATCGAGGGCTGCCCGGTGGGCATCGTCGCCAACAACGGCGTGCTCTTCTCGGACGCCGCCGTGAAGGGCGCGCATTTCGTCGAACTCTGCAGCCAGCGCGGCATCCCGCTCGTGTTCCTGCAGAACATCACCGGCTTCATGGTCGGGCGGAAATACGAAAACGAAGGCATCGCGCGGCATGGGGCGAAGATGGTCACCGCGGTCGCCACGACCAATGTGCCCAAGATCACCGTCCTTGTGGGCGGCAGCTTCGGGGCGGGCAACTACGGGATGTCGGGGCGCGCCTACCAGCCGCGGTTCCTCTGGACCTGGCCCAATTCCCGCATCGCGGTGATGGGGGGCGAACAGGCGGCGGGCGTGCTTGCCACCGTGAAGCGCGAGGGGATCGAGCGCGCGGGCGGCACCTGGAGCCCCGAGGATGAGGCCGCCTTCAAGCGCCCGACCATCGAGATGTTCGACCGCCAGTCCGACCCGCTCTATGCCACGGCGCGGCTCTGGGACGATGGCATCGTCGATCCCAGAAAGACCCGCGCGGTGCTCTCGCTCAGCCTCTCGGCGGCGCTGAACGCACCGATCGAACCGACACGTTTCGGCGTGTTCCGCATGTAACCCTGACGGCCCCGGCGGGGCTGTCGCAGACCGGGAACGGTGGCCGCGCCCCATTTTCGGTCCGCAAATATCCCCGGGGGTCCGGGGGCAGGCAGCCCCCGGCTCCGCCGATCCTCAAGGAGCGACCGATGTTCGCGAAGATCCTGATCGCCAACCGCGGGGAAATCGCCGCCCGCGTCATCGACACCGCCCGCCGTCTGGGCGTGGCGACCGTGGCCGTCCATTCCGAGGCCGACCGCGATGCCCGCCATGTGGCGATGGCGGACGAGGCCGTGCCCATCGGCGGCCCGGCGCCCGCCGACAGCTACCTGCGCGCCGACCGCATCATCGCCGCAGCGCGCGCCACCGGCGCGCAGGCGATCCATCCGGGCTATGGCTTCCTGTCGGAAAACCCCGACTTCGTCGAGGCGGTCGAGGCGGCGGGGCTGGTCTTCATCGGCCCGTCCGCCGCGGCGATCCGGGCCATGGGGCTGAAGGATGCGGCCAAGCGCCTGATGGCCGAGGCGGGCGTGCCGGTGGTGCCCGGCTATCACGGCGCCAATCAGGATGCCGACCATCTGGCCGGCGCGGCCGAGGCGGTGGGCTACCCGGTCCTCATCAAGGCGGTTGCGGGCGGGGGCGGCAAGGGGATGCGGCGGGTCGATCGCGCCGCCGACTTTGCCGCAGCACTCGACAGCGCGCGGGGCGAGGCGCGCACCGCCTTCGGCAACGACGCCGTTCTGATCGAGAAATACGTGGCCAGCCCCCGCCACATCGAGGTGCAGGTGTTCGGCGACGGCACAGAGGCCGTGCACCTTTACGAACGCGATTGCAGCCTGCAGCGCCGCCACCAGAAGGTGATCGAGGAAGCCCCCGCGCCGGGCATGACCCCCGAGATGCGCGCCGCGATGGGCGAAGCCGCCGTCCGCGCCGCCCGCGCCATCGGCTATCGCGGCGCGGGAACCATCGAGTTCATCGTCGACGGCTCGGACGGGCTGCGCCCCGACCGCTTCTGGTTCATGGAGATGAACACCCGCCTTCAGGTCGAACACCCGGTGACCGAGGCGGTGACCGGCATCGATCTGGTGGAATGGCAGTTGCGCGTGGCGGCGGGCGAGCCGCTTCCGCGCCGTCAGGACCAGATCGCGCTGACGGGCCACGCCGTCGAGGCGCGGCTTTATGCCGAGGATGTGGCCGCGGGCTTCCTGCCCGCCACCGGGCGGCTCAGCCACCTGCGCTTTTCGCCCGCAGCGCGCATCGAGACCGGCGTGCGGCAGGGCGACACGATCAGCCCCTGGTATGACCCGATGATCGCCAAGGTGATCGTCCACGGCCCCACCCGCGGCGCGGCGCTGCGCCAGCTTGCGCGTGCGCTGGCCGAAACAGAGGTGGCGGGCACCGTCACCAACCTGGCCTTTCTGGGCGCGCTGGCCCGGCACGAGGGGTTCGCCCGCGGCGAGGTCGACACCGGCCTGATCGCGCGCGATCTGGCGGCGCTGACGACGGTGCCGCCGCCCGGCCGCGCGGCCACCGTTGCGGCCCTGCTGGTGGCGGCCGGGCTCTGGGACGCGGCGCCGCCCCTTGCGGGCGTCACCCTCTGGGCGCCGCTTGTGCGGCCGCTGGCGCTGACACACGGAGAGGAAACGCTTGCGGCGCAGATTGCCGTCGAGGGGCCCGACCGGGTGCGCGTGACCTTCGCGGGCGGTGACAGTCTGGCCGAACGGCGGGGCGGCGGCTGGTGGGTGGATGGGGCGAAGGCCCCGGCCCGCGTGGCCGTTCTGCCCGGGCAGATCGTGGTCTTCGACGGCCTGGCCCATGTCTTCGGCCTGCCCGATCCGCTGGCGCGCGCGGGCGCCGCGGGACCGGGGGCGGATGTCACGCTTTCGCCCATGCCGGGGCTGGTGAAGGCCGTCTTCGTGGCCGCGGGGCAGGCGGTCGCACGGGGCGACCGGCTGGCCGTGCTCGAGGCGATGAAGATGGAACATACGCTGACCGCCGCCCGCGACGGCGTGGTGGCCGAGGTGCTGGCCGCGCCCGGCGCGCAGGTCGAGGCGGGCGCGGCGCTGGTCCGGCTGGAGGCCGCGGAATGATCCGGCTTCACCATGTGCCGCAGGCCCGCAGCTTCCGCATCCTGTGGCTGCTCGAGGAGATGGGCGAGACCTTCGAGATCGTGCCGCACAGCTTCTTTGACCGCTCGCTGCGGGCAGATGAGTATCTGGCGCTTTCGCCTGCGGGGCGGGTGCCCGCGCTGGAAATTGACGGGCGGGTGCTTTTCGAATCCGGCGCCATCGCGGAATGGCTTTGCGAAACGCGCGGAACATTCGGCCGGGCCCCCGGCCATCCCGAACGGGCCGAGTGGCTGGAATGGCTGCATTTCGCGGAAACCGCGGGCCAGCACATCGCGGCGCTGACCCAGCAGCACATCGTGCTGCGCGAGGACTGGATGCGCAGCCCCACCGTGATGCGGCTGGAGGCGAAGCGGCTGGAAAAGGTGTTGCAGGTGGCCGACCGGGTGCTGACGCGGCACGACTGGCTGCTGCCTTCGGGGTTTTCGGTGGTGGATGTGGCCTTTGGCTATTCCGCCCTGATCGGTCGCCGCTTCCTGCGGCTTGACGCCATGCCCGCGCTGGCGGCCTGGCTCGCGCGGATCGAGGCGCGGCCCGCCTATCGCCGCGCCGCGGCCCGCGATGGCGCGGCCCAGATCTACACCCGCGACCTCTACGAGGCCCCAGATGCCTGACACGGTGGACCTGTTCGAAGTCGGCCCGCGCGACGGGTTGCAAAACGAGGCGCGACCGATCCCCACGGCGGAAAAGGTCGCGCTGATCGACTGCCTCAGCCGCGCGGGTTTCCGCCGGATCGAGGTGGCAAGCTTTGTCAGCCCGAAATGGGTGCCGCAGATGGCCGACAGCGCCGCCGTCCTGGCCGCCATCACCCGCGCGCCGGGTGTCCGCTATGCGGCGCTGGTGCCGAACATGACGGGGTTCGCGGCGGCGGTGGCCGCCCGCGCCGATGAGATCGCGGTCTTCGCCTCGGCGTCCGAGGGGTTCTCGCGCGCCAATCTCAACTGCTCGATCGCGGAAAGCCTTGATCGGTTCCGCCCGGTGACAGAGGCCGCGGCGGGCATCGGGCTACCGGTCCGGGGCTATGTCTCTTGCGTGACCGATTGCCCCTTTGACGGGCCGACACCGCCCGCCTCCGTGGCCCGTGTGGCGGCCGCGCTGCGCGACATGGGCTGTTACGAGGTGAGCCTGGGCGACACCATCGGCCACGGCACCCCGGCGACGGTGGTGGCCATGCTGGATGCGGTGCTTGCCGAACTGCCGCCCGCGCGGCTGGCCGGGCATTTCCACGACACCGGCGGGCGCGCGATGGCCAATATCGAAACCGCGCTGGCGCGGGGGCTGCGAGTTTTCGATGCGGCGGTGGGCGGGCTTGGCGGCTGCCCCTATGCGCCCGGTGCGCCCGGCAATGTGGCGACCGAGGCGGTGGCCGCGCGGCTGGCGGCGCTGGGGTTCGATACCGGGCTGGACCCGGCGGTGCTGGCAGAGGCTGCGGCAATGGCGCGCGCGTTGCGGGCCGGGTAGCGATTTTTCGCGGAAAAATCGGGCAGGGGGAACGGACATGGACACGATCGAGATCACCACCGACGCGCGCGGGGTTGCCACGCTGACGCTGAACCGGCCCGAGAAGCACAATGCCCTGTCGGCGCCGATGCTGGACGAGCTGACCGCCGCCGCCGCGCGGCTGGGGGCCGATCCGGCGGTCAGGGTTGTGGTGCTGACAGGGGCGGGGGCCAGTTTCTGCGCCGGGGGAGATCTGGGCTGGATGCAGGCTCAGGCCGCGACCGATGCGGCGGGCCGCGCGGCCGAGGCGCGGCGGCTGGCGGGCATGCTGGCGGCCCTTGACGGGCTGGAAAAGCCGCTGATCGGGCGGGTGCAGGGGCAGGCCTTCGGGGGCGGTCTGGGGCTGATGAGCGTCTGCGACGTGGCGGTGGGGGTCAGCGGCGCGCGCTTTGGCTTCACCGAGACGCGGCTTGGCCTGATCCCGGCCACCATCGGCCCCTATGTGGTGGCGCGGATGGGCGGCGCGCTCGCGCGGCGGGTCTTCGCCTCGGCCCGGCTGTTCGACGCCGCCGAGGCGGTGGGGCTGAACCTGCTGGCCCGTGCGGTCGCGCCCGAAGCCCTTGATGCCGCCATCGACGCCGAGGTGACGCCGTATCTCGCCTGCGCGCCCGGCGCGGTGGCCGAGGCCAAGGCGCTTCTGCGCCGCCTGACGCCGCCGCCCGATGCCGCCACCGTCGCGATGACGGTCGAGGCGCTGACCCGGCGCTGGGAAAGCCCCGAGGCCGCCGAGGGAATCGCCGCCTTCTTCGCGCGCAGTCGGCCCGGCTGGGTGCGCTGAGTCGCGCGCGCCGCCGCCGTCTGCCGCCGTCTCCTGCCGTCCGCCACCTTCTGCCGCACCGCAGCGTTTGCGCTGCCGGACGCTGCACACCTTTGTATGCAGGGCGGTGTTTCCGCGCTTTGCGGGCGCCGAAAACGGGCCGCCTTCGGTTGACCACGCCCGGGTGGCGGAGTAAGTGAAGCGCAGCCAAACCATCCGCATGCCGGATGCGGTGATGAAGGAGCCGAACGTGGACCACCTCCTCAGGGAATATCTCCCCATTCTCATTTTCCTGGCGATGGCGACGGCGCTTGGCCTCGTTCTGATCCTCGCCGCGGCGGTCGTGGCCGTCCGCAACCCCGACCCGGAAAAGGTTTCGGCCTATGAATGCGGGTTCAACGCCTTTGACGATGCGCGTATGAAGTTCGACGTGCGCTTCTATCTGGTGTCGATCCTGTTCATCATCTTCGACCTCGAAGTGGCCTTCCTCTTCCCCTGGGCGGTCGCCTTCGGCGGGCTGAGCATGGTGGCCTTCTGGTCGATGATGGTGTTCCTGGCCGTGCTGACGGTCGGCTTTGCCTATGAATGGAAGAAGGGGGCGCTGGAATGGGAGTGATGGCCGGAGCCAACACCGCGGGCGTCGACAAGGATGTCGCGACCGAGGCGCTGAACCGCGAGTTGCAGGACAAGGGGTTCCTGCTGACCTCGACGGAAGACATCATCAACTGGGCCCGCACCGGCTCGCTGCACTGGATGACCTTCGGTCTGGCCTGCTGCGCGGTCGAGATGATCCATGTCGCCATGCCGCGCTATGACGTGGAACGCTTCGGCACCGCGCCCCGCGCCAGCCCGCGGCAGTCCGACCTGATGATCGTGGCGGGCACGCTGACCAACAAGATGGCGCCGGCACTGCGCAAGGTCTACGACCAGATGCCCGAGCCGCGCTATGTGATCTCGATGGGCTCCTGCGCCAATGGCGGGGGCTACTACCACTACAGCTACTCGGTGGTGCGCGGCTGCGACCGGATCGTTCCGATCGATGTCTACGTTCCGGGCTGCCCGCCCACGGCCGAGGCGCTGCTGTACGGCATCCTGCAACTGCAGCGGAAGATCCGCCGCGTCGGCACCCTTGTCCGCTGAGGAGGCGCGCATGTCCGAAGCCCTGACCGCGCTTGGCGCCCAGATCCGCGAAATGCGGCCGCAGATGGTGCACGGGTCGTCCGTGGCCTTTGGCGAACTGACGCTGGAGGCCGCGCCCGACACCATCGCTGACCTGCTGGCCTTCCTGAAATCCGACCCGGCCTGCAAGTTCTCGACCCTGGTCGACATCACCGCCGTGGACCATCCCGAACGCGCCCAACGTTTCGACGTGGTCTATCACCTGCTGTCGATGTACCGGAACCATCGGGTGCGCGTGAAGGTGGCGGTGGATGAAGACACGATGGTGCCGTCTGTCATCGCAGTGCACCCGTCGGCCAACTGGTTCGAGCGCGAGGTGTTCGACATGTTCGGCATCCTCTTCTCGGGCCACCCCGACCTGCGCCGCATCCTGACCGACTACGGCTTCCGCGGCCATCCGCTGCGCAAGGATTTCCCGACCACGGGCTATGTCGAGGTCCGCTACGACGAGGCGCAGAAGCGCGTGGTCTACGAGCCGGTGAAGCTGGTGCAGGAATACCGCCAGTTCGACTTCATGAGTCCCTGGGAAGGTGCGCAATACATCCTGCCGGGCGACGAGAAGAAGGGGGCGGCTGGCTGATGGCCGAGCCCAGGCTCATGTTCTGCGTCGGCGCGACGAAAGCGGGGACCAGTTGGCTCCACCGCTACATTTCGGATCATCCGGAATGCTGGATGCAGCCCATCAAGGAGCTGCACTACTTCGACGCGATCGACCGGAACGACTGGGCCTATCAGCGCCGCGTGATCGAGGGGCGCCGCGCGGGTCTTCAGGCGGATCTTGCGGGGGCCGCAGGGCCCTGGGCCGATGAGCTGCGCCGCCAGATTACCCTGATGGACCGCTGGCTGGCCGTCCTTGCCCGCGAGCGCGAGGACGCCGCGGCCTATCTGGATTACCTGACGGACGGGGCCGAGGGGCGGCTGGTGGCCGACATGACGCCGGCCTATTCGCTGTTGTCGCAGGACCGTCTGGCGGGCATGGCGCGGCTTCTGCCGGATGTGCGCTTCATCTACCTGATGCGCGACCCGGTGGCCCGGCTCTGGAGCCATGTGCGCATGATGGCCGAGCGGCGCGCCAAACCCGGCGAGAGCCTGGCCGAGCGGGCGAAGCGGATCCTGAACCGGGTCATCACCGGGAAAGAGCCGCAGATCGCCGAGCGCAGCGACTACCGCGCCGCGCTGAGCAAGATCCTGGCCGCGGTCGCCCCGGCGCGGCGGCTGGTGATGTTCTATGAAGACCTGTTTTCGCAGGCCGGGGTCGGGCGCATCTGCGCCTTCCTGGGCCTGACCCCGGTGCCCGCCCGCTTCGAACGCCGCGTGTTCGAGGGGCAGGCGGTGCCGATGACGGAATTCCAGCGGCGCCGTGCCGGGCGCTGGCTGGCTGCGCAATACGACTTCGTCGCGACGACGCTGGGCGATGTTCCCCCGGCCTGGCGCGCAAACATGGAGTGGGCCTGAGCATGGATGGCAAGTTCGATGACACGCTGACCGGCGAGCAGCGCATCCGCAACTTCAACATCAACTTCGGCCCGCAGCACCCGGCCGCGCATGGCGTGCTGCGTCTGGTGCTGGAGCTGGACGGCGAGATCGTGGAACGCTGCGACCCGCATATCGGGCTTCTGCACCGCGGCACCGAAAAGCTGATGGAAAGCCGGACCTATCTGCAGAACCTGCCCTATTTCGACCGGCTGGACTATGTGGCGCCGATGAACCAGGAACATGCCTGGTGCCTGGCGATCGAGAAGCTGACCGGCACCGTCGTGCCGCGGCGCGCCAGCCTGATCCGCGTGCTCTACTCGGAAATCGGCCGCATCCTGAACCACCTGCTGAACGTGACGACGCAGGCGATGGACGTGGGCGCGCTGACCCCGCCGCTGTGGGGCTTCGAGGAACGCGAAAAGCTGATGGTGTTCTACGAACGGGCCTGCGGCGCGCGTCTGCACGCGGCCTATTTCCGCCCCGGTGGCGTGCACCAGGACCTGCCCGCCGACCTGATCGCCGATATCGAGGCCTGGGCCGACGCCTTCCCGAAGGTGCTGGACGACATCGACGGCCTGCTGACGGAAAACCGCATCTTCAAGCAGCGCAACGCCGACATCGGGATCGTCACCGAAGACGACATCCAGAACTGGGCCTTCTCGGGCGTGATGGTGCGTGGCTCGGGGCTGGCCTGGGACCTGCGGCGTGCGCAGCCCTACGAATGCTACGACGAATTCGACTTCAAGATCCCGGTCGGCAAGAACGGCGACTGCTATGACCGCTATCTGTGCCGCATGGCCGAGATGCGCGAGTCGACCCGGATCGTGCAGCAGGCCTGCGCCAAGCTGCGCGAGCCCGCGGCAAAGACCGACGTGATGGCCCGCGGCAAGCTGAGCCCGCCGAAGCGGGGCGAGATGAAGACCTCGATGGAGGCGCTCATCCACCACTTCAAGCTTTACACCGAAGGCTTCCACGTTCCCGCGGGCGAGGTCTATGCCGCGGTCGAGGCGCCCAAGGGCGAATTCGGCGTGTTCCTGAAGGCCGACGGTACCAACCGGCCCTATCGGGCCAAGATCCGCGCGCCGGGCTATCCGCATCTTCAGGCGATCGACTACATCGCCAAGGGGCACCTGCTGGCCGACGTGGCCGCCATCATCGGTTCGCTCGACATCGTGTTCGGGGAGATCGACCGGTGAACACGGGCGCGGCGCTTCTTGCGGCGGCCGCCTTCGTGCCCGCGCTTCCGGCGCTGGCCGAAGGCGGGCCCCGCCCGGTCGAGGTGGCGGCCTTCGTCGCCGCTGCCCGGGCTGCGGGCTGCGTGGTGACCGAGGCGAACGCCGATCGGGTCATCGCGGCCTCGGGCCTGTCGGCCGAGGTGGCGTCCGCGGTGGTGCAGCGGCTGGAGGATGAGGGCAAGGCCACGGCGCAGGGCGCCGACCGGCTGGTGCTGAAGCCCGAGGTCTGCCAATGATCCCGCCGCTGGCCACCTTCGCCCTTGCAGGCTCGGCGATGGGCATCCTGGTCACCGGGATGCTGGCCGTCATGTTCCTGCGCGACCCGGTGAAGGGCATGGACTGGACGACCCACCGCGCGGGCGACCTTCCCAAGGTGATGGCCAACCGCTACACGGCCTTCACCATGCTTGCCTGCGGTGCCACCGCCTACCGTGACCTGACGGTGATCGCCTTCCTCTTCGCCGTCTTCGCCTTCATGAGCCTTGCCGACACCTGGATCTACGGGCAGCAGGGCCTGCCCTATGCCAAACACCTGATGGCCGGTGTGGCCGCGGCGGTCGTGTCCGTCGTGGCGATCGCCGCGCTCGTCTTCCAGCCCGGAGCTTCTGTCTGATGCTACGCCGTCTTGCCGCCCACCAGCCCCAGAGCTTCGCCTTCACCCCCGCCAACGAGGCCTGGGCCAGGGCGCAGATCACGAAATACCCGCCGGGCCGACAGGCCTCTGCGATCATTCCGCTGCTGTGGCGGGCGCAGGAACAGGAAGGCTGGCTGACCAAGCCCGCCATCGAGCATGTGGCCGACATGCTGGGCATGGCCTATATCCGCGCGCTGGAGGTTGCGACCTTCTACTTCATGTTCCAGCTGGAACCCACGGGGTCGGTCGCGCATGTGCAGATCTGCGGCACGCTTTCGTGCATGCTCTGCGGGTCGGAAGACCTGGTCGCGGTCTGCAAGAAGAAGATCGCACCCAAGCCGCACACCCTGTCGGCCGACGGCAAGTTCACCTGGGAAGAGGTGGAATGCCTGGGCGCCTGCGCCAACGCGCCGATGGCCCAGATCGGCAAGGACTATTACGAGGATCTGACCGCCGAAGGCTTCGAGGCGCTGCTGGATCGCATGGCCGCGGGCGAGGTGCCGGTGCCCGGTCCCCAGAACGGCCGCTATGCCGCCGAACCCAAATCGGGGCTGACCTCGCTGACCGACCATTTCGCGGGCCGTGCGCCGCACAACGGCAGCGTGCAGATCGCGGTGGACGTGGGCGACACGCTGAAACGCATCGACGGCACCGAGGTGCCGCTCCGCGCGGCCTGGCTGGGCGCGGGCGAGGCGGCGCAGGTGGGCCACGCGCCCGCCGCCGC
>DAIEJF010000129.1 GCA_027351005.1 Paracoccaceae bacterium | reverse complement strand
CGAGATGATGGCCGACAGCGCCAGCACCCGCAGCCCGTATTCCACCATCGCCTTCCGCAGCGGCGCGGTTTCCGTGGTGACTTCGATCAGCAGCCCCGCATCCTGCACCGGGTTGCCGATCACCCGGATGATCCGGTCATGTGGCGACAGAAGGTCGCTCAGCGCATCGCGGATCAGTTCGAACGGCCCTTCATCGCGCAGGTCGTAGGTGGCGTAGATCGGCTCTGGAATCGGCGATGACAGCACCAGTTGCCGCACCGCGTCCCGCCGCAGCACCACGTTCAGCACCCCGGCATTCGCCAGCAGTTCCCGTTCAAGACTGTCCGACACGGTGCCATTGTTGGCCAAGAGCGCAAGCGAGGCGATCTGCGCCCGTTCAAGGCGCGCCAGCAGGTAGTCTTCGCGGAACCGGGCGATCGAGGGCACAAAGATCAGCACTTCGGCCAGCATCACGAAGACCGTCGTCAGAATCAGGAACCGGCCGGACAGGGTGTTGGGAAACATGCACGCGCCTCGTGCGGGTTCAGGGCAGGTATCTCTGTACCAACCAGACGACCCGCTTGAGCAAGGGATTATCAAAGAGCTGCGGGGAAAAATAGGCTCCCGCAGCCTGTTTCGAAAGTTCGGAGAGCACAGGATAGGGCAGGACCGTGGCGGCAAGCGCGGAAACGCCGAGGCGGCGGGCGAAGATGAGCGCCCAGATGCCGATCATCTCGCCCGCCGCGGGGCCGGTCAGCCCCACGCCCACCGGCCGCCCCCTTACCACCATCAGCCGGATGCGCCCCCCCTCGATGCCATCGGTCACCGCCCGGTCGACGCCTGACAGCGGCCGGTCGATGACCGTCAGCCGGGCGCCGTAGCGGGCGCGCGCCTCGGGTTCGGTCAGGCCGATCTGCGCCAGCTCCGGCTCGGTGTAGAGGACCCGGGGGATGTGGTCGCTGCGGGCACGGGCGGGCAGGCCAAGCACCGCCTGCCGGATCACGACCCCAGCCTGATAGCCCGCCATATGGGTGAATTGCAGCGCCGAGGCCGCATCGCCGATGGCAAAGACCCGGCGGTTGGTCGTGCGCAGCCGCGCGTCCACCTTCACCCGGCCCTCCTCGACAGCGATCCCGGCCGCATCGAGGCCCAGCCCCTCCAGCGCGGGGCGGCGCCCGGTGGCAAGTAGCAGATGGGTGCCCGAAACGTGCCGCCCGTCGGCAAGCCGCAGCGTCATGGCCCCCGGCGCGCCCTCGACCGCCGCCACCGGCGTTCCCGCGATCAGCGTCACCCCCTCTGCCACCAGCCGGTCCAGAACCTCTTCCGCCAGCATCGGATCCTCGCGCGCCAGCATACGCCCCGCCTCGACCACGGTGACAGGTACTCCCAGTCGGCAGTGGGCCTGCGCCAGTTCCACCCCCACCGGGCCGCCGCCCAGAATCAGCAGCCGCCCCGGCGGCTCGCGCAGGTCAAAAAGCGTCTCGGGCGTCAGGTAGGGCACCTGATCCAGCCCGGGCAGAGGAGGAACCGCGGGCCGGGCCCCGGTGGCCAGCACGAACCGCCGCGCGGTAATGCGGCGGCCCGCCACCTCGACCGTCGCGGGTCCGACAAAGCGCGCCCACCCGCGGATGACATCGACGCCAAGGCCCGCGAATCGCTCCTCGCTGTCATGCGGGGCGATCCGGGCAATCGCGGCGGCGGCCTGCGCCATCGCGGCCGCGTAGCCTGCCTCGGGCCGGGACTTCGCAGCCGCCAGCAACGCCTTCGACGGAACGCAGCCGGTGTTGAGGCAATCCCCCCCCATCCGCCCGGCCTCGATCAGCGCGACGCGGGCGCCCATCTGCACCGCCCCGGCTGCAACCGAAAGCCCCCCGGCCCCTGCCCCGATCACGCACAGATCCACCTTCATCGCCGCATCGCCTTCACCACGACCGGAACCACCGCCAGCGCCGCCAGCGCCAGCAGCGGCGCGAGGATCTGCGGATGGAACAGCACCCCCAGATCGGGCGCCGTGCCCATCTCGATCACCGCCCCAAGCCCAGAGCCGACCCAAGTAAACACCAGCGATGCTGGCAGGATGCCCACGAATGTCGTGGCCGCGAACCGGCCCAGCCGGATGCCAAGGAACGCCGGCACCAGATTCGCCACGAAGAACGGCACCGCGGGCACCAGCCGCATGACCAGAAGAAAGGGGATCTCGTTGGCCTGAAGCCCGTCGCGCAACCGCGCAAGCGCGCCCGTCGCGCTGTCCAGCCGCCCGGCGATCCGTTCGCCAAACCCCGCGCGCGCGGCCAGGAACACCAGCACAGCGCCTGCGGTGGCGGCCCCCACGTTGAACAGCACCCCCGGGAACACCCCGAACAGGAACCCGCCCGCAAGGGTACAGATCGTGGCGCCGGGCAAGGACAGCGCGACAATCGCGGTATAGAGCAGCACGAAGCCCGTCGCCGTCAGCGCGTAGTGTTGCGCCGCCAGTTGCATCAGCACCTCGTGATGGCGGCGCAGCGCCTCGAAGCTCAGCGTGTCGCGCAACGTCAGCGCGCCCACCCCGGCAACCACCAGGATCAGGATCAGCGGCAAGGCGCGCAGGAACGGGTGCGGACGGTCGGGCATCTGGTTTTCCGGCGGCGGCGTGCCGCGTTGCGAAACATGGGGCGGAACGTGCCGGAAGGGTAGTCCCGCGACCGCACAGATTCCTTCGGCAAAAACGCGCGTCGCGAATTGACTTGCAGGCCGGGTCTGCGTAAAGGACGGGCTTCGAATAGCAGGCGGCCTTCGAATCCTTCGGGTTTGGGCTGCAAACCTAACGGAGCCCGCGATGAAGCGCACCTATCAACCCTCGAATCTAGTCCGCGCCCGCCGCCACGGCTTCCGCGCCCGCATGGCAACCGTTGGCGGCCGCAAGGTGCTCAACGCCCGCCGCGCCAAGGGCCGCAAGCGCCTGTCGGCCTGAGGCTGATTCGGGTCTGACCCCATGACACCGCCGGAGGACCCCGTGGCAGGCGATGATGCCGCGGCCGGGCCTGCGGCGGTTTTGTCATGTCTGACGGTTCTGGCCAAGCGCGCCGATTTCCTGCGCGCAGCGGCCGCCCGCAGGCAGGGGACCCCTGGCTTCCTGTTGCAGGCCCGCCGCCGCGAGGACCATGAGCCGCCCGGCGTCCGGGTCGGCTTCACCTGCTCGAAGAAGGTTGGTAACGCGGTGATGCGCAACCGCGCCAAGCGGCGCCTGCGCGAGATCGCCCGGGCCATCCTGCCGCTGCGCGGTCGCGACGGCTGGGATTACGTCCTGGTTGGCCGCCCCGGCGCCACGGTCGATCGCCCCTTCGCCCTGCTGCTAAACGACCTGCACACCGCGCTGGCCCAGGTGCATGCGCCGCCCCAGCCCCGGCGGGAGCCCCGCGCATGAGCCCGCTGGCCCGGATCGTCGCCCTGCCGATCCGCGCGTACCGGCTGGTGCTGAGCCCCTGGGTCGGCAACGGCTGCCGGTTTCAGCCCACCTGCTCGGCCTATGCGCTCGAGGCGCTGGAACGGCACGGCGCGCTGAAGGGCACCTGGCTGACGCTCTGGCGGGTCCTGCGCTGCAACCCCTGGGGCGGCAGCGGCTATGATCCCGTCCCCCCCTGCAACCACGACCATTCCCGAGGCCCCCATGCTTGACGACCTCGACGACATCCACCCCCTGTTTCACGGCGCCCCGACCTCGACCGAGTTCAAGAAGCTGCGCAAGCGGATCGTGCGCGAGGTGCGCGAGGCGATCGAGACCTACGGCATGATCGAGCGCGGCGCGCGCTGGCTGGTGTGCCTGTCAGGCGGCAAGGACAGCTACACCCTGCTTGCGGTGCTGCACGAATTGAAATGGCGCGGCCTGCTGCCGGTGGACCTGCTGGCTTGCAACCTCGACCAGGGGCAGCCGGGCTTTCCGGCAACCGTGCTGCCCGAATTCCTGACGAAGATGGGCGTGCCGCACCGGATCGAGTATCAGGACACCTATTCCATCGTGATGGACAAGGTGCCCGCGGGGCGCACCTACTGCGCGCTGTGCTCGCGGCTGCGGCGCGGCAACCTGTACCGCATCGCGCGCGAGGAAGGCTGTTCCGCCGTGGTGCTGGGCCATCACCGTGACGACATCCTCGAGACGTTCTTCATGAACCTCTTCCACGGCGGGCGGCTTGCGACCATGCCGCCGAAGCTGGTGAACGAGGATGGTGATCTGTTCGTCTACCGCCCGCTGGCCTTCGTGGCCGAAGCCGATTGCGACCGCTTCGCCCGCGCAATGAAATACCCGATCATCCCCTGCGACCTTTGCGGGTCGCAGGACGGCCTTCAGCGTCAGCAGGTGAAGCAGATCCTCGACGGCTGGGAAGCACGCAGCCCCGGCCGCCGCCAGGTGATGTTCCGCGCCCTGATGAACGCCCGCCCGTCGCATCTGCCGGACCCCGGCCTGTTCGACTTTCTGGGCCTGAAGCTGGGCGAGAAACCTGTGGCATTTGAGGAAAATCTGCCGCGACTGCGGGGCGAGGATTAACGAAGAACTCAGACCGGTTTCTTAGCCTCCCCTCGTCCTGCGCGGAATGTGCCGCGTGAATGTCGGGGGGGATAATGACGCAACTTATGCGGCAAGGGCTTGGGATCGCGCTGGGCAAGATGGCACAGCAGGGTCGGCGGCCGGAAAACCTCGCATTCATTCCGGCGGCAACACTTGCCTCGTTCTGGCTCTGGGGCGAAGAAGGATTGATCCTGGCCGCGCTGGGCCTGCCGCTGGTGATGCTGATCGCGGGGGCCTTCCGGTACATGCCCGACAGGGTGGCGGCGCCAGCGCCCGGCGCACCGCGGGCCGTCCTGATCCACCGGATGGAAGACGAGGTTCTGACCGCTCTGCGCGAGGGCAAGACGACCGCGTGCCTTGTCCTTCATCTGGATGAGGTGGCGCCGCTGGTCGACCGTCACGGCCATGGGGCGCATGGCGAGATCCTGCAACAGACCCTGGACCGTCTGCGCAGCGTCTTGCGCAATGCCGACCATCTCGCCCGGCTTGAAGGGGACTGTTTCGCCGTCGCCCTGCACAGCATCCGACATGCCGATCTGGAAAGTGTGCTGCAGGTTGCGGCGCGGCTGCAATCGGCGGTCGCCGGTCCGATCATCGTCGATGCCACCCGGATCTATGTCACCGCATCCGTGGGCTTCTGCCTGCTGGGCCGCGCCCCCGCAGCCACCGGTCGCGCCCTGCTCGAAGCGGCAGAACTGGCCGCCGACGATGCCCGCAAGAACGGCCCCGGTGCGATTCGGGCCTTTTCCCCGGAACTTCAGCGACAGCGCGCCAATCGCGGCGCCTTGCGCGCCGATCTGGAAGGCGCACTTGAACAGGGCCAGATCCTGCCCTGGTTCCAGCCCCAGATTTCCGCCAAGACCGGCGAGATCACCGGGTTCGAGGCCCTGGCGCGCTGGCAACACCCGAGCCGTGGCCTGATCGCTCCGGCAGAATTCCTGCCCCTGATCGAACAGGCGGGGCTGGCCGAGCGGCTGGGCGAAGTGATCCTGTACCGGGCGCTGACCGCGTTGGCCGCCTGGGACGCGGCGGACCTGGGCATTCCCGCCGTCGCGGTGAACTTCTCGGCCGAGCAGTTGCGCAACCCCCGGCTGCCGGAACTGCTGAAATGGGAACTCGACCGCTTCGATCTGACGCCCGACCGGCTGTGCATCGAGGTGCTGGAAACCGTCGTGGCCAATACCGACAATGATGTGATCGTGCGCAATATCGCGGCCCTGGCAGACCTTGGCTGCGGGGTCGACCTGGATGACTTCGGCACCGGGCATGCCGCCATCGCCAGCATCCGCCGCCTTGCCATCAGCCGCATCAAGATCGACCGCAGCTTCATCAGCCATGTCGACAGCGATCCGGAACAGCAGCGGATGGTAACGGCCATCCTGTCGATGGCCGACCGGCTGGGCCTTGCAACCGTAGCGGAAGGGGTCGAAACCTCGGCGGAACATGAGCTCCTGACGCAGCTTGGCTGTGGCCATGTGCAGGGCTTCGGGATCGCCCGGCCGATGCCCTTCGCGGACACGGTCGTCTGGGTCGCGGCGCAGCGCGCGCGCAGCGCCGGGCCGCCGCGGATCGGCCGCCACGCCGTCTGATCGGCCACCCGCGCGCCAACTCTGCCCCTGCCGCCGGACCCGTTCACGGCGAAACTGCTTGACCTTTGCGCCCCCCTTCTGTTGAACCACGGCTGATTCAGCGACAGCACAGGCGGTGGTCCAGATGGACGATCAGAACAAGAACCTCATCCTCGCCACGGCGCTCAGCTTTGCCGTGATCCTCGTGTGGTTCCTGTTGTTCCCGCCACAGGACCAGCCCCAGACCACACAGCAGCCGCCCGCGGCGACAGCCACGGCCACCACCGCCGCACCGGCCGCGGCCCCCGCCACGACCGCAGCCACCGCAAGCGAGGTTGCGACCGCCGCCGCAGCCGACATTCCGCGGCTGAAGATCCAGACGCCGCGCCTCGAAGGCGCGATCTCGCTGCAAGGCGGGCGGATCGACGATCTTTTGCTGAAGGGCTACCCCGAGACGCTGGCAAAGGACTCCCCCCTTGTCCGGCTGCTGACCCCGGTCGGCGACAAGCATGCCTATTATGTGCTGTACGGCTGGGCCCCGGGCGGGAGCCTGACCGAAAGCGACGTGCCGAATGCAAACACCATCTGGTCGGTGCAGGGCAACGACACCCTGACCCCGTCAACCCCCGTCACCCTGACCTGGAACAACGGCAAGGGTCTGGTCTTCACCCGCACGATGGCGATCGACGCGAACTACATGTTCACCGTGACCCAGGGCGTGCAGAACACCACCGGCGCACCGGTCACGCTGCAGCCCTACGGGATGGTCGTTCGCCACGGCGAGCCGGTCTCGCAAAGCACCACGATCCTGCACGAAGGCGTGGTGCAGATGATCGACGGCAAGCTGACCGAGATCAAGTACCGGGGCATGCCGAAGCTGGACGACGTCGCCCGCGAGGGCGGCCCCGCCGAGGTGGTCGACGCCAAGACGGATGGCTGGATCGGCTTTACCGACAAGTACTGGATGACGACGCTGATCCCGGCCGCGGGCAGCCCCTTCACCGCGGTGGCGAAATACACCAAGGCCAGCGACATCTACCAGACCGAGGCGCGCCTGCCGGTGATGACGGTGGCCGCCAGCGGCCAGGCCGAGGTCACCTCGCGCCTCTTTGCGGGGGCGAAGGAATACGACACGATCCGGACGTACCAGAACCGCGATCACGTCGACCGCTTCATCGACTCGATCGACTGGGGCTGGTTCTTCTTCTTCACCAAGCCGATCTACTGGCTGATGCACAACTTGCACATCCTGGTTGGCAACATGGGCCTTGCGATCATCTGCCTGGTGTTCATCATCAAGGCGATCCTCTTCCCGCTGGCCTACAAGTCCTACGTCTCGATGGCGCGGATGAAGGAACTTCAGCCCGAGATGGAAAAGCTGAAGGAACGCGCGGGGGACGACAAGGGCAAGCTGCAGCGCGAAATGATGCAGCTTTACAAGGAGAAGAAGGTGAACCCGGCCGCGGGCTGCCTGCCCGTGCTGCTGCAGATTCCGATCTTCTTCTCGCTCTACAAGGTGATCTACGTCACGATCGAACTGCGCCAGGCGCCCTTCTTCGGCTGGGTCCGCGACCTGTCGGCGCCTGACCCCTCGTCCTGGATGAACCTCTTCGGCCTGCTGCCCTTCGGCGCACCCGAAGTGGGGTCGATCCTGGCCCCGATCTCGCTGGGGCTGCTGCCGCTGCTCTTGGGCATTACCATGTGGCTGCAGCAGAAACTGAACCCGGCGCCCACCGATCAGACGCAGAAGATGATCTTTGCCTGGATGCCGTTCATCTTCATGTTCATGCTGGGCCATTTCGCATCGGGGCTGGTGCTGTACTACATCACCAACAACTCGCTGACCTTCATCCAGCAGTACATGATCATGCGCCGTCACGGCCATTCGCCCGACATCTTCGGCAACATCCGCGCCGGCTTCCAGCGCAAGAAGCCGGTCGCCAAATGACCGGACGGCTGGCGCGGATCTACCGCCACCCGATCAAGGCCCACGGACGCGAGCACCTCGCGTCCGTTGCGCTTTCTGCGGGGGCCTGCCTGCCCTGGGACCGGCATTGGGCCGTGGCGCACGAGGCGGCCAACCTGCCCGCGGCCCCCGGCTGGGCGCCTTGCATGAACTTCTGCCGCGGGGCCAAGGCGCCGCTTCTGATGGCGATCGAATGCGCCTTCGACGCCGCGACGGGGCGGATCACCCTGACCCACCCCGACCGCCCGGCCCTGACTTTCGCCCCCGCGACCGAGGCTGCGGCCTTCCTTGACTGGGTGCAGCCCCTGGTGCCCGCCGACCGCGCCCGCCCGGCCCGGCTGGTGAGTGCGGGCGACCGCGGCATGACGGACACGCCCGAGCCCACCATTTCGATCCTGTCACTGGCCTCGAATGCGGCGCTGGGCGCGGCAATGGGGATGGATCTGTCGATCCACCGCTGGCGCGGCAACCTCTGGGTCGAGGGGCTGGAACCCTGGGCCGAGGAAACGCTGATCGGCCGCCGCCTGAAGCTGGGTGATGCGGTGCTTCGGGTTGTGGAACCCATCGGCCGCTGCCGCGCCACAACGGTGAACCCGGCGACCGGCCGGATCGAGGGTGACACGCTGGCCGCGCTGCGCGCCCTGCGCGGCACAGAGAATTTCGGCATCTTTGCCGTGGTCGAAACGGGTGGCACCATCGAACCCGGCCTGAGCCTGGAGGTGCTGGCATGACATCCCTTCCTTTCCCGCTGGTCGCGGACCCCGACGACCTGAGCCGCGAACGCGGTCGGCTGCTCTTTGCCGGGCCGGTCGATTTCGTGAAGGGCGTGGTCGCGATGGACGGCCTGCCCCCCGCCGACCGGATCGAGGTCTGCTTCGCGGGCCGCTCGAACGTCGGGAAATCCAGCCTGATCAACGCACTGACCGGGCGGAAATCGCTGGCGCGGGCGTCGAACACGCCGGGGCGGACGCAGGAGATCAACTACTTTGCGCTGGGCGAGGCGCGCTACCTGGTCGACCTGCCCGGCTATGGGTATGCCGAGGCGCCGGTGGCCGTGGTGGCCAAGTGGCAGCAGTTGCTGAAGGCCTATCTGTCGGGGCGCGCCACCCTGCGTCGCGCCTTCGTGCTGATCGACATGCGCCACGGGGTAAAGGCGGTGGACCAGGAGATCCTGACCCTGCTCGACAAATCCGCTGTCACCTTCCAGGCGGTGCTGACCAAGGCCGACAAGGTCAGCCGGACCGAGCGCGACGAGACGCTGGCGCAGGTGCGCGGCGCGCTGGCCAAGCACCCCGCCGCTTATCCCGAGATCGTCGTGACCTCGTCGGAAAAGGGCGAGGGGCTGGAAACCCTGCGGGCCATCATCGCGGGGCTGGAATAGCGGCCGCCTCGGCCGCCGCGGCAATTTCGGCCAGCATCCGGCGCACTTCGGCCACCTGCCGGTCTGCCGCGGCACGTTCGCGCGCAAGCCGCGGCTCGAGCGGCCCGGTCAGGGGGGTTTCGCTGGCGCCACGCGGCGGGATCACCGGATCAGGCCCTTCGTCGGGAAACCTAAAGGCGGGCGCGACGTAATCCTCTTCCTCCTCCAGCGCGAAGGCCATGACCTGCGGCCGGTCCTCGCCCAACAGAAGCAGGCCCACCAGCAGAGCCTGCATCGGCAGGTGCCCCTGCCCCGTCAGACAGGCCCGATGCGCCCAGCCGCCACGGTCAGGCAGAGCCATCGCATCCTTCACATGCGCCTCTGTCACCCAGGGGCCCTGCACCGCCAGGGCCGCCATCGGCGCTTCGAGCGCGTTAACCATGTTGCCGAAATCGAACAGCAGATGCAGCCGCGGATTGTCCACCCGCTTCAGCACCTCGACCAGTTCGGCCGAGCGCAGGTCTTCGTGCTGCTCGAGCGTGAAGGCCAGGTGCCCCCCGGGGTCCAGCCGCGCGAGCAAGCCCAGATCGGCTACCACCTGGCGCAGCACGGCCGACAGCGGCCCCGCATGGCGCGGATAACAGCGGACCGATGTCGCCCCGGTCGCGCGGGCGATCTCGACCGCCTCGGTCAGGTCGGCGGCAGCGGTATGGCTGGTCTCGACATGCAGATCGAGGCCAAGCGCCGCGGCCCTTGCGCCGAAGGCACGCCGACCCGCCGTATCGCGTGCGCGCAGCGACAGCCCTTCGCCATCCTCCACATGGATCTTCACGCCCCGCAGACCGTGCCGGGCGGCGAAGGCCAGCACCGCTTCGGGCGTCATCCCGTGGCGCAGGTTCAGGTGGAAGGCGTAGGCATGGGCGTAAAGCGGCGCCGCCTGCGCCCGCCGGGCCAGTTCGGCGGCGCGGGCGGGCGGCAGCGCCGCCACCATCGCCCGCCAATCCGCCGCGAACCCTGCCGGAGCGTCAGACATGCTGGGCGCCGTTCACCTCGATCTCGGCGCCGGAGATGTAGCTCGAATCCGGCGAGCACAGGAACCAGATGACGCTGGCCACCTCGGAGGGCTGGCCGAGACGCTGCATCGGCAGCTTTTCCACGATCTTGTCGGTTCCGGGCGACAGGATCGCGGTTTCCACCTCGCCGGGCGCGATGGCGTTCACCCGCACGCCAAGCGGGCCGAAATCATGCGCCATCTCGCGCGTCAGCGCGGCCAGCGCCGCCTTCGAGGTGGAATAGGCCGCCCCGGCGAAAGGGTGAACCCGGCTGCCGGCGATCGAGGTCACGTTGACCACCGACCCCTTGGCCGCCATCAGTTCGGCCTTCAGCCCGCGCGCAAGCACGACAGGAGCAAAGAAGTTCACATGGAACACCTGCCCCCAGGTGCGCAGGTCGGTATCCAGCGTGTTCAGACGGCTGCCGCCGACCCCCTTGGGCGAGATCCCCGCATTGTTCACCAGCGCGTCAAGTTTGCCGTCAAGCTTTTCCTTGATCACCTCGATGGCCGCGATGGTCTTGTTGGGATCGGCCAGATCAAGCTCGATGTGGTTCTCGGCGCCGCCCGGCCAGGGACAGCGCGGATCGAACGGCTGGCGCGAACAGGTCAGCACCCGCCAGCCCCCGGCCGAAAACCGCTTTACCGTGGCGTGGCCGATTCCGCGGCTGGCCCCCGTCAGCACCAATGTCTTCTGCCGTTCGCTCATCGGGCACCTCCGGGGCCGACCCTAGCGATGCGGCAGGAAAACGCAACGGACCGCCCGCGACCCTTGGCAGGACCGCGCAAAGGGACTACCACAACAGTCCTGTCCGGGATCCCACTGATGAAAAAACAGCTCATGAACATGGAAGATTCTGTCGCAACCGCGCGGACGCTGAACGAGGCGCTGCCCTACCTGCAGCGCTATACCGGCGCGATCGTGGTCATCAAGTTCGGCGGCAACGCCATGGGCGATGACGCTGCGATGGCCGAATTCGCGCAGGACGTGTTGTTCATGCGCCAGGTCGGCGTGAACCCGGTTGTGGTGCATGGCGGCGGGCCGCAGATCAACGCGCTTCTGAAGAAGCTGGAGATCCCCACCACCTTCGTGCGCGGGAAGCGGGTCACCGACGCGGCCACGGTCGAGGTGGTCGAGATGGTGCTTTCGGGCCTGGTGAACAAGCGGATCGTGCAGGCGATCAACGACCAGGGCGGCCGCGCCGTCGGCATTTCCGGCAAGGATGACGACCTGATGGTCTGCGAGCCGGATGACCCGGAACTGGGCTTTGTCGGCAAGCCGCGCGACATGCGCCCGCAGGTGCTGCATGACCTGTTCAAGGCGGGCATCATCCCGGTGGTTGCCCCCGTCGGCCCCGGCGACAACGGCGAAACCTACAACGTCAACGGCGATACCGCCGCGGGCGCCATCGCCGGCGCGCTGAAAGCCGACCGCCTGCTGCTGCTGACGGACGTGCCCGGCGTGAAGAACGAGGTCGGCGAGGTGGTTACGCAACTGACGCCCGAGGAAGTGCGCGACATGACCGATCGCGGCGTCATCTCGGGCGGGATGATCCCCAAGACGGAAACCGCGCTTGCCGCGCTGGAACAGGGCGTGCGGGCGGTGGTCATCCTGGACGGTCGTATCCCGAACGCCTGCCTGCTGGAGTTGTTCACCGACCATGGCGCGGGCTCGATCATCCGGTCCACCGCCCCGCGGGTGAAGCCGCGCAACGAATGACGCTGGCCGGGATCGAGGCGGCCTGCGCCGCCCACCGCCTGGCCGTTTTTGGCGGGTTTCACCCTGATCCGGCCGAAGGGCTGGGCCGGACCCTGCTGATGCTGGGCCCTGCCGAGCCCGGCTTCTGGCCCCATGTCACCGCCGAGCCCGAATTTGCCGATGGCGCGGCGGACCCGCTGGACCGCTGGTCGGCACGAGTGATCGGTGCGCTGGCCGAAAGCCTCGGCGGCACTGCCTTCTTCCCCTTCGGCGGCCCACCCTTCCGCCCGTTCTACGCCTGGGCGCTGCGCACCGGGCGGGCCTGGGCGTCGCCCGTGAACTTTCTGGTGCATGATGTGGCAGGGCTGCTGGTTTCGTACCGGGGGGCGCTGGCGCTGCCCGACCGGCTGCCGCTGCCGGTGCCCTCTGAAAATCCCTGCATCGGCTGCGCGGCCCCCTGCCGCACCGCCTGCCCGGTGGGCGCGCTGGGTCCCACGGGCTACGATGTGCCCGCCTGCCACGCGCATCTGTCAAGGCCGGAGGGGCGCGACTGTCTGACCGGGGGATGCCGTGTCAGAACCACCTGTCCTGTCAGCCGCGGCTATGCAAGACTGCCCGAACAATCCGCCTATCACATGAGGCTGTTCCACCGATGACCAAGCGCCTGATCCTGACCCGCCACGCGAAATCGAGCTGGGACAACACCGAAATGGCGGACCACGACCGCCCGCTGAACAAGCGCGGCCGCGGTGCCGCGGCCGATCTGGGCGCCTGGCTTGCCTCGCGCGGCTATGTGCCCGACGAGGTGATCAGTTCCGATGCGCGGCGCACGCAGGAAACCTGGGACGGCATCGCCGCCGTCCTGCCTACGGCACCCGCGCCTCGCTTTACGCACAAGCTGTACCAGGCGCCCGCTGACGTGATGCTGGCCGTGCTGCGCCATGCCAAGGGCGACACGGTGATGATGCTGGGCCACAACCCCGGCATCGCCGAATTTGCGCAACGACTGGTTGGCCGTGCGCCGCTCAATCCGGAATTTGCCCGCTATCCCACCGGGGCCACGCTGGTGGCCGAATTCCCGATCGACGACTGGGCCGATCTGGCACCTGGCTCGGGGGCGGCAGACGATTTCATCGTTCCGCGCGAGATGGAGGGCTGAGCGCCCTCCATCGCCGCAGCGGGCCGCCTCTGGCCTAGTGGAAGGGGATGGCGTACATCAGCCCACCCTTGGTCCATTGCGCATTCAGTCCGCGCGCAAGGCCGATGGGGGTGGAACTGCCGATCGTGGCCTCGAAGATCTCGCCATAGTTGCCACCCGCGGCGATGGCGCGCTTGGCCCAATCCTTGTCGAGCCCCAGCATCGTGCCCAGGTCGCCGTCGCTGCCCAGCAGGCGGTTGATTTCCGGGTTGTCGGTGCCCTTCGACAGTTCCTCGAGATTGGCCGATGTGATGCCGAATTCCTCGGCCCCGATCAGGGCATAAAGGGTCCAGCGCACCACGCTGGCCCATTGCGGGTCGTCCTGTCGCACCACCGGCCCCGAGGGCGCCTTCGAGATGACCTCGGGCAGGATCACATAATCCTGCGGGTTCTCAAGCGTTGCCCGCATCGAGGCCAGCGCCGACACGTCGGTCGTGTAGGCGTCACAGGCCTTCGCCAGGAATTTCTGCTTGCCCTCGGTATCGTCGCGGATCGGGACAAGGGTGTAGGTCATGTTGTGCGACTTGAAGTAATCCGCCAGGTTCACTTCGTTCGACGTGCCCGGCTGAAGGCAGATCGTGGCCCCGCCCAGTTCCTTTGCCGAACTGACGCCCAGCTTCTTCGGCACCAGGAACCCCTGCCCGTCATAGTAGTTCACGCCCACGAAGGTCAGCTTCAGATCGACCTCGCGCGTGAAGGTCCAGGTGGAGTTTCGCTCCAGCAGATCGACCTTCGCGGCCTTCAACATGGGGAAGGCATTGTCGCCCGTGGTCGGCAGGAAATTCACCTTTTTCGGATCACCCAGCACCGCTGCGGCCAGCGCCCGGCAGAAGGACACGTCGAACCCGGTCCAGTTGCCATTGGCATCCGGCGCCGCAAAGCCGACAAGGCCGGTGTTGACGCCGCAGTTGAGCATCCCGCGCGCCTTCACGTCGTCGAGCGTTCCCGCAGTGGCAGCCGAAGCCAGAAGCTCCACGGCTGTCAACGTCGCGAGAAGCAGTGCCGTCTTCATGATCACCTCTTTCTGGTTCCGACGCGAGTCCGCTTTCCCTGCCGGTCGCCCCCGGATCGCAGCGCGGCGAGTTTGGTCGGACAGCCCCGATGACGTCAAGGCATGTATCCGATAGCATTCAATCGTGACAAACGGCACCCCCGGAGGTGCCGTCAGACTGCCGACAAGGTCAATAGCTCACGCTGGATTGTTCTGGCACAGCGCGTGAAACCGGGCCGCATGCAGAAAGGCAAGCCGCCGTTGGTCGTCCATCGCAGCGGCTTCCTCGTCCACGCCCCACAGTTCCTGCTGCCAGGTCTCGTCGATTCGGCTGAGCTGCCACAGCGTCTCGGGCGTCGCATGGCCGTGCAGCGCCGCCAGGCCAATCACCAGCGATCCCGAAAGCCCCACCAGATCATGCGCCGCTGTCAGTTCGAAGGGCGTCAGCCCCCGCACCCGGCGGGCCAGCGCCTCTAGGCTTTCGGGCGGCTGCGGGTGGTGCATCACCCCTGTCGTGGCGACCAGCGGGGCCCCCAGCGCCGCCCCGGCCCAGGCCATAAGCGGGTCCCACCCGGCCGCTTGCCGCGCCACCAGTTCCGCAGGCGCTTCGGCGCGATAACAGATCAGGTCGCTTGCCCCATAGGCCGCAATCAGCTCGGCCACCTCGTCGAACTGCACGGCCACCTTGTCAATCGCAGCATTGGCCGAACGGGTGAAGGGCATGGTCCGCGGGTCCACGACCTTGTCCTGCGCCTGCCACTCGGTGGCGATAGCCTCGGCCAGCGCACGCGTCGGCACCACAAGCGGCGCCTTGGCGGGGGTCTTCACCGCGCGGCCGTCCAGCGTCACGGTGAAGCCACCCGGCGCCTCGGTCACGGCGGCTGCCTGCCAGAACCGTTTCGGGGTCCAGACGCTCATTTGCGATGCTCGAACGGATCGGCGGGCACGTCATCCTCGCCCCAGCCCAGCATGTCCCAGGTGCGCTTCATGTGCTCGGGCAGCGGGGCAACGAAGGTCATCTGCTTCTTGGTGATCGGATGTTCGATGGTCAGGCTGCGGGCGTGCAGGTGCAGCTTGCGGCTGAGATCGCCCCCCACCTGCGCGCCCCATCCATCGCCCATGTTTTCCTGACCAGAGCCGCCATACTTGCCGTCGCCCACGATCGGATGGCCGATTTCGGCCATATGGGCGCGAAGCTGGTGGGTGCGGCCCGTCACCGGCTCCAGCGCCATCCACGACATCCGCGTGCCAAGGAACCAGAGCGTGAAGAAATCGGTCTGCGCCCGCTTTGCGTCGGGGTGCTCTTTCATCTGGGCGGGATGGATGCAGATCATCTTTTCGCCCTCGCCGCCGCGGCCATGGCCCGGCGCCTTCATCAGCGCGTATTTGATCGAGCCCTGCTTGGGGTTCGGCACACCCGCGACCACCGCCCAGTAGATCTTGCGCGCGGCCCGGTGGCGCAGCGCCTCGCTCAGTGCGCGGGCCACACGGTCGGTGCGTGCCAGCATCAGGACGCCTGACGTATCCTTGTCCAGCCGGTGCACCAGCTTGGGGCGATCCTTGTAGCCGAACTTCAGCGCCTCGGCCAAACCGTCCACATGCCGGTCGCCCTGGCCAGAGCCGCCCTGGCTGGGCAGTCCGGGCGGCTTGTTCAGCACGATCAGATGCTCGTCCTTGAACAGCACGGCCGCCTGGATCATCCGGGTGTCCGCCTCGGATATCCGGTCCGCCGGGTCACGTTCGGGCGGCGGCGCGTCGGGCAGCGGGGGCACCCGCACCACCATGCCGGGGGCTACCCGGCTTGCGGCCTTCACCCGGCCACCATCCACCCGCAGCTGTCCGGTGCGGCACATCTTTTCCACGGCACCCTGCGTGATCTGCGGAAACCGCCGCTTCAGCCAGCGGTCCAGCCGCTGTTCACCTTCGGCCGCGGAAACGGTCAGCGTCGTCACACCGCTCATGCCAGTATGGCCCGCATCAGATGGACACCGCCGATAAGGGCAAGCAGCGAGATCGCCACCGACAGCAGCACATAGGCCGCTGCCAGATCATAACGCCCGGTATCGATCAGCCGCCAGCTTTCCAGCGAGAAACTGGAAAACGTGGTGAAGCCGCCAAGGATGCCCACCGCGAGGAAGGCGTTCCAATGCGTCAAGCCTTTCTGGCCCAGAAACACAACCAACCCTCCCATGATGAACGACCCCAGGATGTTCACCGGAATCACGCCCAGCGGAAACGGCTGCTGCCCGAAGGCGCGCATCATTCCCACGCCAGTCAGGTAGCGCGCCACCGATCCGATTGCGCCACCCAGCGCCACCTGAACAATCGTAAACAGCATGTCTGCCCTCTCAACCGCCCTGGCGCTTGCCGCGCAGCCGGGCGAAGTACTCGACTCGTTTTTTCAACTCGCGCTCATACCCCCTTTCGGGGGGCTGGTAAAACACCGGGCGGCGCATGCTCTCGGGGAAGTAGTCCTGCCCCGAAAACGCATCCTCGGCATCGTGGTCATAGGCATAGCCAGCGCCATAGCCCTGATCCTTCATCATCCGGGTCGGCGCGTTCAGGATATGCTTGGGCGGCATCAGGCTGCCCGTGCGCCGCGCCTCGTCGCGCGCGGCCTTGTAGGCCACATAGCCTGCATTCGACTTGGGCGCCAGCGCGAGATAGACGACCGCCTGCGCCAGCGCCAACTCTCCCTCGGGGCTGCCGAGCCGTTCGTACAGCTCCCAGGCATGCAGGCAGTGGGTCTGGGCCTGCGGGTCGGCCAGCCCGATATCCTCAACCGCCATGCGGGTGATGCGGCGGGCGAGGTAGCGGGGGTCCTCGCCCCCTTCAAGCATCCGCGCGAACCAGTAAAGCGCGGCGTCCGGGTCCGATCCACGGACCGATTTGTGCAGGGCCGAGATCAGGTTGTAATGCTCGTCGCCCGACTTGTCGTATTTCGCCGCCCGTCGCATCAGCCGCTGGCCAAGCTGCGCCACATCCAGCGGCGCCGCGACCTTCCAGGCCATCACCTGCTCGATCAGGTTCAACAGCGCCCGCCCATCGCCATCGGCCATTTCCAGAAGCCGTTCGCGCGCCTCGGCCTTCAGCGGCAGCGCGCGGCCCAGGTCCTGCTCGGCCCGCTGCGCCAGACGTTCGAGATGCGCCAGCGTCAGGCGCTCCAGCACGATCACCTGCGCGCGCGACAGAAGCGCGGCGTTCAGTTCGAAACTGGGGTTCTCTGTCGTGGCGCCGACAAGCAGGACGGTGCCATCCTCCATATGCGGCAGGAACCCGTCCTGCTGCGCCTTGTTGAAGCGGTGGATCTCGTCGACGAACAACAGCGTGCCCTGCCCGTTCTGGCGGCGCAGCCGCGCCGCTTCGAACACCTTCCGCAATTCGGGCACGCCGGTGAAGATGGCCGAGATCTGCACAAAGCTCAGGTCTGTCTCTGCCGCCAGCAGCCGGGCGATGGTGGTCTTGCCCACCCCCGGCGGCCCCCAGAGGATCAGCGACGACAGGCTGCCCGCCGCGATCATGGCGCCCAGCGGGCCTTCGGGGGAAAGGACCGCCTCCTGCCCGATCACCTCGGACAGGCGGCGGGGGCGCAGGCGGTCTGCCAACGGGCGCGGCGCCTCGGGGGCCTCGGCGCGGGGTGTATCGAACAGGTCGGACATGGCCGCCACGTTACGCCGCGCCGCAGCCTGCGAAAAGGTCAGATGCTGAAGCGCAGCCGCAGCCGCTGGCCCTGCCGGATCACATCGACCTGCCAGAACCGGGTTGGTGCCTGGGCGGCGGCCTTCACGTCGTCGGGCGTCTCGATCTTCTGACCGTTCACGCTCAGCAGGATGTCGCCTTCCTGCAGGCCGATGCTGGCGGCCAGGTCATCGGCCCGTGTCACCACCACGCCGCGCGCGATGGGTGGCAACTGCATCTCGGCGATGACCGCGGGGTTGATCCTCTCGACCGTCAGGCCACGGAACACCACGTCATCCGTGATGGTCAGCGCATCGCGCGGCGGCACCTCGGGCGGGGCGATCATCGCCACATCCAGCGAGCGCCGCCGACCCTTCTGCAAGACCTCGACCGGGGCGCTGCCGCCGGGGCCGACCGTCGCCATGCGGAACGCCAGTTCCTGCGGACTGTTCACCGGCTGCCCGTCGATCCGCAGAATCACGTCGCCAGTCACGACGCCCGCCTTGGCAAAGGGGCTTTCCGGGGCGATCGCGGCCACCAGCACGCCATCGGGCCGGTCGAGACCAAGGCTGTCGGCCACGGCGGAATCGACGGCCTGCCCGGTCAGCCCCGACCAGGGCCGCAAGAAATGCCTGGCCCCGGCCCGGGCCTGCTGGACGAAGGCGCGGACCAGGTTGGCCGGAATCGCAAAGCCGATGCCGTTGGACCCGCCCGACTGCGACAGGATGGCAGAATTGATGCCCACGAGCTTGCCCGCCATGTCCACCAGCGCCCCACCCGAATTCCCCGGGTTAATCGGCGCGTCCGTCTGCATGTAGTACCCCTGCCCCTCACCGATCGTGATGGTACGCGCAAGCCCCGAGACGATGCCGCTGGAGACGGTCTGCCCCACCCCGAAGGGGTCGCCGATGGCAAGAACCAGATCGCCCACCTCGACCGTATCCGAATCGCGCAGAGCCAGCGCGGGCAGATCATGCGCCCCTTTCAGACGCAGAACGGCCAGATCGACCTGCGGATCCTCCAGCACCACGTCAGCCGCGTACTCGCGCCGGTCCTGCAGCGCCACCCGGATCTCGGTCGCATGGCCCACGACGTGATAATTCGTCACCACCATCCCATCGGCCGACAGGATCACGCCGGACCCCAGCGCGCTTTGCACCCGGGGCTGCGACTGGGCATAGTTGCGAAAGAGCTGGCTGAAAAAAGGATCGCCCGCAAAAGGGCTTACCTGATCGCGTACGATCTGCTTGGCAAAGATGTTCACCACTGCCGGCGCCGTCTGCTTTACGATCGGCGCGAAGGACAACGTGATCTGCGCGGGCGACGACGGCACCGCGGTCTGTGCGTCAGCCGCGCTCCCCGTGAGGAAGAGCGCGGCCACAATGAGCCCCCAGGCTTTCATGTTTTTCCCCTTTTTTCGCCACAATTGGATGTCACTACACCCAAAGTAGCGAAGGCAAAGGGGTCATGGCTTCACAATCAGTGCAGATTGCCAGCGAGGTTGATCGACACGCATTGGCTTTCTTCGCCATCGATGTTCAGCACCGGTCCGGCCGCGACGGCATCCAAGCCGCAGCGGGTGGCCCAACGCGGCCAATTCGCCGGAATGATGCACAGCACCCTGACCGCGCCAAGGTCGCGCGCCGACTTCATCATTTCCATGATGAGTTGGGCATGGACCATGCGGCGAATCTTCATCGGCGTACTGTGAGACACGAAGACGCGGCTCGATTCCCAAACGTTCTCGGCAACCGGCGCCTCTTCGTTGAGAAGGTTCGCCGGAATCGAGGGCAACAGCCCACGCTGCGCATCACGGATCATGTAGGTGTAGATCCCGCAATGAGCCGTCGTGGGTGTCAGGCGGATGCCTGCACGGATTTCACCAAACTCGTGAACGGCGATCCAACGGCTCGCCGGGGTATCGTACTGGTCAAACTCCATCCCCATCGCCTCGGGCAGGTCCCATTTGTTCTGGACAATGAAGGACTGCCGCCTGGCACGAAGAAGATTCGCAAAAAGCTCGCCATGGTTGTGCATATTGGCGAAAGAGAGCGTTGTCGTTTGCATGGTATTGTCTCCAGCTGGGTTAGGTACTCTTAACCCCGCACTCGAGACAGAAGCCGTACGCTAGAGCAGTCGGTAGTCCTTTGCGCGCTGGATAGCCTCGGCAGTGGTCCTTGCAAGCAACCTTTGCCGAGCTGAGTTAAGGCGAGCCTTGAGTGCGCTTTCCGATATACGGAGCTTGGCGGCCGCAGCTGCGTGACGGTCTCCTGCCGCGATTAAGCGCAGGGCGTCTATCTGCGCCTGTGTCAGACTCTCCGGTGGCTGCGTCATGTCATGCAGCCGGTTTATGATCTGCTCGATTTTCCGGAGCTCGTCATCGGTATACTCGCGATCGCTCCGCGCGCAACCCCCGATGGTGCGCGAACTTATGGGACCACAAGACACCGCAGCGCCGTAGCGCATCCCAAAGGACGCTGCCTCGGCAAGAATTCCAAACACGTCGGGGATCCCGATCTCGCTCCAGCGCGACGCCCCAACCTTCGAGAAGCCCCAGGCGATCATCGGATCGCGCAGGGCATACCCTTGATTCGTATAGTGATCTGTCCATTCCTGCGGATAGGTCTGAAACATCATCATCGGCGCGGCAAACCTGATGTGTAACCCGAGGAAGTACCCGGCCGGGGACAACAGCGCGAGTTGGTGAAGTTCCAAGTCGATACCTAGCTTTACGGACATAGCTTTTTAGACAGGCTGGACGGTTATCAGTCAACCGTAAATTGTTGGCATTGCCAATTGCAAGGGGCGCGTACGCGCGGGGCCGGAACACACCGAACCATTGGTATTCGGCGTATGATGTCGATACCAAGGCAATTAGGGCAAGATCTGCACGGCTTCATAGACGCCACCTGCATGGCGGCCCCATTCGTCGAACACGATATCGTGACCGCGATCAGGCGCAGGAATTGCAGCACAAGGACCGGTCACCCGCAACGAATTGGCCCTTGGGCCAAAAACGAAAAGAGCCCGCACTGCGCGGGCTCTTTCGGATCGGGATTTTCGGGCGCTCAGTCCTCGACCGATTCGGCCGCTGCAACGCGCGCCTTGTCGGCAGCACCCTTCGCATTCGGATCGCGGTCGACGAACTCGATGATGGCCATGGGGGCCATATCGCCATAGCGGAAGCCGGCCTTCAGAACGCGCACATAGCCGCCGTTGCGGGCCTTGTAGCGCGGGCCGAGCACGTCGAACAGGCGGGCCACATAGGCGTCCTGCTTGAGCTGCGAAGCCGCCTGGCGACGGGCATGCAGGTCACCGCGCTTGGCCAGCGTGATCAGCTTTTCGATGATCGGGCGCAGTTCCTTGGCTTTCGGCAGGGTCGTCTTGATCTGCTCATGCTCGATCAGCGAACCAGCCATGTTGGCGAACAGCGCCTTGCGGTGTTCGTGGGTGCGGTTGAGGCGGCGATAGCCGGCACCGTGATTCATCGTGGTCTCCTATCCGTTTCGTTTTGTGAGGCGGGGCATCGTTGTTTCCCCGTCTGTTGGGCCTTTCGGGCCGATCGTCCCCGGCAGTCCGGGCATTTGGTGGGGCGCGCATCGTCTGCGCGCCCCGATTCTCAGAACTGGTCCTCGAAGCGCTTGGCCAGGTCTTCGATGTTTTCCGGCGGCCAGTCCTCGACATCCATGCCCAGGTGCAGGCCCATCGACGACAGCACTTCCTTGATTTCGTTCAGCGACTTGCGGCCGAAGTTCGGGGTGCGGAGCATCTCGGCTTCGGTTTTCTGGATCAGGTCGCCGATATAGACGATGTTGTCGTTCTTCAGGCAGTTCGCCGAGCGGACCGAAAGCTCCAGCTCGTCGACCTTCTTCAGAAGCAGCGGGTTGAATTCCAGCCCTTCGTCCTCGGCGCCGCGGATCGCCGACTCCGGCTCGTCGAAGTTCACGAAGATCGAAAGCTGGTCCTGCAGGATGCGGGCGGCATAGGCCACCGCGTCATCCGGGCTCACCGAGCCGTCGGTTTCCACCCGCAGCGTCAGCTTGTCATAGTCAAGCACCTGCCCCTCGCGGGTCGGCGTGACTTCGTAGCTGACCTTCTTGACCGGGGAATAGATCGCATCGATCGGGATCAGGCCGATCGGCGCATCCTCGGGGCGGTTCTTGTCGGCCGCGACATAGCCCTTGCCGGTGTTGACCGTCAGTTCCATGTACAGATCGGCGCCGTCGTCGAGATGGCAGATCACGTGGTCCTTGTTCAGAACCTCGATGCCGTTCGATTCCGAAATGTCGCCCGCGGTGACCACGCCAGGCCCCTTGGCCGAAATCGACAGGCGCTTCGGCCCCTCGACTTCCATCTTCAGCGCCACGCCCTTCAGGTTCAGCACCATGTCGGTCACGTCTTCACGCACCCCCGACACCGACGAGAATTCATGCAGGACGTTGTCGATCTGGATGGAGGTGATGGCGGCCCCCTGAAGCGACGACAGCAGCACGCGGCGAAGCGCGTTGCCAAGCGTCAGGCCGAAGCCACGCTCCAGCGGCTCGGCGATCACGGTCGCCTGGCGCGACGGATCGGCGCCCGGCTTAACGTCAAGCTGCGCCGGCTTGATCAGCTCTTGCCAGTTCTTGTGGATCATGCTTTTCGCCTCCATTCCTGTCTGCCTTCCATGACCGTGACGGCAGACGCCCGAGGATCAAAAACAACAACGCGGGCCGCGCGAAAACGCACGGCCCGGCTGCGATAGCTACGGATCAGACGCGGCGACGCTTCGGCGGGCGGCAGCCGTTGTGGGCGATCGGCGTGACGTCGCGGATCGACGTGACGTTGAGCCCCACGGCAGCCAGCGCACGCAGCGCCGATTCGCGGCCCGAACCCGGGCCCTGAACCTCGACCTCGACGGTCTTCATCCCGTGTTCCTGCGCCTTGCGGGCCGCGTCTTCGGCGGCCATCTGGGCGGCATAGGGCGTCGACTTACGCGAGCCCTTGAATCCCATCGTACCGGCCGACGACCACGAGATGGCGTTGCCCTGAACGTCAGAGATCAGGATCTTGGTGTTGTTGAAGGACGAATTCACATGCGCCACACCGGCGGCAATGTTCTTCCGTTCCTTCTTCTTGGTGCGAACCTTCTCACGAGCCATGTTCGCCCCTCCTTACTTCTTCTTGCCGGCAATGGCCTTGGCCGGGCCCTTGCGCGTGCGTGCGTTGGTGTGGGTGCGCTGGCCGCGGACCGGCAGGTTGCGGCGGTGACGCAGACCGCGGTAGCAACCAAGGTCCATCAGACGCTTGATGTTCGTCGCGACTTCGCGGCGCAGGTCGCCTTCCACCGTGAAGTTGGCGTCGATGTATTCGCGGATGGCGAGCACTTCGGCGTCAGTCAGGTCGTTGACGCGGCGCGCGCGGTCGATGCCGACGGCTTCGCAGATCTGTTCGGCGAAATGGTCACCGATGCCATGGATGTAGGTCAGAGCGATGGGGACGCGTTTCCCCGTCGGAATATTGACGCCAGCAATACGTGCCACGTCTTGGTCCTTTCGTCGCGGTTCCGTAGTGCCAGAACCTTTTTTCACAACGGGGCCCGGATGGTCCGGGCCGGCTTTTCGTCTGGCACAGGCGTACCACAACGATTCTCTTCACGAGAGGTCGTGCAATAAGGGCTTTTGCGGCCCCCGTCAAGCCGCGCCGCCAGATCGCTCAGGCTTTGTCAAGAACTTTCCGGACCGCGGCCGAGACGGCGCCGATATCGGCCAGTCCGTCCACCACCTCCAGGCTGCCCTTGGCATAATAGTAGCCGATCAGCGGCGACGTCTTCTTGTAGTATTCCATCAGCCGCTGCTTCAGCGCGTCGGCATTGTCATCCGCCCGGCGCAGGAAATGGGTGCCGCCACAGACATCGCAGACCCCGGCTTTCGCGGTGGGTTTGGTCTGGTCGTGATAGACGGCGCCGCAAGTTGCGCAGGTGAAGCGGCCGGTGATCCGCGCGACCAGTGCGGCGTCGTCGACCCGCATCTCGATCACAGCGTCCAGCTTCTCGCCATGCCGTGCAAGCATCGCCCCCAGCGCGTCGGCCTGTGCCAGCGTCCTGGGAAATCCGTCGAAGATGAAGCCGCCGCCCGTCGCGCCGGCCATCTTCTCTTCGATCAGACCGATGACGATCTCGTCCGTCACCAGTTGGCCGCGGTTCATCACCTCGGCCACGCGATGCCCCATCTCGGTCCCGCTGGTCTTTGCCTCGCGCAGCATGTCGCCGGTGGACAGCTGGATCATGCCCCGCTCGTCCACCAGGATCTTCGCCTGCGTGACCTTCCCCGCCCCCGGCGGTCCCAGCAGAATGATGTTCATCGCCGCGTCGGTGCCTTGCGGGTGGGGGTACGCTTCTTGCCGCGCAGTTGCGACCGTTCGATCAGCCCTTCGTACTGGTGGGCCAGAAGATGCGACTGGATCTGGCTGACCGTATCCATTGCCACCGACACCACGATCAGCACCGACGTGCCGCCGAAGTAGAACGGGATCGCGAACTCGCTGCGCAGGATCTCGGGCAGAAGGCAGACAAACGCCAGGTAGGCGGCGCCGATCACCAGAATCCGGTCCATGACATAGGACAGGTACTCTTCGGTCTTCTTGCCGGGACGGATACCGGGCACGAAGCCGTTCTGGTTCTTCAGGTTGTCGGCGACCTCATCCACCTTGAACGCGACGTTGTGCGTATAGAAGAACGTGAAGAACACGATCATCAGGGTGAAAAACGCCAGATAAAGCGGTTGACCCGGCCCGAAATAGGCGAGGATCGTCGACATGATCGGCCCGGTCTGATCGCCCGAGAAGGTCGAGATGGTCGTCGGCAGCAGCAGAAGCGACGAGGCGAAGATCGCGGGGATCACGCCCGAGGGGTTGACCTTGACCGGTAGGTGCGACGAGCCGCCGTCATAGACCTTCATCCCCACCTGGCGACGGGGGTACTGGATGTGGATCTTGCGCAGCGCGCGTTCCATGAACACCACGAAGGCGATCGTGGCGATCACCATCACGATGACCCCGATGATGATCGCGGGCGACACCACGCCTTCACGGCCCTGGCTCAGGAAGCGGGCGGCGGCGGCGGGCGATTCCGCGATGATGCCCACGAAGATGATCAGCGAGACGCCATTGCCGATGCCGCGGGCAGTGATCTGTTCGCCCAGCCACATCAGGAACATCGTGCCGCCCACCAGCGTGATCACGCAGGACAGTTCGAAGTTCAGGCCAGGCGTGGTTGCAAGCTTGCCGATCTCGATCGAGCGCGCGATGCCCCAGCCCTGGAAGACCGCCAGCGCCACCGTGCAGTAGCGGGTGTACTGGTTGATCTTCTTGCGGCCCTGCTCGCCTTCCTTCTTCAGGCTTTCCAGCGAGGGGACCATCGTCGTCATGAGCTGAACGATGATCGAGGCCGAGATATAGGGCATGATGCCCAGAGCAAAGATGCCCATCCGCCGGATCGCACCGCCGGTGAACATCGACAGGATGCCGCCGATGCCGGTGGCGGCCTTGTCCATGAACTGGGACAGCGCCGTATGGTCGATCCCCGGCACGGGGATCCAGGTGCCCAGCCGGTAGATGACCAGAAGGCCGATGGTGAACAGGATGCGCTGGCGCAGGTCGGTCGCCTTGCCGAACGCCCCCCACGACAGGTTCGCCGCCATTTGCTCTGCAGCAGATGCCATAGCCGGTGTCTCTTTCATGACAGCACCGCCGAACCGGTTCCCGGTCGGCGGCGCAGGAAAACCACGAGAGGTGTAAGCGGGTTTAGGCCCGCTCACAACCTCTTATTCGGCAGCAGCCTCGGTCGCCGGGGCCGCCGTCAGAGTGATCGACCCGCCCGCCGCCTCGATGGCCGCAACCGCAGGCTGGGACGCGCCGGACACCGTGATCGTCACCTTGCTGGTGATCACGCCCTTGGCCAGAACGCGGATACCATCGCGCTTGCGGCTGGTCACGCCCGCGGCGACGATCGCGTCTTCGGTGATCGTCTGGGTCGCGTCCAGCTTGCCCAGGTCGATGAATTTCTGGATGAGGCCCAGGTTCACCACCGCCCATTCCTTGCGGTTCGGCTTGGTGAAGCCACGCTTGGGCAGGCGGCGGTAAAGCGGCATCTGGCCGCCTTCGTAGCCACCGATCGCCACGCCGGAACGCGACTTCTGCCCCTTGATCCCGCGGCCGGCGGTCTTGCCCTTGCCCGAACCCGGGCCGCGCGCCACGCGCTTCTGCTTCTTGGCCGCGCCTTCGTTGTCGCGCAGTTCGTTGAGTTTCATGTCGCTCTCTCCGAGCCGGACGCACCCCCGAGCGATGGGGCGGACGCGGCGTTTCTTGGTTGCTTGAGTCGGACCCCACGGGGCCACCGGGGGCGTATAATGGCTTCCGCCTCGCCTGTCCAGCGAAACGCCCCGGCGGCGGCCTCTGCCGGGGCGCCTCATGCCGCATCAGGCCGCGGGCTGCGGCCAATGGAACTCGGGGCGCAGGCCGTCGTAAACCGGGCGGCCGTCTGCGGGCCTGGCGTAGCCCTTCGTCTCGTCCCAGAAAGCGTGATAGGTCGCCCGGGGAAACCGCGCATCGTCATAGCCCATGATGTTCGGCACGGCGACGCGGATCCGCTTCTGCCGGTCGTCCAGCATAATCGGCGTGCCGCAGTCGGAGCAGAGACAGATCTCCAGCGGTCCATCGGGATTGCTGGCGTTGAACGGCACCCGCTTCAGCTTTTCGGGGTGGTCCACCCCAAGGTCGCCATAGGCAAAGAATGCCACATGCGTCGTGTGCTGCCCGGTAACGGATTTGCAGACATTGCAGTGGCATTCATGGTTGTCGATCGGCTCGGCAGTGGCGTGCGTATGCACATGGGCGCATCCGCCCCGGTAGTCTGACATGGCCGTCCTCCCTGACGCGCGACGTGCCGTGGTCCGGCACAGCCCCAGTTAACGCGGAATCGGGCCGTGGCGTCCACAGCGTCGCAAAAGGCGAAACGCCCCGGCTCTCACCGGGGCGTTTCCTGTTCCGTCAAGCGGGGCCGTGGCTCAGCCGCGCTCTTCGATGATCTGCACGAGGTGGCTGATCTTGTTCACCATGCCGCGGACCGAGGGGGTGTCCTCCAGCTCGCGGGTGCGGTGCATCTTGTTCAGCCCCAGGCCCTTCAGCGTCGCAGTCTGGACCGCGGGGCGGCGGGCGGCCGAGGCCACCTGCTTCACGACAATCGTCTTCGCCATGTGACCGTTCCTTACGCTTCGACCGCGACTTCGGTCTCGGCCTTCTTCAGGATGTCGGCCACCTTCTTGCCGCGGCGCTGCGCGACCAGACGGGGGCTGGCTTCCTGCTTCAGACCATCGAGCGTCGCCCGGATCATGTTGTAGGGGTTCTGGCTGCCGATGGACTTCGCCACGACATCCTGCAGCCCCAGCATTTCGAACACGGCGCGCATCGGGCCACCGGCGATGATGCCGGTACCGGCCACGGCGGTGCGCATCACGACACGGCCGGCGCCATGGCGGCCTTCCATGTCATGGTGCAGGGTCCGGCCTTCCCGCAGGGGAACGCGGATCATGCTGCGCTTGGCCTGTTCGGTCGCCTTCCGGATCGCTTCCGGCACTTCCTTGGCCTTGCCCTTGCCGAAGCCCACGCGGCCGCGCTGGTCACCGACCACCACGAGCGCGGCAAACCCGAAGCGCTTGCCTCCCTTCACGGTCTTCGACACGCGGTTGATCGCCACGAGACGATCGGCGAATTCCGGGGTCTCTTCACGGTCGCGACGGTCGTCCCGACGATCGCGGCCTTCCCGGCGGTTCTCACGTTCTGCCATCATCGTCTCCTTAGAACTTCAGCCCGCCGTCGCGGGCGGCTTCTGCCAGGGCCTTGATCTTGCCGTGGAACAGGAAGCCACCACGGTCGAAGTAGCACTCTTCGATCCCGGCCTTCCTGGCCCGTTCGGCAATCGCAGCACCGACCTTGGCCGCCGCGTCGACGTTGTTCTTGCCGACAACGCCCAGATCCTTCTCGAGCGACGATGCAGCGGCGATGGTCACGCCCTTCACGTCGTCGATCAGCTGGACGCTGATGTTCTTGTTCGACCGATGAACCGAAAGGCGCAGGCGCCCGTTCGACATCGCACGCAGCTTGTTCCGAACGCGCAGGCGGCGCTTGAGGAACAGCTCTCTCTTGTTGTTCGCCATCTCTGCCGTCCTTACTTCTTCTTGCCTTCCTTGCGGAAGATGAACTCATCCTTGTACTTGATCCCTTTGCCCTTGTAGGGCTCGGGGCCACGCCATTCGCGGATGTTCGCCGCGACCTGGCCGACAAGCTGTTCGTCGATGCCTTCCACAATGATTTCGGTCTGCTTCGGGGTGGTGATGGTCACCCCCTTCGGCGCTTCGAAGTTCACTTCGTGGCTGTAGCCAAG
>DAIEJF010000127.1 GCA_027351005.1 Paracoccaceae bacterium | reverse complement strand
TCTCGATCATCTCGCGGTCGTCCATCCCGGTCGCCTGCACGCCGCCGTGCCGGGTCTTGATCCGCTCGGCCACCGCGGTCGGCACCTGCAAGCCCTTCGAGATGTCCGAGGTGATGTGATCTCCGCCCATCCGCACGGTGTCGGCATAGATCATGTGCTTCTTGATGAAGATCGACAGGCCCGTCGCGCCGCCGCCCATGTCGATGCAGGCCGCGCCCAGTTCCTGTTCGTCCTCGACCAGGCTCGCGATGCCCGCGACATAGGCCGACGAGGCCAGCCCCGCCACCTCCAGATCGCAGCGGTTGATGCAGTGCAACAGCGTCTGCACAGCCGCAGCATCCACCGTCAGCAGGTGCATGTCACAGGCCAGCCTGTGCCCCACCTGCCCGCGCGGGTCCGACAGGCCGCTGCGATGATCCAGGGCGAAGTTCACCGGATGCGCATGCAGCACCTCGCGCCCCGCACCGAAATCGGGCACGTCGCAGGCCGCCAGCGCCCGCGCCACGTCCTGTTCGCTGACCACGCGCCCTTCGACCTCGGCATCGCCCACCAGCCCGTAGGACCGCGGCGAGGCGCCCGAGAAGCAGGCGATCACATGGTCCACCCGCACATTCGCCATCTTCTGCGCCGCCTGCACTGCGGTGCGCAGCGCGCGCTCGGTCTCGGCCATCGAGTCGATCTCGCCAAAGCGTACGCCCCGCGACCGCGTCGTTGCGGCGCCAATGACCCGGAACGAGGATTGCCCCGCCATCGGCCCCACGCTGTCCTGCGCGCCCAGACGCCCCGGCCCGTCGAAACGCAGGACAAGGCAGGCAATCTTGAACGTGCCGATGTCGAGGATCGCGATCACGCCCCGCTGCATGGCGGCGCGACGCATGTTCCGCATGGCCCGCTGGGACTGGTAGAGATCGGTCATGGCTTGGCGGCTCCTGTCGGGGCAAGGCCCAGCGCCTTCTGACGGGCGGCATAGGCATCGGAGGAAAGACGGATCGTCGGGCGGTCGGGCAGACGCATGTCCACCGCGGTGATGTCATGCGCGAAAAGATGTTCGGCCTGGTCCAGTTCGATCACCTGTTCCAGCGCGGCAACAGGATCGGTTTCGGGCAGCAGGATCCGCTGGTCGTGATCCAGCATCACATCCCAGCGCCGCTCGCCCATGCGCACCAGCCCGCGAATGCGTGGGGCCAGGGGCCCTGCGGCCTGCAGCAGACTGACGGCCTCGGGCACGGCCTTGTCGGCCCCGTCGCCCGCGATCAGCGGCAGGTCGGCGCGCGCGTCGCGCGTCAGAAGCCCCGCCACACGGTGCCCGGTGTCATCCACCAGCACCAGCCCGTCACGGGTGCGCCAGACGAAGGCGCCCTGCCGCTCGGTGATCGTCACCTGCAAGACGCCGCCCGGCACGACCCGGATATCGGCCGAGGCCACCGCGTCCAGCCCCTCGATCTGCGCCCGGATCGCCTTCAGGTCCAGATCGAACGAACTGGTCGGGAAGGGGATGTTCAGCATCCCGCGCACCGCGTCGGCCAGATCCGGCGTGGCCCCCTGGATCGACAGCATCGACACCATGAATTCCGGGCGATGCTCGATCTGGGTGCGCAGAGTGTCGAAGCTGGTCACCAGATGCGCCCGCCGCTCGGCGCTGCCCAGATAGACCGCGAAGAACAGGATCACCACCAGAAGCGGCAGGCCGTGGCGCAGGAACACCCGGAACAGGGGTGTCAGCCAGAGGCGCTGCATCCGGTAGGCGATGCGGCTGGGCGCGGGATCTCGGCGGAACGTCGTCATCGGCTGCACGAGGCATCCTCCACGATCCAGCGGCAGAGCGCGGGGAACGAGATCCCGTTTGCCGCCGCCTGCTCGGGCGCCAGCGAGGTCGGCGTCATGCCGGGCTGCGTGTTGGTTTCCAGGATGACCAGCCCGTCAAGCCCACGCGCCTCGTCCCAGCGGAAATCGCTGCGCGACAGGCCGCGGCAGCCCAGCGCGCGGTGCGCCGTCAGCGCATGCGCCAGGCAGGCCTCGCGCACCGGCGCCGGAATGTCGGCGGGCACCACATGACGCGACCCGCCGGGGGTATATTTCGCGTGATAGTCGTACCAGCCGTCCGCGATGATGTCGGTCACCGCCAACGGCCGGTCGCCCATCACCGCGACCGTCAGCTCGCGCCCGGCCACATAGGCTTCCACCATCACCGTGTCGGGCATCTCGGCGGCCAGTTGCGGCGGCGCATTCGCCGCCTCGCGCACGATGTAGACGCCCACCGAAGAGCCTTCGTTGTTGGGCTTGACCACATAGGGCGGCGGCAGGACATGACGGGCGGCAACCTCGGCCGCGGGCGCGATCACGCTTGCGGCGACGGGCAGGCCCGCGGCACGGAACGCCTCCTTGCTGCGGCTCTTGTCCATCGCCAGCGCCGAGGCCAGCACGCCCGAATGCGTATAGGGGATGCGCAGCCATTCCAGCAGGCCCTGCACGCAGCCATCCTCGCCCCAGCGGCCATGAAGCGCATTGAACACCACGTCGGGGGAAACAGCGGCAAGCTGCGCGGGCAGATCGACGCCCGCGTCGATCTCGACCACCTCGAATCCCGCTTCCCGCAAGGCGGTTGCGCATTCGCGCCCGGAGACGAGAGACACCTCCCGCTCTGCAGAAGGCCCGCCCATCAACACCGCCACACGGGAGGCTGCCCTGCTCGACATGCCTGCCACCGTCGCCTCGATCCGGGCGTCGCGTGCGCCCGTTGTTCTCGTTATCTGCCGTCAACCGCGGGGGCCGGTTCGCCGACCCGCATGATTTCCCACTCTAGCAGCAGCCCGGAGTCTTGGAAAACCCTTTTTCGGACCTCCTCGCCCAAAGCCTCCAGATCGGCGGCCGTTGCCGACCCGGTATTGATGAGGAAATTCGGATGCTTCGGCGACATCTGGGCGCCGCCCCGCATGGCCCCGCGTAGCCCTGCCCGGTCGATCAGCGCCCAGGCCTTCAACTCATGCGTGTCGTCCGCCCGCCCGGTCGAGGAATGGCCCGCGGGGTTGCGGAAGGTCGATCCGGCCGAGCGGTCCTTGACCGGCTGGCTGGCATCGCGGCGGGCGATCTGCTCGGCCATCTTTGCCTCCAGCGCGGCAGGATCGCCCGCCGGGCCGCGAAAGCTGGCCTCGACCACGATCCAGCCTTCGGGCAGCGCGCTTTGCCGGTAGGCGAAGCGCAGATCGGCAGGCGCAAGCCGGACCACCTCGCCTGCCCGGGTGACAGCCGTCACCCCCGTGCAGACATCGGCGACATAGGCGCCATAGCAGCCCGCGTTCATCCGCACCGCGCCACCGATCGAGCCGGGGATGGTGCGCAGGAAGGCCAGATCCACCCCCGCCTCGGCCGCCCGCCGTGCCACATGCGCATCCAGCGCCGCCGCCCCGGCGGTGACGGTATCACCCGCGACCGAAATGCCGTTGAACCCCCGCCCCAGACGGATGACCACGGCCCGCAGACCGCCATCCCGCACGATCAGGTTTGATCCCACACCCATCGGAAAGACCGGGATGGCCGGGTCCAGCGCCTTCAGGAAAGCCGTCAAATCCGCCAGATCGGCGGGCTGGAACAGCCAATCCGCCGGGCCGCCCACGCGCAGCCAGGTCAGGTCGGCCAGTGGCCGGTTCGGGGTCAGGGTGCCACGCACAGCAGGTAGGTTCATGGCCGACAGACTAGGCGAGCGGCCGTCGGAACGGAAGCGGACGCGCGGGCCAATTGCATCGCAGGATCATGCCGAACCGTTTCCGACGCTCTGGGGCCCCGGCTACCGGCTTTGGTGCAGGTGCCGCATCACCCAGCGCCCCAGGAACCGCATCGGCCATCGCAGCATGGAAACGCCGCCCGCCAGCACAACAAGGCCCGCCACCGGGCCGTTCTGCAGGGTGACGTAGCCCACCAGCGGGATGCCGCTGACGATCAGCGCATAGGCTGCGGGCCAGTGCCAGCGGCGCGGGCCCAGGGCAACGGCGGCGGCGATCAGGGCCCACAGGCAGGCCAGCGTGAACGACAGCATCAGCGCCTCCGCGGATCGGGCCGCTCGACAGGCAAGCCCAGCGCCTTGCGGGCGAAATAGGTCAGCGGTCGGCGGAACATGGACAGGAACGCGGCCAGCGCCAGCAGCGCCACCCAGAGCGAATAGCTCAGGCCCAGCCAGACGATCAGGACCGGCGCCAGGACCAGGAGCGTCAGCCCCGGCACCATCTGCAAGCGCATCGGCAGCATGGCGGTGCCGGTGGCGGCAAAGACCCACAGCACGGCGGCGATCAGGGGCGATTCATTCATCCGAGCTTCCCCGGCAGCGCATTGGCCCAGGCCGAAATCGAACCCGCGCCGAGGCACACGACCATGTCGCCGGGGCGCGCCTGCTCTTTCACCAGCCGGGCAAGATCGGCCTCGTCCAGGATCGCGCGGGCATGGCGGTGGCCATGCGCGATCAGCCCCGCCACCAGGTCATCGCGGCTGGCGCCGGGAATGGGATCTTCGCCCGCGGCATAGACATCCGCGATGGCCACCACATCCGCCTCGTTGAAGCAGGTACAGAATTCCTCGAACAGGTTCGACAGGCGGGTGTAGCGGTGCGGCTGGTGCACTGCGATCACCCGGCCCTTGGTGGCCTGCCGCGCGGCCTTCAGCACCGCCGCGATTTCCACCGGGTGGTGGCCGTAATCGTCGATGATCGTGACCCCGTTCACCTCGCCCACCTTGGTGAAGCGGCGGTTGACCCCGCCGAACTTCGCCAGCGCCTCGCGGATCTCGTCCTTCTTCATGCCGAGATGGCGGGCGACCGCGATGGCCCCCAGCGCGTTCGAGACGTTGTGGTTGCCGGGCATCGGCAGGGTGCAGCCCTCGATCAGGCTGGGGTTGCCCTCTTCGTCCAGCCCCTCGCCTTGCAAGGCCACGTCGAACTGCGCCACACCGTTGTCGAACCGCAGGTTGAGCGCCCGCACATCGGCCTGCGCGTTGAAGCCAAAAGTGGCGATGCGGCGGTCGGTGACGCGGCCCACCAGCGCCTGCACCTCGGGGTGGTCGGTGCAGCAGACCGCCAGGCCGTAGAACGGGATGTTCGACACGAAATCGGTGAAGCCCTGCCGCAACGCGTCGAAGGTGTGCCAGTGTTCCATGTGTTCAGGGTCGATGTTGGTCACGACCGCGATGGTCGCGGGCAGCCGGTTGAACGAGCCGTCGCTTTCATCGGCCTCGACCACCATCCATTCCCCCGCCCCCGCCCGGGCGTTCGAGCCATAGGCGTGGATGATGCCGCCGTTGATTACGGTCGGGTCGAACCCGCCCTTGTCCAGCAGCGTCGCCACCATCGTCGTGGTCGTGGTCTTGCCATGCGTTCCCGCGATCGCGATGTTCGACTTCAGCCGCATCAGTTCGGCCAGCATCTCGGCCCGGCGCACCACCGGCAGCTTGCGCCGCCGCGCCTCTTCCAGCTCGGGGTTGCCCTTCTTGATGGCCGAAGAGATCACGACCACCGCCGCATCGCCCAGGTTCTCGGCGCGCTGGCCCTCGAAGAAGGTCGCGCCCAGCGTCTTCAGCCGGTCGGTGATCTTCGAGGCGCGCGCGTCCGATCCCTGCACCCGGTAGCCCAGCGTCATCAGCACCTCTGCAATGCCCGACATCCCGATGCCGCCGATGCCGACGAAGTGGATCGGCCCGAGTTCGCCGGGAAGTTTGGTCGCTGCGTTCATGGCTTGGCTTTCCGTGCAAGGCGCTCGACCATCTCTACCAGCCGTTCGGTCGCGTCCGGGCGGCCGCAGCGCAGCGCATTGGCGGCCATCTGTGCGGCGCCCGAGGGTGCGCCAAGCACGGCCGCGATCTGCGCCGCAAGGCTGGAGGGGGCAAGCTGGGATTCAGGGATCAGGATCGCGGCGCCGGCATCCACCAGCCCGCGCGCGTTCGCCGTCTGATGATCGCCGGTCGCCGCGGCAAAGGGGATCAGGATCGAGGGTCGCCCGATCACGCTGATATCCGCCACCGACGAGGCGCCAGAGCGGCTGATGACAAGCTGCGCCTCGGCCAGGCGGCGGGGAATGTCGGCGAAGAAGGGCTTCACCTCGGCGTCGATGCCCGCTGCGGCGTAGGCTTCGGTCACGCGGGCCATGTCTTCCTCGCGCGCCTGGTGGGCCACCCGGAGCAGGCGGCGCAGCGCGTCGGGCAGCGCGGCGATGGCGGCGGGCACCACGTCCGACAGGATCCGCGCGCCCTGGCTGCCGCCGATGGCGACCACGCTCATCGGGTAGTCGCCGGGCGCGATGTAGGGGGCACCAGCCCGCTCCAGCACCGCCGCGCGCACCGGATTGCCGGTATGGGTGCCCATGACCCCTGCGGGCAGCGCCGTGGGCCAGCTGCCGCAGGCCACCGCGTTCATCCGGGGGGCGAAGCGGGCATTCACCTTGCCCAGCACCCCGTTCTGTTCGTGGATCATGCGCGGCAAGCCCAGCAGCGTGGCCGCGGCCAGCGCGGGAATCGTGGGATAGCCGCCAAAGCCCACGACCACCGCGGGCCGGTCCGCCAACATGGCCCGCATCGCCGCGAGAACGCCCCCCGCGATGCGGAAGGGCACCGCCGCCTTGGCCAGCGCCCCGCCCCGCGCGAAGGTTGCCGAGGCCACCTGCACCACCTCGACCACATGCGGAAAGCCGCCGGTGTAGCGCGCACCGCGGGAATCCGTCGACAGCCGGACACGCCAGCCACGGCGCACCATTGCCTCGGCCAGCGCCTGGGCCGGGAACATATGCCCGCCCGTACCGCCCGCTGCGATCAGCAGAAGCGGCGGCTGTGCCGACGGCCCTGCCATCAGAGGCTCCGCTTGAAGAATTCGCCGATCTCGCCCTGCGGCCGCGTCCGGGTCAGCGCCAGCAACATCCCCATGGTGATGCCGGTCGCGATCAGCGACGAGCCGCCATAGCTGACGAAGGGCAGCGTCATCCCCTTGGCGGGCAGCAGCCGCACCGCCACGCTGGTGTTGACCAGCGCCTGCACGCCGAAGATGCAGGCCAGACCGGTACCCGCCAGCCGGATGAACGGATCACGTTCCCGCATCAGCCGCGTCAGCGAACGCACGACGATGGTGGTGTAAAGCCCAAGGATGAACAGCACCAGCAGCAGGCCGTATTCCTCGGCCGCCACAGCGATGATGAAGTCGGTATGCGCGTCGGGAAGCTGCCATTTCACCTGGCCCTCACCCACGCCGACACCGAAGAAGCCGCCCTCCTGGATCGCGTTCACCGCGTAGCCCACCTGGGTGCGCGGGTCGATGTCTGCCGCCATGAAGGCGTCGATGCGCTGCGCGAAGTGGGTCGAATAGGTATAGGCGGCCATCGCGCCCAGGCTGACGAGGCCCGCCACCGAGGCCAGAAGCAGGATCGGCGCGCCGGCCACGAAATACATCACGCCCCAGCCGAACAGGACCAGCGCCGATTGCCCGAAATCGGGCTGCATCGCCAGAAAGCCCACCACCACGATGGTGACGCCGAACGACATCAGCTTGCCCGGCGGGCCGTTGATCTCCTGGCTTGCGGCCATCAGCCAGGCGCAGAGGATGATGAACCCGGGCTTGAGGAATTCCGACGGCTGCACCGACATCATGCCCAGCGAATACCACCGCACGGCCCCCTTGCCGAAGTCCGAGCCGAAGATCGGCAGCAGCGCCAGCGCCACGAAGGTCAGCAGGAACCCCATCACCCCCAGCCGACGCACCGATTCCGGCGAGACGAGCGATGTCAGGAACATGACCACCAGCGCCACTCCGCCGAACATGCCCTGCCGCACGACATAGTGGAACGGCGGCAGCCCGTTGCGGGTGGCCAGCGGCACCGAGGCGGCAAGGCCAAGCAGAAGCCCCATCCCCATCAGCAGCAGGATGCAGGCCAGTGTCCACTTGTCCACCGTGCGCCACCAGCGGGGAAGGACCGGCTCGCCTGCCCGCACGGGCATGGCGCCATACACCATCTCTGTCATCGGATATCGCTCTGCCTGTCTGCCCGGTTCTCCGGGTCTGAGCCAAACTTTAGCCCAAGCCCCGCAGCATGGCCAGCACAATCCGGCCCCGGTTGTGGCCGTTTGGCGTCAATCGCACCGCGTCGGCCGGTCCGGAGCGGCTGGGGGCTTGACGCCGCTACGGCACGCGGCTACCCGCCGCTGCCATGACCCGGTACGCAACCACGAAACGCACGACGAAAACCACCGCTTCGGCGGGGGTTGTCGGGCGCGCACGGTAGAACCGGGCAGACCCCGAGGCCCCCCCGAGAGGGACGGGGCCATCCGGTGAACACCCCCGCTCTCTCCCCAACGCGCAGAGAGCGACCATGCCCGACACCCTGACCCAATACCGCCCCGCCCATGAGCGCCATCCGGCGCAGCCCACCGTTGCCATCGTCGGCGCCACCGGCGCCGTGGGCGTGGAACTGATCGGCTGTCTCGAACGCCGCGGCTTCCCGCTTGGCAATCTGCGGTTGCTGGCCTCGCCCCGCTCGGCCGGGCGCCGCCTGCCGTTCCGTGGCCACGAGGTCGAGATCAAGGCGCTGACCCCCGCAAGCTTCGCCGGAGTCGACATCGCGCTGTTCTCGGCCGGGGCCGGGATCTCGCGCCAATATGCGCCGCTGGCGGTGGCCGCGGGCGTGACGGTGATCGACAACTCCTCGGCCTTCCGGATGGACGCGGCGGTGCCGCTGGTGGTGCCCGAGGTGAACGCCGCCGCCCTGACCCGGCACGGCGGCATCATAGCCAACCCGAACTGCGTGGCCGCGATCCTGACCGTGGCGCTGGCGCCGCTGCATCGGGTTCACCCGATCCGCCGCATCCAGGCCGCAACCTATCAGGCAGCCTCGGGCGCAGGTGCCGCCGCGATGGAGGAACTGCGGCTTGCCACCGCTGCCGCGCTGGCGGGCGAACCCTTCGCGCCCCAGGTTCTGCCACATCCCTATGCCTTCAATCTCTTCAGCCACAACGCCGCGATGGACCCCGAGACCGGCTACAACGGCGAGGAAACCAAGGTGATCGCGGAAACCCGCCGCATCCTGGGCACGCCCGACCTGCCGATCGGGATTACCTGCATCCGCGTGCCGGTCATGCGCGCGCATGCCATCGCCGCCAGCGTGGAATTCGACAGCCCCGTGGCGGTTGAGGAAGCCCGCTCCCTGCTGGCTGCCGCCCCCGGGATCACGCTGGTCGATGACCGCGCTGCCAACCATTTCCCGATGCCCTCCGAGGCTTCGGGCCAGGATGACGTGATGGTGGGCCGCCTGCGCAGCGATCTGGGCGACCCCTCGGGGCGCACGCTGGCGCTGTTCGTGGCGGGCGACCAGCTTCTGAAGGGGGCCGCGCTGAACGCGGTGCAGATCGCCGAGGCGCTGATGGCGCAGTAAACCGCCCCTGGCGCGGGCGGGGAAACGGCGCGATCCGTCCGCCGTTTCCCCCCGGTCTCAGGCGTTGCGCCGCTGCATCACGATCAGCGCCACCAGCAGCGCGCCGATCACGACGGTGTGGATCCAGTCCATGCGCAGCACCGCAACCTGCGCCACGAAAGCGCCCGCATCTACCATCAGCAGCAGCCCCGCGCCCAGAACCGAACGGCGCGGGATCAGCACCAGCACCCCGCCCGCCAGTTCCATCAGCCCGGTGACATACCGGAACCACTGGCCCAGCCCGACCGTGTCGAATTCGGCCACCATCGCGGGCTGGCCGGTCAGCTTCATCGCCGCGGCAAACAGGAACAGCGCGGCCATCAGCACGCGCAGCACCCAGATCGAAATCCGGGCAACAGGGGTCGGGGTCTTCACATCGACAGAGGTCATCGCACATCCTCGGCTGGGGTTACTGACCCAAGGATGCACTGCGCAGGATTCCACGCAATTCGCGATTTTGCCCAGGCCCTGCGCGAAGGCGCACAGACCTCAGCCGATCAGCGCCTTCACCCGTGCGGTGAAATCCTCGCCGCGCTTCTCGAAGTTCGGATACTGGTCGAAGCTTGCCGCCGCCGGGGCCAGCAGGACGGTCTCGCCCGCCTGCGCCTCTTCGGCCGCCCGGGCCACCGCCCGCTCCATCGTCTCGCAGATCTCGTGCGGCGTCTCGCCGATCTGCAGGGCGAAATCGCGGGCCGAATGCCCGATCAGATAGGCCTTCACGACCGCGCCGAGGAAGGGCTCGATCCCGCTCAGGCCGCCATCCTTGCCAAGCCCCCCGGCGATCCAGCGGATCTTCGGGAAGGCCTGCAAGGCCTTGGCGGCGGAGTCCACATTGGTGGCCTTCGAGTCGTTGACAAAGCGCACACCGCCCCGTTCACCCACCATCTGGCTGCGGTGCGGCAGGCCCTGAAAGTCGTTGAGCGCCTGCTCGATCAACCGCGGCGACACCCCCAGCGTCCGGCAGGCCGCATAGGCCGCACAGGCGTTCTGGTGGTTGTGGGCACCGGGCAGCCCCTTCACCTCGCGCAGGTCGATGGCGGCCACCTGCTGCCCCCGGCGCCATTCCGTCAGGAAGCCCTTGCGGGCAAACACCGCCCAGCCGACCGTATCGAGCTTCTGGCCCGACGAGATGCGGATCACCCGGTCATCCTCGGGCCCTTCCGACACCTGGTTGGCAAGAAACCGCCCCTCGACCTCGTCCACGCCGATGACAGCCCGGTCGGGCCCGCCTTCGGCAAAGAGCCGCCGCTTGGCCGCGAAATAGCCCCCCATCCCCCCGTGCCGGTCCAGATGGTCGGGGGACAGGTTGGTAAAGACCGCCACGTCGGGCGTCAGTGCCCGCGCAAGCTCGGTCTGGTAGGACGACAGCTCCAGCACCACCACCTCTGCCTCGCCCGGCGGATCGATGTCGAGCACGCCACGCCCGATGTTGCCCGCCATCTGCGTCGGCCGTCCGGCCACCTGCAGGATGTGGTGGATCAGCGCGGTCGTGGTGGATTTGCCGTTCGAACCCGTCACCGCCACCACCTTCGGCACCTGGTCGAACCGGTCCCAGGCGGGGGTCGCAAGCGAGCGGAAGAACAGCCCGATGTCGTTGTCGACCGGCACCCCCAGCGCAAGCGCGCGGGCGATCACCCGATGCGGCGCGGGATAGAGATGCGGGATGCCGGGCGAGACGACCAGCGCCGCCACACCTTCCAGCGCGCGCTCGCGGGTCAGGTCGCACAGCGCAAGCCCCGCCGCCTCGGCCTTGGCCCGCGCCTCGGGGCTGTCATCCCACAAAAGCGCCTCGGCTCCGCCTGCGGTCAATGCCCGTGCGGTGGCCAGCCCGGACCGGCCCAGACCCAGCACCGCCACCTTGCGCCCCTCGTATCCGCGCACGGCAATCATCGCAGCCCCCTCGCCCTTTCATCCGGGCCCAAATATCCTTTTGGGGGCCAACGCCCCCGCCCCCGCCGCTCAGCGCAGCTTGAGCGTGGCCAGCCCGATCAGCGCCAGCACAAGGCTGATGATCCAGAACCGGATCACGATCTGCGGTTCGGCCCAGCCCTTCTTTTCGAAATGGTGATGGATCGGCGCCATCAGGAAGACGCGTTTTCCCGTGCGCTTGAAATAGGCCACCTGGATGATGACGCTCAGCGCCTCGACCACGAAAAGGCCGCCCACGATGGCCAGCACGATCTCGTGTTTGGTGGCAACCGCGATCGCCCCAAGGGCACCGCCCAGCGCCAGACTGCCAGTGTCGCCCATGAACACCGCGGCGGGCGGCGCATTGTACCACAGGAACCCCAGCCCCCCGCCCACAAGCGCCGAGACGAAGATCAGCAACTCGCCGGTCCCCGGCACAAAGTGCAGATCAAGATAGGTCGCGTAGTTGAAGTTGCCGACAATGTAGGCGATCACCCCCAGCGTCGAGGCCGCGATCATCACCGGCATGATGGCCAGACCATCCAGACCGTCGGTCAGGTTCACCGCATTGGCAGCGCCAACGATCACGATCATCGCGAAGGGGATGAAGAAGACCCCCATGTGCAGCAGCACATTCTTGAAGAAGGGCACGGCCAGCGCGTAGCCCAGGTCGGCAGGCTGGGCGACCTCGGCCGCATAACCCGCCAAGGCCGCGATCAGCAGGCCCAGCAGAAAGCGCACCCGGCTGGACACGCCCTTGGTGTTCTGCTTGGTCACCTTCTTCCAGTCATCGGCAAAGCCGATCATGCCGAACCCCAGCGTGACCAGCAGCGTCAACCAGACATAGACATTGTCCAACCGCGCCCAGAGCAGGGTCGAGACGCAAAGCGCCGAGAGGATCAGAAGCCCCCCCATCGTGGGCGTTCCCGCCTTGGAAAAATGGCTTTGCGGGCCGTCGGTGCGGATCGGCTGGCCCTTCTTCTGGCGGGCGCGCAGGAAATCGATCAGCGGCCGACCGAACAGGAACCCGAACAGCAGCGCGGTGAAGAAGGCACCGCCAGCCCGGAAGGTGATGTAGCGGAACAGGTTCAGAACCCCGCCTTCCGACAACTGGCTCAGCCAATACAGCATTATCCCCTCCGGGTTTCGGACGCGGTCGATTGCCCCAATTTGCGCAGGGCGTCAACCACGAGGCTGACCTTGCTGCCCTTCGAGCCCTTCACCAACACGACATCGCCCGCATCGACCAGGTGGCGCGCCTGGGCGGCCAGTTCCCCCGCCGAGGCGACCCAAAGCCCGCGCTGGCGCCGTGGCAGGGTGTTCCACAGCTCCTGCATCAGCGGGCCAACACAATGGATCTGGGCGATTTTCGACAATTCCGGGTGCTCTGCCACGGCGCGGTGCAGGGCGGGCCCGTCGGGGCCAAGTTCCAGCATGTCGCCCAGGATCGCCACACGGCGGCCTTCCGCCACCCGGCCCACGCCGTTCTGCGGCTGGGCCTGCCCCAGTACCTCCAGCGCGGCCGACAGCGACGCCGGATTGGCGTTGAAGGCATCGTCGATCAGTTCGAAGGCTAGCGCATCGTGCAGGGGGTCCAGCACGATCCGTTCGCGCGCGCCCCGCCCGGCAGGGGGCTGCCAGTGGCCGATGTCCACCGCCGCCATTCCCAGATCCAGCCCCAGCGCCTCGGCCACCGCCAGCACGCCCAGCGCGTTGAGCGCGAAATGCCGTCCCGCGGATTGCACCTTGAACAGGACGGGCTGCCCGGCCACCTCGGCCTGAACCACGGTGGTATCCCGCGCAACCTGTGCCCCGCGCAGGCGGAAGCGCGCGCCGGAACTGGTTCCGAAGGTCACGATCCGGGCACCCACCCGGTCCGCAGCGGCGGTCAGGATCGGCGTTACGCCCAGATCCGCGTTCAGCACGGCGATCCCGCCACCGGGCGTCAGGCCCTCGACGATGCTGGCCTTTTCCACCGCGATCGCCTCGATCGAGCCGAAGGCCTCCAGATGCGCCGCACCGACCGTGGTGACCATCGCCACGTCCAGCCGCGCCATGCGGGCCAGCGGCGCGATCTCGCCGGGGTGGTTCATGCCGATCTCGATCACCGCGAAATCGGTGGCGACCGGCATCCGCGCCAGCGTCAGCGGCACGCCCCAGTGGTTGTTGTAGCTGGCCTCTGCGGCATGCACCCGGCCCTGCCCGCCCAGCACGGTGCGCAGCATCTCCTTGGTCGAGGTCTTGCCGACCGAGCCGGTCACCCCCACCACACGGGCCCGCGTCCGCGCCCGCGCGGCCACCCCCAGCGCACCAAGCGCCACCAGCACATCGGGCACCAGAAGCAGCGGCGCATCGGGGCCGACCCCTTCGGGGATGCGCGAGACGAGCGCCCCGGCGGCCCCCTTCTCCAGCGCCTGCGCCACAAAGTCATGCCCGTCGCGCACGTCCTTCAGCGCCACGAACAGGTCGCCTTCCTCAAGCGTGCGGGTGTCGATCGACACGCCCGAGGCGGTGAAGGGGCGCGTGACGGTGCCGCCGGTGGCAGCGGCGGCCTCGGCTGCGGTCCAGAGCGCGGTCATCCCCGGCCTCCATCCAGTGCGGCCACCGCAAGGCTGGCCTGTTCCACGTCATCGAAAGGATAGATCGTGCCCGCGACCGTCTGACCGCTTTCATGCCCCTTGCCCGCGATCAGCAGCGCATCGCCCGGCCCCAGCGCGGCAACCCCGCGCAGGATCGCCTCGGCGCGGTCGCCCACCTCCTGCGCGCCCGGGCAGGCGGCAAGGATCGCGGCCCGGATGCTGGCGGGGTCTTCGCTGCGGGGGTTGTCATCGGTCACGATGCACAGATCGGCATGGGCCGCGGCGGCCGCCCCCATCAGCGGGCGCTTGCTGCGGTCGCGGTCGCCGCCCGCACCGAAGACGATCACCAGACGCCCCATCACATGCGGGCGCAGCGCCTTCAGCGCGGTTTCCACCGCGTCGGGCGTATGGGCGTAATCCACAAAGACCGTGGCCCCGTTGGCGCGGGTCGCGGCGTGCTGCATCCGCCCCCGCACGGTGCCAAGCTGCGGCAGAACCGCAAACACATCGCCCGGCGGGCTGCCCGCGGCGATGACAAGCCCCGCCGCCGCCAGCACGTTCGCGGCCTGGAACCCCCCGATCAGCGCCAGCCGCACCTGATAGGGCTTGCCATGCCATTCCAGCCGCAGATCCTGCCCGGTGGCGTCGAACCGCTGGCCTGCGATCCGCAGGTCGCAGGCCTCGCCCTGCCCCACCGTCATCACCGTCTGCCCGCGGGCACGGGCGATGGCCGCGATTTCAGGGCCCTTCGGGTCGTCGGTGTTCACCACCGCGATGCCGTCATCCGGCAGAACCTCGGTGAAGAGCCGCGCCTTGGCGGCGAAATAGGCCTCGAACGTCTTGTGATAGTCGAGGTGATCCTGAGTAAAGTTGGTGAAGCCCGCCGCCTTCAGCCGCACCCCGTCCAGCCGCCGC
>DAIEJF010000119.1 GCA_027351005.1 Paracoccaceae bacterium | reverse complement strand
CGCCGGCGCCGGTGTCGAAGTAAGGAAAGGGGGCCGGGCGTCTGCGCCCGGCCCTTTTCAGCGCGATGACCAACGACCCCGCCCCCCTGCCCTATCGCCCCTGCGCGGGCGTGATGCTGATCAACCGCGACGGCCTGATCTTTGCCGGGCGCCGGATCGACAGCGATGCTCCGGCCTGGCAGATGCCCCAGGGCGGGATCGACCCCGGCGAGGCGCCCGCCGACGCGGGCATCCGCGAACTGTGGGAAGAAACCGGGGTGACCGCCGCGCTGGTGCAACCCCTTGCCGAGACGCCCGACTGGATCACCTATGACCTGCCACCCGAGCTTCTGGGCAAGGTCTGGAAGGGCCGGTACCGCGGTCAGCAGCAGCGCTGGTTCCTGTATCGCTTCCTCGGCGAAGATGCGCAGATCGACATCGCCACCGACCACCCCGAGTTTTCCGAGTGGCGCTGGATCTCGGCCGACGAGATGCTGGCCGCAATCGTCCCCTTCAAGCGGGATGTCTATGCCCGGGTGATCGCGGCCTTCCGCCCCTGGCTCGCGGCCTGACAACCCCCCGTTTCCCCTGATCCCGGCACGGCCCGCAAGGGCCGCACGATTTGCCTTGCGCATCACCATTAAAATTTCTTGACCGATATGGAACGTTCCAATATCGAAATGGAACGATCTAAAGCGGGAGATTCGGCATGAGATGGGGTCTCGCAGGGGCCAGCACGATTGCGGCGCAGCACATGCTGCCGACCTTTCGCGCGCTGGGGGATGACATCGCCTGGGTTGCCAGCGGCACCGGCGCGCGGGCGCGGGCCTATGCCGCGGAACACGCCATCCCTGCCGTGCACGACACGCTAGAAACGGCGCTGGCCGCCGAGCCGGTGGATGCCGTCTACATCTCGTCCACCAACGAAAAGCACCACGCGCAGGCCCTGGCTGCGATTTCCGCCGGGGCGCATGTGCTGTGTGAGAAACCCCTGGCGATGACCCTGGCCGAGGCGCAGGCCATGGTGCAGGCCGCCGCCGCCGCGGGCGTGACCTTTGCCACCAATCACCACCTGCGCTGCGCAGGCAGCCACCGGGCCCTGCGCGCGCTGGTCGCGGATGGCGCGATCGGCCGGGTGCTGTCGGTGCGGGTGCATCACGCCGTGTTCCTGCCGCCGCACCTGCAGGGCTGGCGGATCAACGATGCGGGCGCGGGCGGCGGCGTCATCCCCGACATCACCGTGCACGATGCCGATACCGTCCGCTTCCTGCTGGGTGAAGACCCGGTCGACGTGGTGGCATGCGACGAGGCCAGCGGTCTGGGATCGGGCGTCGAGGATTCGGTGATGTCGGTCTGGACCATGCCCTCTGGCGCGATGGTCATGGCACATGAAAGCTTCACCCACCGCTTCGCCGGAACCGCGCTGGAACTGCACGGCACCGAAGGCTCGCTTTTCGCGCGCGGGGTGATGACCCAACGCCCGGTGGGCGAGATCGAGCTGGTGACGGCCCGCGGGCGCGCGTCGGTACCGTTTTCCGACCACAACCTTTACCACGAGGGGGTGCGGATGTTCCGCGCCGCGACGGCGGGCAACGGCCAACCTGCGGCGACGGGCCAGGATGGCATCCACTCGCTGGCCGTGGCGCTGGCCGTGCGCGAGGCGGCACGCAGCGGCACCCGCGTGACGGTGCGGACCGGGGCATGACCATGGGCAAGCTGGTCACCCCCGCCGAAGCCGCGCGCCGCATTCCCGATGGCGTGGTCGTCACCGTCTCGTCCTCTTCGGCGCTGGGCTGCCCCGACCGGGTGCTGCGCGCCATCGGCGATCGGTTCGCGGCCGAGGGCCACCCCCGCGATCTGACGACACTGCACCCGATCGCCGCGGGCGACATGTACGGGGTGAAGGGCGTCGATCACATCGCGCGCGATGGCCTGCTGACGCGGATCATCGCGGGCTCCTATCCTTCGGGGCCGTCGAACCTGCCGATGCCCGAGATCTGGCGGATGGTCGTGGAAGAACGGGTGGCCGCCTACAACGTACCCTCGGGCATCCTCTACGACATGCACCGCGAGGCCGCGGCCCGCCGCCCGGGCGTGCTGACGAAGGTGGGCATGGATACCTTCGTCGATCCCGCGCGCGAAGGCTGCGCGATGAATGCGCGCGCTGCGGCGCAGCCCATCGTGGCCCGGGTCGAGTTCGGCGGCGAAAGCTGGCTGCATTTTCCCAATATCGTGCCGAATGTCTGCATCCTGCGCGCCACCACCGCCGACGAACGCGGCAACCTGACCTACGAACACGAAGGCGCCTATCTTGGCGGGCTGGAACAGGCGATCGCCACCCGCAACCACGGCGGTCTTGTCATCGCACAGGTCAAGCGCGTGACCGCGGCGGGCTCGCTGCGGCCGCATGACGTTCGGGTTCCCGCGCATCTGGTCGATCTGATCGTGCTGGACCCCGACCAGAAGCAGACCTGCGAGACGCCCTACGATCCGGCAATCTCGGGCCAGGTGATGCGCCCGTGGTCCAGCTTCCAGCTGGCCGAGCACGGGGTGGAAAAGGTGATCGCCCGCCGCGCGGCGCTGGAGCTGAAGGCGGGGATGACCGCCAACCTCGGGTTCGGCATTTCCGCGATGGTGCCGCGCATCCTGCTGGAGGAAGGCGCGCCCCAGGCGGTGACCTGGGCGATCGAACAGGGCGCCGTGGGGGGGATGCCGCTGACCGGGTTCGCCTTCGGCTGCGCGTCGAACGCGGATGCCTTCGTGCCCTCGCCGCAGCAGTTCATCTACTTCCAGGGCGCAGGGTTCGACCTGTCGTTCCTGTCGTTTCTTGAAGTGGACGTCGAGGGGAACGTCAACGTCTCGAAGCTGGCGAAGAAGCCCTATCTGACGGCGGGCTGCGGCGGGTTTGTCGACATCACCGCCCATGCGCGCAAGATCGTGTTTTCCGGCTGGTTCGAGGCGGGTGCCGAGGTCGCGCTGGCCGCCGACGGGCTGCGGGTGACGCGGCCCGGCCGGTTCGCCAAGTTCGTGGACCGGGTGGAACATGTCACCTTCTCGGGTCAGCGGGCGCGGCGGCAGGGGCAAGAGGTGCTCTACGTCACCGAACGCTGCGTGATCCGGCTGGCGCCCGACGGGCTGCTGGCGACCGAGATCATGCCGGGCATCGACCCCGCCCGCGACATCGTGGCGGCCTCGCAGGGCCGGGTGCGGGTCGCCGACGACGCCAGGATGATGCCCGCAAGCCTTCTGTCACCCGATCCGATGGGATGGACACCATGAGCCAGTTGCACCTGCACCTGCGCGGCCCCGTGGCCGAGATCCGGCTGGACAATCCGGCCAAGCTGAACGCCTTCACCGTCGAAATGCTGGGGCAGCTTGCCGGGTACTGCGACCTGATCGACCGGCGGCCCGACCTGCGGCTGGTGATCGTATCGGCCGCGGGCGACCGCGCCTTCTGCGCCGGGGCCGACATCACCGCCTGGGGGAACCTGTCGCCTGCCGACTTTGCCCGCCACTGGGTGCGCGACGGCCACCGCATCTTCGACCGGCTGGCCCGGCTGACCAAGCCCACCGTTGCCGCACTCTCGGGGCATGCCTTTGGTGGCGGGCTGGAACTGGCCGCGGCCTGCGACCTGCGCCTGATCGCGCCGAAGGCCACACTGGCACTGCCCGAAGCGGGCGTGGGCATCGTGCCGGGCTGGTCGGGCACCCAGCGGCTGGCCCGGCTGATCCCCGAGCCGCTGCTGAAGGAAATGGCGCTGTTTGGGCGCCGCCTCAGCGCCGAACGCGCGCTGGCCTGCGGCTTCGTGGCCGAGATCGTGGCCGATCCTCGCGCCGCCGCCGAAGCGCTGGCCGAACGGGTGCTGGCCAGTTCGCCCCGCGCCGTCGAGGTGACGAAGGCGATGATCCACGCCGCCGTGGGCGAGGATCGTGGCGCTGCGGTCGAAATGCTGGGCGCGGGGATGATCGCGCCCACCGAAGACCGCGCCGAAGGCGTCGCGGCCTTCCGGGAAAAGCGCAAACCTGAATTTCCGGGAACCTGACGATGTTGGACCTGACCCTGATCGCAGCCTCGGGCCCCGTCGCCCATGATGTCCACCACGGCCGCCACCTGATCGGCGGGCGCTGGTGTGACAGCGCCGACGGCGCCACCTTCGACCGCCACTCGCCCTCGCACGGGGTGCTTGTCAGCCGTTCGGCCCGCGGCGGCACCGCCGAGGCCGAAGCCGCCATCGCGGCGGCCCGGACCGCCTTCGACGGCGGCGACTGGAGCCGCACCACCGGCAAGGCGCGGGCCGCGGTGCTCTTGCGCGTGGCCGACCTCATCGAACGCGAGGCCGAGCGGATCGCCCTGTTCGAGACGCTGGAGACCGGCAAGCCCATTACCCAGGCGCGCGGCGAGGTGACCGGCGCGGCGGACCTGTGGCGCTATGCGGCGGCGCTGGCCCGCACCCTGCATGGCGACAGCCACAACACGCTGGGCGCCGACATGCTGGGCGTGGTGCTGAAGGAACCGATCGGCGTCGTCTCGATCATCACGCCGTGGAATTTCCCGTTCTGGATCCTCAGTCAGAAGCTGCCCTTCGCGCTTGCGGCGGGGTGCACCTGCGTGGTGAAACCGTCGGAGCTGACGCCGACAACCACCGCGATGCTGGGCGCGCTGCTGGCCGAGGCCGGGCTGCCCGCGGGCGTGGTGAACATCGTGCTGGGGTATGGCCAGCCGGTCGGCGCCACCCTGGCCCAGCATCCGCAGGTGGACATGGTGACCTTCACCGGATCGACCGGCGTGGGGCGGGCGATTGCGGCGGCGGCCTCGGCCACGCTGAAGAAGGTCGCGCTGGAACTGGGGGGCAAGAATCCGCAGGTGATCTTCGCCGACGCCGATCTGGACCAGGCCGCCGACGCGGTGACCTTCGGGGTCTATTTCAACGCGGGCGAATGCTGCAACTCGGGCAGCCGGATCATCGTGCACGCGGACGTGGCCGACGCCCTTGTGGACCGCGTGGTGGCCCTGTCGCGGCAGGTGGCCTTCGGCGACCCGCTGAACCCCGCCACCCAGGTGGGTGCCATCGTTTCGGCCGCGCATCAGGACAAGATCGACGGCTACGTCCGCGCTGCGGTGGCCGCCGGGGCCACGCTGCGGCTGGGCGGGGCGCCCCTGCGGGTCGAGGGGCTGCCGGGCGAGTTCTACCAGCCCACCGTCGTCTGCGGCGTCACCCCGGACATGCCCATCGCCCGCGAAGAGGTATTCGGCCCGGTGCTGTCGGTGCTGACCTTCCGCACCCCCGACGAAGCGGTGGCGCTGGCCAATGACTGCGCCTACGGCCTCTCGGCCGGGGTCTGGAGCGAGAACGTCCACACCTGTCTGGACTTCGCCCGCCGCGTACAGGCGGGCACCGTCTGGACCAATACCTGGATGGACGGCTTTCCCGAACTGACCTTCGGCGGGGTGAAGCAAAGCGGCCTGGGCCGCGAGATCGGGCCCTACGGGCTGGAGGAATTCCTTGAGGTGAAGACCGTCGCGATGCGGGTCGGCCGCACGCGCGCGCCTTGGGTAAAGACCCGCTGACCCCTGCGGCCGGCGGCAGAAGACTGCACACATCAACGGGAGGAAAACGATGCGTGGCTATCTTGGAAAGACCCTGACGATTGCAGCCATGCTGGCGATGAGCGCCGGCATCGCCCGCGCCGACGGCAGCGTGGAAGTGCTGCACTGGTGGACCTCGGGTGGCGAGGCCGCGGCGCTGAACGTGCTGAAGCAGGACCTGCAAAAGGAAGGCATCGGCTGGAAGGACATGCCGGTGGCCGGCGGCGGCGGCGAACAGGCCATGACCGTGCTGCGCGCCCGCGTCACCGCGGGCGATCCGCCGACCGCCGTGCAGATGCTGGGCTATGACATCCAGGATTGGGCCAAGCAGGGCGTGCTGGCCAATCTGGACGACATCGCGGCCAAGGACGGCTGGGACAAGGTGGTGCCTGCGGCGCTGCAGAAGTTCTCGAAATACGACGGCCACTGGATCGCGGTGCCGGTCGACGTGCACTCGACCAACTGGGTCTGGGCCAACAAGAAGCTGCTCGACAGCCTCGGGATCGCCCAGCCCAAGACCTGGGACGATTTCGTTGCCGCCCTGCAGAAGGTGAAGGACGCGGGCAAGATCCCGCTGGCGATGGGCGGCCAGCCCTGGCAGGAGGCCACCATGTTCGACGGCGTCGTGCTGTCGGTTGGCGGGCCGGATTTCTACAAGAAGGCCTTCATTGACCTGGACCCCGCCGCCCTCGGCGGGCCGCAGATGGTCGAGGCGTTCAAGCGCATGGACCAGCTGAAGGGCTTTGTCGATCCCAACTTCTCGGGGCGTGACTGGAACCTGGCCACGGCGATGGTCATCAAGGGCGACGCCGCCTTCCAGATGATGGGCGACTGGGCCAAGGGCGAATTCCTGCGCGCCAACATGAAGCCCGGCGTCGATTTCATGTGCTTCCGCACCCCGGGTACCGACGGCGACGTGACCTTCAACTCGGACCAGTTCGTGATGTTCAAGGTGGGCAAGGACCAGCAGGCCGCGCAGAATGCGATGGCCGAAGCGGTGATGTCGCCCTCGTTCCAGAGCTCGTTCAATGTGGTGAAGGGCTCGGTGCCGGCGCGGACAGATGTGCCGGACACCGCCTTCGACGATTGCGGGAAGATGGCCATGGCGCAGTTGAAGCAAGCCAATGACAAGGGCACGCTTCTGGGGTCTATGGCGCATGGCCATGCCAACCCGGCAGCGGTGAAGAACGCGATCTACGACGTGGTGACCGCGAATTTCAACGGCGACTACGACGCCGAGCGCGCGGCAAAGGAACTGGTGAAGGCCGTGGCACTGGCCCAATAACCGCAGACCGACGGGGCCGACGACCGGTCGGCCCCGCCCCACGATCAGGGAGGACACCGTGGCCCGCGAGACCGCGCTCGACCTGCGCACCCGGCTGCAGGAATGGATACCCAAACTCGTCCTGGCGCCATCGGTCGCCGTGATGCTGGTCTTTGTCTACGGCTTCATCCTGTTCACGGCCTTCCTGTCGTTCACCGACAGCAAGATCCTGCCCTCTTACGGGCTGGTCGGCTGGCACAATTACTGGCGGCTGTTCCAGTTGCCCACCTGGTCGCTGGCGATCGAGAACCTGGCGATCTTCGCCGCGCTCTACATCGTGATCTGTTCGGTCATCGGGCTGACGCTGGCGATCCTGCTGGACCAGAAGATCCGCGGCGAGGGGATGCTGCGGCCGATCTACCTTTACCCGATGGCGCTGTCGTTCATCGTCACGGGAACGGCCTGGAAATGGCTTCTGGACCCCGGCATCGGCATCGAGCACACGCTGCACCTGTGGGGCTGGACCAGCTTTCACTTCGCCTGGATCAAGGAAAGCGACTTTGCCATCTACACCGTGGTGATCGCGGCGGTCTGGCAGACCTCGGGCTTCGTGATGGCGATGTTCCTGGCCGGTCTGCGCGGGATCGACAACGAGATCCTGAAGGCGGCCCAGATGGACGGCGCGTCGAACTGGAACCTGTACCGGCGGATCATCATCCCGCAGTTGCGGCCGGCCTTCCTGTCGGCCTTCGTGATCCTGGCGCACCTGGCGGTGAAATCCTATGACCTGGTGGTGGCGCTGACCGGCGGCGGGCCTGGCCGGGCGACCGAACTGCCCGCGACCTTCATGTATTCCTACACCTTCACCCGCAACGAGATGGGCGTGGGCGCCGCCTCGGCGGTCATCATGCTGATGACCATCGCCGCGATCATGGTGCCCTACCTCTATGCCGAACTGAAGGAGCCCAAGTGATGTCTGCCGTCTCGCAAGGCACCGCGGTTTCCACCGGCCGCTTCACCCGCGTGCTGATCCACGTCACGCTTCTGGTCTTCGCGCTGTTCTACCTGCTGCCCCTCGTCGTGATGCTCATCAACTCGGTCAAGCCGCTGGGCGAGATCACCGGCGGCAACATGATGGCCCTGCCGAAGGTCTGGACCATCCAGCCCTGGCTGGAAGCCTGGTCGACCGCGCAGATCGGGGTGCAACCCACCGGGCTGCGGCCCTATTTCATCAACTCGATCGAGATGGTGGTGCCTGCGGTCGCCATTTCCACCCTGATGGGCGCGCTGAACGGCTATGTGCTGACCAAGTGGCGCTTCCGCGGCGACACGGTGCTGTTCGGGCTGATGCTGTTTTCCTGCTTCATCCCGTTCCAGATCGTGCTGATCCCGATGGCGCGGCTGCTGGGGCTGATGGGGCTGGCGGGCACCGTCCCCGGGCTGATCTTCGTGCATGTCGTCTACGGGCTGGGGTTCACCACGCTCTATTTCCGCAACTACTACGCTGCCTTCCCGACCGAGCTGGTGCGGGCGGCGCAGATCGACGGGGCGGGGTTCTTCCGCATCTTCACCCGCATCCTTCTGCCGCTGTCGGGCCCGATCATCGTGGTCACGGTGATCTGGCAGTTCACCAACATCTGGAACGACTTCCTGTTCGGCTCGTCGTTCTCGGGGCAGGCCAGCCAGCCGATGACGGTGGCGCTGAACAACCTGGTGCAAAGCTCCACGGGGGTGAAGGCCTACAACGTCCATTTCGCGGGCGCGATCCTCGCGGCGCTGCCCACCCTCTTCGTCTACATCGTCTCGGGCCGGTTCTTCGTGCGGGGGCTGATGGCCGGCTCGGTGAAAGGATAAACCGATGGGCTTTCTCGATATCGCCAATGTCACCAAGTCCTACGGCGCGGTCGAAGTGCTGCACCGTGTGGACATTTCGGTCGCCGAGGGCGAGTTCCTCGTGCTGGTCGGCCCCTCGGGCTGCGGCAAGTCCACCCTGCTGAACATGATCGCCGGGCTCGAGGGCATCACCTCGGGCGAGATCGCGATCAAGGGGCGGGCGATGAACGGGGTGCACCCCTCCCGGCGCAACATCGCGATGGTGTTCCAGAGCTACGCGCTTTACCCGAACATGACGGTGGCGCAGAACATCACCTTCGGGCTTGAGATGCATGGCGTGCCAAAGGCCGAGCGCGAGGCGGCGATGACCCGGGTGGCCGCCATGCTGCAGATCGACAAGCTGCTGGACCGCAAGCCCGGCCAGCTTTCGGGCGGGCAGCGGCAGCGCGTGGCGATGGGCCGTGCGCTGGTCAGGAACCCCGATGTGTTCCTGTTCGACGAACCGCTCTCGAACCTCGACGCCAAGCTGCGCGTCGACATGCGCACCGAGATCAAGAAGCTGCACCAGTCGCTCAGGACCACGATCGTCTATGTCACCCACGACCAGATTGAGGCGATGACGCTCTCGACCCGCATCGCGGTGATGAACAAGGGCTATGTGCAGCAACTGGGCACACCGAAGGAAATCTATGACACGCCCGCCAATGTCTTCGTGGCGACCTTCATGGGCTCGCCGGCGATGAACATCCTGCCCGCCCGCGTGGTGATGCAGGACGGCGCCCCCCATGCGGCGGTCATCGACGCCGCCGGGCAGACGCGGCACCTGCGCTTCTCGCAACCCGGGATGGCCGACTGGGCGGGGCGCGAGATCCTGCTGGGCATCCGCCCCGAGGCGATCACCGACCCCGAAGGCGCCGACCGCAAGTCGGGCAACATCCAGCATCTGTCCAACACCGTGGTGGTGACCGAACCGGCGGGGGCGGATACCTTCGTGACCATGACGCTGTCGGGCCGCGACGTTGTGGGGCGGATGCGCGCCGATGTGGCGATCACGCCGGGGCAAAGCTTCGGCTTCGCGATCAACATGGACAAGGCCGTGGCCTTCGACCCGGCAACCGAGGCCCGCATCGCACCATGACCGCGCCCGACCTGATCATCATCGGCTCGGGGATGGGGGGCGCCACGCTGGCCGCGGCGCTGGCCCCCAGCGGGCGGCGCATCCTCATCCTGGAACGGGGGGAGCGGCTTGCGCCGACGCCCGCGGCGCGTGATGCCGAGGCGATCTTCGCCCGCGGCACCTTCCGCCCGTCCGAGGAATGGCTGGACGGCGACGACCAGCCGTTCAACCCCGGCAACTACTATTACGCGGGCGGCAATTCCAAGTTTTACGGCGCCGTGCTGATCCGCTACCGGGCCGAGGATTTCCGCCCCCGGCGCCACATGGGCGGCATGAGCCCCGGCTGGCCCATCGGCTATGACCAGATGGAACCCTTCTACAGCCGAGCCGAGGCGATGTACCGCGTGCGGGGGCGCAGCGGCGAAGACCCGACCGACCCGCCACGCTCGGCGGCCTATCGCTACCCGCCAGTGCCCGACGAACCCGACATCGCCGATCTGCGCCGCCGCCTGGCGGGGGTCGGGTTGCATCCGGCCTCGCTGCCGCTGGGGGTCGACATCGATCGCTGGCTGGCCGCGGGGCAGACCCCGTGGGATGCCTTCCCCGACACCTGTGGCGGCAAGATGGATGCCGAAACCGTGGGCCTGGCCGAGGCGCTGAAGCACCCCAACGTGACCCTGCTGACCGGCGCGCGGGCGACCCGGCTGATCGCCGGCCCGGACGGGCGCATCACCGGGGTCGAGGTGGACCGCGCAGGGCGGCGCGAGGTGATCGCCGCGCCGCTGGTGGCGCTGGCCGCGGGCGCGGTGCAATCGGCGGCGCTGCTGCTTGCATCGGCCACGGCAGAGCATCCGGCGGGGCTGGCCAACCGGTCGGACCAGGTGGGGCGCAACTTCATGAACCACAACTGTTCCGCGGTGCTGGCGCTGCATCCGTTCCGGCGCAACCGGGCGGTCTATCAGAAAACGCTGATGGTGAACGATTTCTACCTGACTGGCGGGCCAGAGGGGGAACCGCTGGGCAACATCCAGCTTCTGGGCAAGATCTCGGGCCCGATTCTGGCCGCCACAACCCCCCTGCCGCGGCTGCTGGCGCACTGGATCGCGGCGCGGTCTGTGGACCTTTACGCGATGTCCGAAGACCTGCCGAACCCCGAAAGCCGCGTGACACTGGCGAATGGGCGCATCCGGCTGGACTGGAAACGCTCGAACTGGGCGGCGCATCAGGCACTGGTGGCCCGCCTGACGGGGCTGCTGCGCAAGGCGGGCTATCCGGTCGTCCTGTCACGCCCGTTCGACCGGCGCACACCTTCGCACCAATGCGGCACCGCGCGGATGGGGGCGGACCCGGCAACCAGCGTGGTCGACGACCGCTGCCGCAGCCATGACCACCCCAACCTCCTTGTGGTCGATGCCTCGGTCCTGCCCACCTCGGCCGCGGTCAATCCCGCGCTGACGGTGGCGGCGCTGGCGCTGCGGGCGGCCGACCATATCCGGACGATCGGGGGCCCGGCATGACGAAGACCGCGCTGATCACCGGCGGCCAGCAGGGCATCGGCCTTGGGATCGCCGAGGCGCTGGCCGCCGCGGGCTACCGGATCGCGCTGGCAGCAGAGGCCGCGCCCGACAGCCCGGCGGTGACGGCCGCGCTGGCGCGTCTTGGCCCCACCGCGCGCTACATCCACCACGACCTGCAACAGATCGGCGGCGTCGGCGCACTGCTTGATGCCGTCGAGGCCGCCTGCGGCCCGGTGTCCACCTTCGTCTCGAACGCGGGCGTTCCCGCCCGGGTGCGGGGCGACATGCTGACGCTGGCACCCGAAAGCTGGGATCTGGTGCTGGGGGTGAACCTGCGCGGCGCCTTCTTCTTGGCGCAGGAGGTCGCGCGACGGATGCTGGCGGCAGGGCCGGGCCCCTATCGCTCGATGATCTTCGTCACCTCGGTCAGCGCCGCGATGGTGTCGATCGAGCGGGCGGAATACTGCATCTCGAAGGCGGGGGCGGGGATGATGGCCGCGCTTTTCGCCGCCCGGCTGGCGCGGGACGGCATCGGCGTCTTCGAACTGCGCCCCGGCATCATCGCGACCGGGATGACCGCGGCCGTGAAAGACAGCTACACCGCCCGGATCGAGGGCGGTCTGGTGCCCGCCGCGCGCTGGGGCCAGCCCGCCGATATCGGCAGCATCGTGCTGCCGCTGGCGGACGGGCAGATGGCCTTCGCCACCGGCGCCGTGATCCCCGTCGACGGCGGGCTTTCCATTCCAAGGCTTTGAGATGACCAAAGGATACGACTTCATCATCGTGGGCGGCGGCTCGGCCGGATCGGTTCTGGCGGCCCGGCTGTCCGAGAACCCGAAGGCGCGCGTGCTGCTGCTGGAGGCAGGCCCGCGCGACTGGCACCCCTTCTACCACGTTCCTGCCGGCTTCGCGAAGATGACCAAAGGCATCGGAAGCTGGGGCTGGCACACCGTCCCGCAGCGCCACATGAACGGGATGACCATCCGCTTCACCCAGGCGCGCGTGCTGGGCGGCGGATCGACCGTGAACGCCCAGATCTACACCCGCGGCAACGCGCTGGACTACGATGAATGGCGCCAGCTTGGCTGCACCGGCTGGGGCTACGACGACGTTCTGCCCTATTTCCGCAAATCGGAAGACAACGACAGTTTCGAGGATCGCTACCACGGCCGGGGCGGCCCGCTGGGCGTCAGCCAGCCCGCCGCCCCCCTGCCGATCTGCGAGGCCTATTTCGCCGCCGCGGGCCAGCTTGGCCTTCCGCGCAACCGCGACATGACCGGCGCGGCGCAGGATGGCGTGGGCTATTACCAGCTGACCCAGCGCAACGCCCGCCGTTCGTCCGCCGCGACCGCCTTCCTGAACCCGGCGCGGCGGCGGCCGAACCTGACCATCCGCACCGGCGCGCAGGTGCTGCGGATCGTGGTGCAGAACGGGCGTGCCATCGGGGTCGAGCTTGCCGGTGAGGGCCTGCTGCGGGCCGAGCAGGAGGTGATCCTGTCGTCGGGCGCCATCGGCTCGCCGCGGCTTCTGCAACTATCGGGGATCGGCCCCGCCGATCACCTGCGCGCACTGGGCGTGCCCGTGGTGTTCGACCAGCCCGAGGTCGGCGCCAACCTTCAGGACCATCTGGACCTGTTCGTGATCGCCGAATGCACCGGGCCGCACACCTATGACCGCTATGCCCGCCCGCTGTGGTCGGCGCTGGCCGCGCTGCGCTACGGGTTGACCCGCGGGGGGCCGGTGGCCTCGTCGCTCTTCGAGACCGGGGGCTTCTGGTATGCCGACCCGAACGCCCGCTCGCCCGACATCCAGTTCCACCTGGGCCTTGGCTCGGGCATCGAGGCGGGGGTTGCGGCCATGCCGAACGGGGGCGTCACGCTGAATTCGGCCTTCCTGCGGCCCCGTTCACGCGGGACGGTGCGGCTGGCCTCGGCTGACCCCGCCGCGGCGCCGCTGATCGACCCGAACTACTGGGCCGACCCCTACGACCGCGAGATGTCGCTGCGCGGCCTGAACCTGGCGCGCGAGATCCTGCGGCAGGACGCGCTGAAGCCCTTCGTGCTGGCCGAAAGGCTTCCCGGTGCGGGCGTGCAGAGCGAACAGGACCTGATCGCCTATGCCTGCCGCAACGCCAAGACCGACCACCACCCCGCAGGCACCTGCCGGATGGGTGGCGACCCCGGCGCCGTCCTTGACCCCGATCTGCGCTTCCGCGGGATCGCCGGGCTCAGCGTTGCCGACGCCTCGGTGATGCCGCGGCTTGTCTCTTCCAACACCAACGCGCCCACGATCATGATCGCCGAAAAGGCCGCCGACATGATCCGCGCCCGCCACGGAATCTGACCGATGCTGACCCTGCCCACCGAAGATACCCGGCTGGAACCCTACCGCCTGACCGGCACCCCGCTGGTGCCGCGCGCGCCGCGGGTGGCGCTGACCCGCACCGCCTTTGCCGCGGCCCATGTCGTGTCCGATCCGCTGCGCGACCGCACCCCCTGGGATGGTCGCCCCGCGGTCGACTGGGAGGCGACGCTGCGCTTCCGCGTCAGCCTGTGGGACCAGGGGCTGGGGCTGGCCGAGGCGATGGACACCGCCCAGCGCGGCATGGGGGTGGACTGGGCCACCGCGCGCGAGTTGATCGCGCGTACGCTCGGCGCGGCCCGGGCCCACCAGATGCGCCCCCGCGTGGCCTGCGGTGCGGGCACCGACCATGTGCCGCTGGCCGATCTGACCACCGCCGACCGCATCGCCGCCGCCTATCTCGAACAGGCCGAGGCGATCGAGGCCGCGGGGGGCCAGCTGATCGTGATGGCCTCGCGCGCCTTCCCGGCAACCGGCGCCGGGCCCGAGACCTATCGTCAGGTCTACCGCCGCCTGATCGACGGGGCCGCGGCGCCTGTGATCCTGCACTGGCTGGGCGAGATGTTCGACCCCGCGCTTGCGGGCTACTGGGGCACGACCGATGTGGCGGCGGCCTCGGATTTCGTGCTGGGGCTGATCGCGGAGAATCCCGGCAAGGTCGACGGCATCAAGATCTCGTTGCTGGACCGGGCGCATGAGGAAGCCTTCCGCGCCCGGTTGCCTGCGGGGGTGCGGCTTTATACCGGCGACGATTTCAACTACGCCGACCTGATCGCAGGCAACGGCGCACAGCATTCGCACGCGCTGCTGGGCATCTTTGCCGCCATAGCCCCCGCCGCCGCGCAGGCGCTCGAGGCGCTGGCGCAGGGCGACATGGCCCGCTACCACGCGCTCCTGGCGCCCACCGTACCGCTCTCGCGCGAGATTTTCCGGGCGCCGACACGCTTCTACAAGGCCGGGATCGCCTTTCTGGCCTGGCTGAATGGCCACCAGGCGCATTTTGTTATGCCCGCGGGCTTCCAGTCTACCCGGGGGATCGTTCACTATGCCAATGTGTTCCGGTTGGCGGATGGGGCGGGGCTGCTGGCCCGTCCCGACCTGGCCGAGGCGCGGATGCGGGCGCTGTTGAGGGTGTACGGGGTCGAACAGGAGTGAGCATGAACCGCAGGCCGACGATCATCGACGTGGCGCGTCAGGCCGGCGTTTCCAAATCGACCGTCAGCCTGGTGCTGCAGGACAGCCCGCTGGTACGCGACGAAACCCGCGAGGCAGTGCGTCAGGCCATGGCCGAGATCGGCTATGTCTACAACCGCGCCGCCGCGACCCTGCGGTCGGCCGAGGCCGGGCTGATCGGGCTGGTCATCAACGACCTGCGCAACCCGTTCTTCACCGAATTCGCCACCTCGGTGCAGATGGCGCTGTCGGCCGAAGGCTTTGCCGTGGTGGTGGCCAACACCGACGAGGACGTGCGCCAGCAGGAACAGGTGGTGGGCGCGATGATCGAACACGGGGTCTCTGCCGTGGTCATCTCGCCCGCCTACGGGGCTGATGACACCACCTTCGACAGGCTCGCGCGGGCCCGCATCCCCGCGCTTCAGGTGCTGCGCCAGGGCGATGCGCGGACCGACCTTTTCCCGTTTGC
>DAIEJF010000087.1 GCA_027351005.1 Paracoccaceae bacterium | reverse complement strand
ATCGGGCGGGTCATGGGCACCTCGGGGTAGGGGGGGCGCGCACAGGCTGGGCGCGCCCTGCGGGATCAGAGCTTGAGCGACGGGATGATCTGCTTCTTCCGGCTCATGATGCCGGGCAGGACCACGGTGTCGCCGGTGACCTTGCAGCCGAACGAGGCCTCGGCCATCTGCTTCACCAGATCGTTCGGGACAAGCAGCGTGGCCTCTTCCTTCAGGATGTCGATGATGAACAGCAGCACCTGGTCGGCGCCGTCTTCCCTTGCCACCCCCGGCATGGCCGCCATCAGCGCGGCCTTGCGGTCCAGCAGCACCTTGGGGGCGGTGGTTTCCAGCACCGAGACGCGCAGTTCCTTGCCCGCGACGCTGTATTCCTTGCTGTCCATCCGCAGCAGCGCGGCATCCGAATAGGCCGACACGTCCGACTTCGCTTCGAACATCGCGGCGGCCAGATCGGGGATCGAGACGCCAAGCGTCTGGGCGATCTTCTCGGCCACGCGGCGGTCGTGCTCGGTGGTCGTGGGCGAGCGGAATTCCAGTGTGTCGGACAGGATGCAGGACAGCATCGCGCCCAGCACCCCGCGCGGGGCGCGGCCAAGGTCGCTGCCGATCAGGTCGTGCATGATGGTGGCCGTGCAGGCCAGCGGCCGCATGGTGATGGCGATCGGCGATCGGGTCTTCAGCCCACCGACCAGCATGTGGTGGTCGATGATCTCGGTCACCTGCGCGTCATTGATGCCCGCGGGCAGTTCGGCGGGGTTGTTGGTGTCGACCACGACGCAGGTGTCGTCGGCGGTCACATCCGCGATGATCGCGGGCTTGTCGAGCCCCCAGTGCTTGAGCACGAACAGGGCCTCGGTATTGGGCTCGCCCAGCAGGCAGGGCATGGCCGGGGTGCCCTTCACCTCGGACAGATACCACGCCCAGATGATGGGCGAGCCGGTCGAATCGGTGTCGGGGGCCTTGTGGCCGAAAACCTTGATCATGAGCAGCGTTCCGTTCAGGAAGGAGAAATCGCGCGCCTTATACGGGCTGGCGGCGGGGTTGTCACGCGGGCGGGCCGACTAGAATGGCAGCCGCCGCAGGGCGAAGCCCGCCTGGGCCAGCAGGTTCAGAAGCCCGTCGGACCCGCCCAGATGCGCCGCCCCGACCGCCACCAGCACCCGCCGCCCCTCGGCCGCGGCGATCAGCCTCGGCACCCAGGCGCGGGTCCTGTCGGTCAGCATCACCCGCTCCATCCGGTCGAAGGCCGCGGGGGTAGCGCCGGGCGATTGCAGCGCGACCTTGCGGCTGAAGTCCCAGATCAACCGGTGCTCGCCTGCGAAATAGGCATCGGACAGCGTCGTCGCCATGTCGGCCGAGGCCGCCTCGGAGGCGAGCGACAGGCGCAGCATGTCGATCTGGTCGCGCCAGGGCATGTCGGTGAACAGCCGGATCGCGGTGTCCCACGGCTCCAGCGCCGTCACCGGGATGTGTCGCGCCGTGGCCGCGGCGATCAGCCGCTGGTCCAGCCCGTTGGCGGCATCCGCCTGCAGTCGGCAGGGCGGCAGGCTCAGGAGCATTGCGACATACCACGGCTGAAACTTCGCGGCGACGAAGGCGGGCATTCCGCGCAGCGCCATCGCGCGCGACAGGCTTTGCCAGTCGGCGGGCGACAGCGCCTCGGGCAGGGTGGGGCCCGTGGTGTTGACGATGCGGTCGGGGTGGGCGGCGATGTCTGCCTTCAGGGCGCGCTCTGCCTCGGGCCCTGCTTCGACCAGCAGGGCGGCGGCGCCGTCGAGAGACGGCAAGAGCTTCGGCACCAGCGCATCGAAGCGCGGATCGTTCAGGTGATAGGTGCCCACCACCGTGATCGTGGTCGCCCCGCGCGTCGCCTGCCAGACATTGCCCCGGGCATACGGGGCATCGCCGACCAGCGCCGCCCGGGCCGCGGGCGACATGTCGGCCAGAAGGTCGCGGCCGCCGCAACCGGGATCTGCGGCCAGGGCGGGGCCGGCCAGAAGCAGGCAAAGGGCAAGGACGGCGTGTTTCAGCACAGGCGGGCTCCGGGGCTTCGGTCGGGTCGGACAAACCCTCGCATGGTGCCGCCTGCGGGGCCAGTGGGTGCATTTTGCCGCACTGCCCCGTTGACAGTCGGGTGGACGTTGCCTAGATCAGCGGTCGTTGGCACTCGGCAGAGGCGAGTGCTAATTGCATTCAACCTGGACCCTAGGGAGTTCACCAGATGGCTTTCAAACCGCTGCACGATCGCGTGCTCGTCCGTCGCGTCGAAGGCGAAGAAAAGACCAAGGGCGGTCTGATCATCCCCGACACCGCCAAGGAAAAGCCCGCCGAGGGCGAAGTGGTTGCCGTGGGCGAAGGCGCACGCAAGGATTCGGGCGAACTGATCGCCCCGTCGGTCAAGACCGGTGACCGCGTGCTGTTCGGCAAGTGGTCGGGCACCGAAGTGACGATCGACGGCAAGGAACTGCTGATCATGAAGGAAAGCGACATCCTCGGCATCATCGCCTGAGACCGCTGCCCTTTCCTCAACCCAGATACCAGGAGCTAACAGACATGGCTGCCAAGGACGTCAAGTTCGACTCGGATGCCCGCGACCGCATGCTGCGCGGGGTCAACATCCTCGCCGATGCCGTGAAGGTCACGCTCGGCCCGAAGGGCCGCAACGTGGTGATCGAGAAGTCGTTCGGTGCCCCGCGCATCACCAAGGACGGCGTGTCGGTCGCCAAGGAAATCGAACTGTCCGACAAGTTCGAGAACATGGGCGCCCAGATGGTGAAGGAAGTCGCTTCCCGCACCAACGACGAAGCGGGTGACGGCACCACCACCGCCACCGTGCTCGCCCAGGCGATCGTCAAGGAAGGCCTGAAGGCGGTTGCCGCCGGCATGAACCCGATGGACCTGAAGCGCGGGATCGACATGGCGACCACGAAGGTCGTCGCTGCGATCAAGGCCGCGGCCCGCAAGGTCGAGAACTCGGACGAAGTCGCGCAGGTCGGCACCATCTCGGCCAACGGCGAATCGGAAATCGGTCGCCAGATCGCCGACGCGATGCAGAAGGTCGGCAACGAGGGTGTCATCACCGTCGAAGAGAACAAGGGCCTGGAAACCGAGACCGAAGTGGTCGAGGGGATGCAGTTCGACCGCGGCTACCTGTCGCCCTACTTCGTCACCAACGCCGACAAGATGACCGTCGAGCTGGATGACGTGCTGATCCTGCTGCACGAGAAGAAGCTCTCGTCGCTGCAGCCGATGGTCCCGCTGCTGGAAGCCGTGATCCAGTCGCAAAAGCCGCTGCTGATCATCTCGGAAGACGTGGAAGGCGAGGCTCTGGCCACGCTCGTGGTCAACAAGCTGCGTGGCGGCCTGAAGATCGCCGCGGTCAAGGCGCCGGGCTTCGGTGACCGCCGCAAGGCCATGCTGCAGGACATCGCGATCCTGACCGGTGGCCAGGTCATCAGCGAAGAGCTGGGCATGAAGCTGGAGAACGTCGGCATCGACATGCTGGGCCGTGCCCGCAAGGTGGCGATCAACAAGGACAACACCACCATCGTTGACGGCGCCGGCGACAAGGCCGAGATCGAAGCCCGCGTGGCCCAGATCCGCAACCAGATCGAGGAAACCACCTCGGACTACGACCGTGAGAAGCTGCAAGAGCGCGTCGCCAAGCTGGCGGGCGGTGTTGCGGTGATCCGCGTCGGCGGCATGACCGAAGTGGAAGTGAAGGAGCGCAAGGACCGCGTGGACGACGCGCTGAACGCGACCCGCGCCGCGGTGCAGGAAGGCATCGTGGTCGGTGGCGGCGTGGCGCTGATCCAGGCCGGCAAGGCGCTGGATGGCGTCAAGGGCGCCAACAGCGACCAGGACGCCGGTGTGGCCATCGTCCGCAAGGCGCTGGAAGCGCCGCTGCGCCAGATCGCCCAGAACGCGGGCGTTGACGGCTCGGTCGTGGCGGGCAAGGTGCGGGAATCGAACGATCCGAAGTTTGGCTTCAACGCGCAGACCGAAGAATATGGCGACATGTTCAAGTTCGGCGTCATCGACCCGGCCAAGGTCGTGCGCACCGCGCTGGAAGATGCGGCGTCGGTCGCGGGCCTGCTGATCACCACCGAGGCGATGATCGCCGACAAGCCCGAGCCCAAGTCGGCCCCGGCCGGCGGCGGCATGGGCGGCATGGGCGGCATGGACGGGATGATGTAATCCCGGCCATCTGGCCAGAGTTCGGGAAGGGGCGGCCGCAGGGTCGCCCCTTTTCCGTTTCTGCCCTACAGCGCCGCGCGGATCGCCAGCACCTCGAGCGTGACGGCCCCCGCGGGCTTTGCCCAGGTGACCGTATCGCCCACCCGCGCGCCCAGAAGCGCGCGCGCCAGCGGCGCCTGCGGCGAGATCCAGCCGCGCGCAGGATCGGCCTCGTCCTCGCCCACGATCCGCCAGCGCGTCTCGCGGCCGTCCTCGTCGGCCACGGTCGCTTCGGTCGCAAAGGCCACCTCGGCGGGTGCCGCGGGCGGCGTGACAAGGATGGCGGACGCCAGCCGTGCCTCCAGATAGCGGATGTCGCGTTCCGCCGCGGCCTCGGGCAGCTTGTCCAGCCGCTCGGCCCGCGCGCGCAACCGCGCCAGATCGGCCTGCACCGCCGCCAGCCGCGCCCTGAGGGCGGCCAGCCCCGCGGGCGTCACCCAGTTCGGATGGGGCGAGACCGGCAGGTCGGGCAGCGGATCCAGATCGCCCGTGCCCTCTTTCACGAAGGCGCGGCTCATCGCACGATCACCTCCAGCGGGTCATAAAGGATGCCGCCGTCAGCGCCCCAGGCCACCGCGGCCAGGCTATCGGGCTTGTGGCGCATGCGGGCCAGTTCATCTGCGGTCACGAAGCGCCGCTCGCTCACCACACCTTCGGGGTCTGTCCAGCGGGCGGGCAGGGGGCCCAGGGCGATGCAGCGGAAATAGATGTCGACCTGGTGAAAGCCCGTGGCCGGGTCGTGAAACTCGTTCACCAGACAGGGCTCGCCCACGGTGATGGGCAGCCCGCATTCCTCCATCACCTCGCGGGCGAGGTTGTCGGGCAAGCCGGTGCCCGCCTGCACCCCGCCACCCGGCGCGCACCACAGATCCGACACCCCGCCGGGCCAGGCGTTCACCACCAGAAGGCGGTCGCTGGCATCCAGGATCACGGCGCGGGCGGCAAGGCGGGGCTTCATCGGGCCAGCCTGCCGCGCCGGGGTGCGGTTGTCCATGCCTCAGCCTGGCGCGCGGTCGCCCACCGCCTCGCGCCAGTGGCGGCGACAAAGCGAGACATAGGTTTCGTTTCCGCCGATCTGGACCTGCGCGCCATCGCGCAGCACGGCGCCGTCGGGGCCCTTGCGCACCACCATCGTGGCCTTCTTGCCGCAATGGCAGATGGTGCGCACCTCGCGCATCTCGTCGGCCAGCGCCAGCAGCGCGGCCGAGCCGGGGAACAGCTCGCCCCGGAAATCGACCCGCAGGCCATAGGCCATGACCGGCACGCCAAGGTCATCGACTGCGCGCACCAGTTGCCAGACCTGCGCGCGCGACAGGAACTGCGCCTCGTCCAGAAAGACGCAGTCCACCGGGCCCGCCGCCAGTCGCGCCGCGATCTTGGCGTGCAGATCCTCGTCGGGGCCGAAGGTGTCGGCCGGTTCGGCGATGCCGATGCGCGAGGCGATGACCCCTTCGCCCGCGCGGGTATCCATCTGCGCGGTGATGAGATAGGTCGCCATCCCGCGTTCGCGGTAGTTGTGCGACGCCTGCAACAGCAGGGTCGATTTCCCCGCGTTCATGGTGGAGTAGTTGAAGTACAGCTTGGCCATGCCCGCTGGTAGCGCAAGCCCCCCAAGGCCTGCAAGCGCCTGCAAGCGCGAGCAAGCGCCTGCACGGGGCGACGACGTGGCAGGGCCCGGCCCGGCGCAGCTCGCCCGGGGAATGGCCGGACCCTGCCGGTACCGTTTACACACAGGACAGGTGGCGCCGTCACCGGTCATCCCGGCCCACCCCCCGCGGTGGTCGCGCCTGAACCCTACGGTTCCGGGGCGCGGGGGCCCCGGCTACTGATACGTTCCCGGCTGCCCGGGACCGCTTTATAGGGAGGAAAATCCAAAGGATTGGTTAACGCGCCAGCCTCCCGCGCAGGCCGCCTTTGGACAGGCGGCAGGGCAAGCCGCAAGGGCGCAGCAAGAGATCGCAACGGAGACCACGCGACATGATGCTTGCGTCGCGATCCCGTTCCCCGTCAGCCGCACCCCGTCAGGGGCGCGGGTGCGAGGCTGGGAGGAGATCGGCGGATGCCGAGCCCGTCGACCGTCAGGCCGAGCGCGCCTGACGCTGCGGCCTGCCCTGGCCCGGACGCCCGCCGCGATGCGCGGGTTTTGCCCCGACCTTCGGGGCGCCGAAGGCCTTCTGCGCGGGCTTCGGCCCGCCACGGCCGCGCTGCGGCTGCCGCGGGGCGGGGGCTTCGCCCATGTGCGGGGTGCCGCCGATCACCTCGATCGGCTGCTTGAGCTGTTTCTCGATCGCGCGCAGTTCGTCCATCTCGGCCGGCGCGCAGAACGATACCGCCCGCCCGTCGGCCCCGGCGCGCGCAGTGCGGCCGATGCGGTGAACGTAGTTTTCCGGCACGTTCGGCAGATCGTAGTTGTAGACATGGCGCACGCCCGGAATGTCGATCCCGCGGGCCGCCACGTCGGTTGCCACCAGCACCTTCAGTTCGCCCGCGCGAAACGCGGCCAGGGTGCGTTCGCGGTGGCCCTGGCTCTTGTTGCCGTGGATCGAGCCTGCGGCGAAGCCCCAGCTGACCAACAGCTTCATCAGCTTTTCCGCGCCATGCTTGGTGCGCCCGAACACCAGCGCCATCTCGTCGGGGTGCTGGCCAAGGTAGTCGCGCAAGAGCGAGGCCTTGTCGCCCTGGCTGGTGTAGTGCACCGCCTGCGTGACCTTGTCGGCAACCTTGCCGGGCGGCGCCACCTGCACGCGCACGGGTTCGGTTAGGTAGGTGCCCGCCAGTTCCTCGATCTGCTTCGGCATGGTGGCGGAAAACAGCAGCGTCTGCCGCTTGGCGGTCAGGTGGCGCGCGATCTTCTTCAGCGCATGGATGAAGCCCATGTCCAGCATGTGGTCGGCCTCGTCCAGCACCAGATAGGTGGTCTGGGCCAGCGTCACCGCCTGCCGGTCCAGCAGGTCGATCAGGCGGCCGGGGGTGGCCACCAGGATGTCGGCCCCGCGGGCCAGCCGCTCGGCCTGCTTGTTCAGCGAGGCGCCGCCCACGACGGTGACGACCTTGATATGGGTGTGGCGGGTGAACCCCGTCAGCGTGTCGGCGATCTGGGCGACCAGTTCGCGGGTGGGCGCCAGGATCAGCGCCCGCGCGGTGGCGGGTGCGGGGGCCTTGCCGATCGCCATCAGGCGGTGGATCAGCGGCAGGCCAAAGGCCGCCGTCTTGCCGGTGCCGGTCTGGGCCAGGCCCATCAGGTCGCGCCCCGCCATCACATGCGGGATCGCCTCGGTCTGGATCGGGGTCGGGGTGGTGAAGTCCTGCGCCTGCAGGGTTTTCAGCAGATGGTCATTCAGCCCGAGGGCGGAAAATTGGGTCAAGGGTCGGCCTTTCAAGGCGTTCAGGCCCGGCGGGCATCCCGCGGGCAGTCAACAAGGGGCGGCTCTGACGGGTCTTTTGCCCTGGCCGCGGCTCCTTGCGTGAAGGGGAACCGGTGGAATTGGGTGTGCGGGGTCAGAAGCAAGGCTTCGGCGGCTCACGCGGACGCGCCCGGGCACAGGGCCCACATGGGCGCGAACGGCCCGGAAGTCAAGCGCCGCGATCAGACGCGCGGGGTCTGCCCGGCCAGCACGGCCTGCATCCAGGGCGCGTCGATGTTGCCGCCGGTCAGGATCACGCCCACCGCGCGGCCCCGCATCCGGTCGCGTTCCTGCATCAGCGCGGCCAGCGGCGCGGCCCCGGCGCCCTCGGCAAGGTTGTGGGTGTCGCTGTAATAGACCCGGATCGCCTCGGCCACCGCGTCATCGCTGACCGCCACCATCCGTTCGGCGCCGCGGGCATAGATCTCGTAGGCTTCGGGAACCGGCACGCGGACGGCCATGCCATCGGCGAAGGTGCGGGCGGTTTCAGTTTCCACCATCCGCCCGGCCTCGAACGACAGCTTCGCCGTCTGCGCGCCCTCGCTGACCACGCCGACCACCTTGGTCTTCAGCCCCAGCGCGTCGCGCGCCGCGATCACCCCGCAGATGCCAGAGCCGCAGCCGATCGGCACATAGACGGTGTCAAGCGCGGGCTGCGCGGTGAAGAATTCCCAGGCATAGGTCGCCACGCCCCGCACAAGTTCGCGGTGGAAGGGCGGCACGGCGTAAAGCCCCTCGGCCGCCGCGACCCGCATCGCCTCGACCCGGGCGGTGTCGAAATCGGCGCCGAATTCCACCAGTTCGGCCCCGAAGGCGCGCATCGCCGCGTTCTTTTCCACCGAATTGCCCTGCGGCACATAGACGACCGCCCGCAGGCCTGCGGCGGTGGCCGCGCGCGCCTGGCTTTGCCCGTGGTTGCCGCGGGTGGCGGTGATGATGCCGGGCGTGTCGGGGTGCGTGCGGCGCAGCCAGTCGATGAAGGTCACCCCGCCCCGCGCCTTGAAGGCACCCGTGGGCCCGTGGTTCTCGTGCTTGACCCAGACCGTGCAGCCCAGCCGTTCGGACAGCAGGGGCCAGGCATAGTGCGGTGTCGGCGCCATGTGGCGGTGGACAAGCGCGGCAGCGGCCTCAAGCTCGGGCTGGCGGAAATAGGGGGTCATGCGGGGCTCCTTCGCACGGTATCAAGGCAGCGGGCGCGGGCGGGGTCAACCCTCGGCCAGGGCGGGCAGCGCCAGCGCGCGGGCCAGCGCGGCAAACAGCGCCTGATCCCCGCCGCCGTCATGATCCAGCACCAGACGTGCCATCGCCACCATGTGCGCGCGTCGCCCGGGGTCGGACAATTCTGCCAGCGCCCCCGCGAGATCGGCCCCCGTGGTCACCCGGCGGGCGCCGCCGTCGCGGTCAAGCGCGTGATAGGCGTCGGTGAAATTCGCCACATGCGGCCCGTGCAGGATGACCGAGCCGTATTCGGCGGGTTCATAGGGCGTGTGCCCGCCCAGCGGCACAAGCGAACCGCCCACAAAGGTCACCCCCGCCAGACGGTACCACAGGTCCATCTCGCCCATCGTGTCGGCCAGATAGACCGGCGCGTCGCCCGGCCCGGCGCCACTGGAGCGGGTGACAAAGCCAAGCCCCGCCGCGCGGATCAGCGCCTCGATCTCGGCCCGGCGGCGGGGGTGGCGGGGGGCCAGGATCAGCCGCGCCACATGACCCGCCTTCCGCGCCAGCGCAAAGCCCGCCAGCACCGCGGCTTCTTCCCCCGGATGGGTCGAGGCCGCAAGCAAGGTGGTGGCAGGTGCGAAGCTGCGGCGCAGGTCTTCGGGCAGCGGTTGCACGGCCCCGACGGTCCGCGCCGCCCGCACCTTCAGGTTGATGACCGGCCCGAACCGCCCCGGGCTGACCCCCAGATCACGCAGCCGGACCCGCGACCCTTCATCCTGCGCCGACACGAAGCTGAACTTTCCGAACATCGCCGGGCCAAGGCCGGGCAGTCTGGCCCAGGACTTTGCAGAGTTTTCGGACATCCGCGCGCCGATCACCAGAACCGGCCGCCCGCGCGCCGCCATCGCCGCAATGCGGTTCGGCCACAGCTCGTTTTCCAGGATCAGCAGCGCCTCGGGCCGCCAGCGGGCCAGAAACCGGCCCAGCGCCGCGCGGTGGTCCAGCGGGGCCAGCCGCGCCGCGGTCCGCGGCAGGCGCCAACCTTCCACCATGTCGCGCGCGGTCTCGGTGTTGCAGGTCACGATCAGCGACAGCGCGGGCGCGCGTTGCACCAGCGTCTCGATCAGCCAGCGCGCCGAAGACAGTTCCCCGTTCGACGCCCCATGCACCCACAGAAGCGGCCCCGTCTCCCGCACCCCGCCGCCGCCGCCCAGCCGTTCGGCCATCGCCCGCCCGCTGTCGCGCCCGCGCAGCCTGCGGATCAGCACCCAGGCCAGAAGGCCCGGCGACAGCAGCGTCAGGATCATCCGGTAAAGAAACATCGGCCGCCGATCCCGCCCTGTCAGAGTGCTCCGGTCTTAGGCGGCCCGCGCCTGCGTTTCAAGCGCGCCTCACACCCCCACGCGGGGGCCGGGGCAGACCAGCGGCTGATCGCTTTGGCGCACCTCGATCAGGTCGGCCGCTTGCGGATCGCCCTCGAAATGCGCCTTGAGCCCGGTCGTGCCGGAAAAGAAGGTCCAGCACTGCGGGCCGTCGCCCTCGCCGTCGTAGACAAAACAGATGCGCCCCTGCGATTCGTACCAGGTGCCGTGCTTGCAGGCCTCGCCCAGAAAGGCCCAGATCACCCGATGGTCGGGCAGGTAGGTTTCCGCCCCGTAGGGCTGCCCGCCGATCGCGTAATAGAGCGTCTTTCCCTGCGAATAGGCATCGAATTCGGTCGCGGTCATGGGCTTGTCCGCGGCGGCGGCGGCCGTGGCGGCAAGTGCCAGGGCACAAAGCGGAAGCAGCGGGCGCATCGCGGGGCCTTTCGCCGGGGGCGTCATGTCCCATCCTGCCACAAGCCGCCTGTGCGGGCCAGAAGATCAGGGCTCTTGCGGCAGCCAGGGTGCAAGTCTGCGATCCATCACCGCGAACCACCGCCGTGGCCAAAGTGCCAGGGTCGCCATCACCGGCAGGCTATAGGGCAGCCGTGGCGCCTGATCCGCTGGCGGCAGCGTCAGGTCCGGGTAGGGCCAGGCGGGGTGGGCGTGATGAGCCGAATGCCGTGGGGCATTCAGCATGAGCGCCGACGAGAACCAGTGCCCGGCGTTCCAGGAATGTCGGTCCGACACCGGCTCCAGCCGCCCGTCGGCCAATTCACCCCGCATCAGACCGTAATGCTGCACATAATCCGACAGCATCAGTTGCACCTGCGCGTAGGCGCACAGCAACAGATAGGCGAGGATGCCGCCCCAGCCGGTCAGGATGTAGATCGCCAGCAGGACCAGCACCGCCCCGCCAAGGTAGACCGCATAGGGGTGCAGCCCCGCCGCCTCGGTGCGGCGGCGCATCTCGCGCTCCATCTCCCAGCCCGCGACGAAGGCGCCAAGCCAGGCACGCGGCAGGAAGGCGTAAAAGCTTTCGCCTGCCTGCGCGGTGTTGGGGTCATCTTCGGTCGCAACGAAGCGGTGGTGCACCAGCCGGTGCGCCGAGGTGTGGTGCCCGAACAGCAGGCTGATGTAGACCCAGCGGCCGAGGTTGAACAGCAGGCTGTCCGACCGGTGGATCAGTTCATGCGCGTTGGAATTGCTGACCTGCCCGAAATAGAGCCCGAAGGTCAGGAACAGCGGCAGGCGCGTGCTCCAGGGCAGCCCGGTATGGCCTGCAAGCGCAAAGACGGCCGTCAGCAACAGGATGAAATGCGCCCCCGCAAGGATCGTCGACAGGCTGTCGGCCGCCCCGTGGGCCTCTCCCGGCGCGGGGCTGGGCAGGTGCGGCGCGGCCAGTTCATCCAGCGCGAAGGTCAGCCCCGTCATGTACAGCAGCGCGAGCCACGCCCAGATCCCGCCCGCACCGGCACCCAGCAGCAGCAAGGGCACCGGCAGCAGCGTGGCAATGGCGAAAATGGCGATCGGCCGCGGCATTCAACTCTCCCTCCCCCCTCCCCGGGTGCGGCGCAGTATTGCCGGGTTGCCACGGCATTCCAAGTGCTTCGCGGCCCGCGCACGGCGATGCGCGCCGCGGCAGGTCAAGTGGGCCACCGGGGCGGCCGGGGGTGCTTTACCCTTCCCTCCGGGGCGGGGAATCGTTAGGTCAGGGCAGTCACCCCACGGGATCTGCGATGTCGTTCTTCAAGAAGCTCAAGGACCGGATGTTCAAGACCTCCTCGAAACTCGAGGACGGGCTTGATCACCTGGTGGAAGGCACGGGCTCTGCGGCCGGGGCCCCCGCCGCCCCATCCCCCGCCGCCCCATCCCCCGCGGCGGAACCCGCACCCCGCGGCGGGCTGGCCGCGCGGATCGCGGGCGCCGTCTCGGGCGGGCGCGTCTTCGACGATGCGATGCTTGAAAGCCTGGAAGAGCTGCTGATCCAGTCCGACATGGGCGTGGATACCGCGCTGCGCGTGGCAGCCAACATCGCCGAGGGGCGGATGGGCCGCCGGATCGGCACGGACGAGCTGAAGCGCCTGCTGGCCGCCGAGGTGGCGCGCATCCTGGCCCCGGTGGCGCGGCCGCTGCCGATCTACCCCACCAAGCCGCAGGTGGTGCTGGTGGTGGGCGTCAACGGCTCTGGCAAGACCACAACCATCGGCAAGCTGGCCAGCCAGTTCCGCGCCGCGGGCAAATCGGTCATCATCGCCGCGGGCGACACCTTCCGCGCCGCGGCGGTGGAACAGTTGCAGATCTGGGGCACCCGCGCCGGAGTGCCGGTGCTGACCGCGCCGGAAGGCTCTGACCCCGCGAGCCTCGCCTTCGACGCCATGACCCGCGCCCAGGCCGAGGGCGCGGACCTTCTGATGATCGACACCGCGGGCCGTCTGCAAAACCGCGCCGATCTGATGGAGGAACTGGCCAAGATCGTCCGCGTCATCCGCAAGAAAGACCCGACCGCACCGCACAACACCCTTCTGGTGCTGGACGCCACCACCGGCCAGAACGCGCTGAGCCAGGTCGAGACCTTCCGCAAGCTGGCCGATGTCTCGGGTCTTGTGATGACGAAACTGGACGGCACCGCAAAGGGCGGTGTGCTGGTGGCCTTGGCCGACCGCTTCGGCCTGCCCATCCACGCGATCGGCGTGGGCGAGCAGATCGACGATCTGGCCCCCTTCGATCCCGAGGAGTTCGCCCGCGCGCTGGTCGGCCTTGACGGCTGATTGCGGCCCCGCGGCCCACCCGGCAAAAGGCCCCGCACGACCATGAGCGCCTTCGTCGCCAGCCTTGAGGGCACCCCCGCCGGACATGGCGCCGCGCTTTTTCTGGCGCTGCTGGCGGCCGTCCTGCACGCGGTCTTCGGCGCACTTCAGAAGGGGCGGCACGATCCCTGGCTCTCGCGTGCCGCAATCGACGCCAGCTACGGGCTGCTGTCGCTGCCCTTCGCACTTTTCGCCGTGCCCTGGCCCACGCCGCGGCTGTGGCTGCTGCTGGGCGGCGCCTTCTGCATCCATGTCGTCTACAAGCTTCTGCAGGCGATGGCCTACCAGCGGGGCGCCTATACGATTGTCTACCCGGTGGTACGCGGAACCGCGCCGTTCTTTGCCGTCATTGCGGCAAGCCTGGTCTTTTCCGAACATTTCACCCCCGGCCAGTGGGGCGGCGTGCTGGTGCTTGTCGCGGGCATCCTGGGCCTGGCGGTTTACAACTACCGCACCGTCACGGTGGATCGGGACACGCTGATCCCGGCGCTTGGCCTTGCCGCGCTGACCGGCGGCTTTGTCGCGCTTTACACCACCTATGACGCCTATGGCATCCGCGCGGCCGACGACCCCTTCACCTTCCTTGCCTGGTTCTTCACGATCGACGGCATCTTCATGCCGCTCTACACCCGCCGCCGCTGGCGGGGCCTGCCCGCGCAGGAACTGATGCCGCTCTTGCGGCGCGGCGTCGTCGGGGCGGTGGTGGCCTGGTTCAGCTTCGGCTCGATCATGCTGGCCACCCGGCTTGACAAGGTGGGCGAGGCCGCGGTGCTGCGCGAAACCTCGACCCTCTGGGCGGCGCTGATCGGCTGGCTTCTGCTGCGCGAGAAGGTGGGGCCGGTCCGCCTGGTGCTGATGGTCATGATCGCCGCGGGCGCGGTGCTGGTGGAGGCGGCGGGATAGGCCGCCCGGGCCTGGCACCACGCGAATGCGACTGGCATTCCGCCCCGCGAGGCCCTAGCTGATAGGAAAACCGGAGGGCAGCCGCAGCATGGCCGAGAAACCCGTCAACCCGATCGTGAAGCTGGTCATCGAACTGGTGCCGATCGTCGTCTTCTTCGTGGCCTACGGGCGGATGAAGGGCGAAACCTTCCATCTGGCCGGACACGACTATAATGCCTTCATCCTGCTGACGGCGGCCTTCATCCCCATGATGCTGGTGTCCACCGGTCTCTTGTGGTGGCTGACCGGGAAGCTCTCGAAGATGCAGATCGCCACACTGGTTCTGGTGGTGGTGATGGGCGGACTGTCGGTCTGGTTCAACGACGAGCGCTTCTTCAAGATGAAGCCCACGATCATCTACCTGCTGTTCGGCGGCGCGCTGGGCGTCGGCCTGTTGCAGGGCAAGAGCTACCTCAAGCTGGTGATCGAAGAGGTGCTGCCGATGAAGGACGAGGGCTGGATGATCCTGACCCGGCGGATCTGCCTGTTCTTCTTCGGGCTGGCGATCGCCAACGAGATCGTCTGGCGCACCCTGTCGACCGAGGCCTGGGTCACCTTCAAGACCTTCGTGCTGACCGCGGCGCTCTTTGCCTTCTTCATCTCGCAGGGCAAGCTGATGGAACGATACGCATCCGAGGACAAGCCCGACGGCAAGTGACCGCGGCGGCCGCCTTCGCGGCTACCAGAGGCCGGGCAGCAGCCGCCAGCGCGTGACGCGGGTATAGGCCGCGTAGCCCGGCAGGTTGCGCAGCAGAAAGCGTTCCTCGATCCCGATCCGTGCGGCGAACGTCAGCCCGATCAGCGCGGTTCCCATCAGCCCCAGCACGCTGCCCAGCACCAGCGCGGCGGCGGCCTGATAGGCGATGGCGACCGCGTAGAACGGGTGGCGCACCACGGCATAGGCCCCGGTGTCGATCACGCGGTGGGCGCGGTCTTCCTGCACGCAGACGCAGGGCGCAAGATAGGGGTTGTCGCGCAGCGTCCGGTATCCGGCCCAGGTGATCGCGGGAACCGCCAGCAACGCCAGCGCCTTTACCCCCTCGGGCACCGGCAGCCAGTGCAACCGCGCCGCGTCATGCCCCGTCACCCAGGCCCAGGCCAGCACCAGCAGCGTGTGCAGCGGCACGAAGATGCGGTCTTCCAGCGGCTGGTCGCGGGGCGCCATCCGCGTGCGCGAGGCCAGCAGCGCCGGGTCGTGGCGTGCCAGCCCAAGCACCGCGGGCAACCCCGAGGCCCCGGCCACCAGAAACAGCGCCCAGGCCCATTCCCAGTCGACGGTTCCCGCGCCGCGGAACAGGATGGCGGCCAGCAGGGCGGCCTCGGCCAGGATCACCAGGCTGATGCGCAGGGCCACGGCGGCGGGGTCAAGGGCAGCGGCGACGGCGGCGGGGGCGGGCGGGCGAAGGGGGGCGTTCATGCCGCCACTCTTGTCGTATCCGGCGCGCAAGGCAAGCCGGGGTCGGGTGCAATACCCCCGGCTGGGCGTGCCCCCGGGCCGTTGCGCGCGCAAATGTGACAGGCCGATCGCCTGGCGCGGCAAGGCCGGTCCGCCGACCGGGCCCCCGGTCTCGGCATTGGGCGGCCGATCCGCCACCCGTCCGCCTGCTGTCCCCGTGATGCCATTCGGGCCCTGTTGACCTTGGGCCGCAACGAGCGTATCGGCTTCGCCGTGGCGCTTTGTTCACCGGATTGCGGGCCACGTTAAACAAACCGCTAAAAGGGCAGGGCCGAACCCCCACGCCTGTCGCGGTGGGGGTTTTTTCTTGCCTGTGCGAAAGGGCAGACGATGGCAGACGACTGGAACATCCGCACCAAGCTGGTTCATACCGGCAGCCGCCGCAGCCAGTATGGCGAGATGGCCGAGGCGATCTTCCTGACCCAGGGCTTCGCCTATGACAGCGCCGAACAGGCCGAGGCGCGCTTCATCAAGGCGGAAGCCGACGAGTTCATCTACGCCCGCTACGGCAATCCGACCGTGCGGATGTTCGAGGACCGCATCGCCGCCGTCGAAGGTACCGAGGACGCCTTTGCCTGTGCCTCGGGCATGGCTGCGGTCAACGGCGCGCTGACCTCGATGCTGAAGGCGGGCGATCATGTGGTGTCAGCCCGTGCGCTCTTCGGCTCCTGTCTTTACATCCTCGAAGACGTGCTGACCCGCTACGGCGTGCAAGTGACCTTTGTCGATGGCACCGATCTGGACCAGTGGCGCGCCGCCGTGCGCCCGGGAACCAAGGCGGTGTTCCTGGAATCGATGTCGAACCCCACGCTCGAGATCGTCGACATCCGGGGCGTGGCCGAGATCGCCCATGCCGCGGGCGCATTGGTGATTGTGGACAACGTCTTTGCCACCCCGGTCTTTTCGCGCGCGGTGGAACTGGGCGCCGATGTCGTCGTCTATTCCACCACCAAGCACATCGACGGTCAGGGCCGGGCGCTGGGCGGCGTGATCTGCGGGCCGCGTGATTACATCCGCAAGACCGTGGAAACCTACATGAAGCATACCGGCGGCTCGATGAGCCCCTTTACCGCCTGGCTGATGCTGAACGGGATGCAGACGCTGGACCTGCGCTGCCGCGCCATGGCCGACAGCGCCGCGGTCATCGCGGCGGGGCTGGAAGGCGACGCGCGGATTTCGCGGGTGATCTTTCCGGGGCTTGAAAGCCACGCCCAGCACCGTCTTGCGCGAGAACAGTTGCGCGGCTTCGGCACCATGCTGGCCATCGACGTGGGCAGCAAGGAGGCCGCCTTCCGCCTGATGAACGGTCTTACGATCTGGAAGATCTCGAACAACCTGGGGGATGCCAAGTCGATCGCGACCCATCCCGCCACCACCACCCACCAGCGGCTGGCCCCCGAACAGAAGGCCCGGCTGGGAATCACCCCCGGCCTGATCCGCCTGTCCGTCGGGCTGGAGGACGCGGGCGATCTGCTTTCCGACCTGCGTCGAGGTCTTGATCTGATCTGAAGCGTCGCGTCGGGCGTAGAGGATGACATCAAACTGGACTCTGGTGACGGACACCCCATCTTAGGGTGGCCGTCACCGCCACTGGGAGAAAGCCGATGAACATCCACACCCCGGATTTCGACCGCAAGCCGACCGAGGAAGAGGCCGCGCGCGCGCTGGCCGTCCTGCGGCAGTGGGCGGGCGCGTCGAGCGATGCGGAAATCGCGCAACTGGATCCGGCGGTGACCCGGCTTCTGCCGGGCATGGAGGCCGCGGCCTATCCGAACCTTCGCCGCAACTATCCCGCGGGCTTCGTGGTGGATGCCGCCTACAAGGACAGCCTGCCCGACCTGCAGAACGGCCCGGCCAGCCTGATCGTGGGCGCGCGCACGCAGATCCAGCATGTGGGCATTTCCAACTTCCGCCTGCCGATCCGGTTCCACACCCGCGACAACGGTGACGTGACGCTGGAAACCTCGGTGACGGGCACGGTCAGCCTCGAGGCGGAAAAGAAGGGGATCAACATGTCCCGCATCATGCGCAGCTTCTACGCGCATGCGGAACGCACCTTCAGCTTCGCGGTGATCGAGGCAGCACTTGACGACTACAAGACCAATCTCGAAAGCTTCGACGCCCGCATCCAGATGCGCTTCTCGTTCCCGATGAAGGTGCATTCGCTGCGCTCGGGGCTGATGGGATACCAGTATTACGAGATCGCGCTGGAACTGGTGGAGCGCGGCGGGGTGCGCAAGAAGCTGATGCACCTCGACTATGTCTATTCGTCCACCTGCCCGTGCTCTCTGGAACTGTCGGAACATGCCCGGCGCGAGCGGCTGCAACTGGCCACCCCGCATTCGCAGCGCTCGGTGGCGCGCGTCTCGGTTGAACTGACCGAGGCGGGCGGCTGCCTCTGGTTCGAAGACCTCGTGGATCTCTGCCGCGCGGCGGTGCCGACCGAGACGCAGGTGATGGTCAAACGCGAGGATGAACAGGCCTTTGCCGAACTGAACGCCGCGAACCCGATCTTCGTCGAGGATGCCGCCCGCAGCTTTGCCGCGGAACTGATGGCCGATCCGCGGGTGGGCGATTTCCGCGTGGTGGCTAGCCACCAGGAAAGCCTGCACAGCCACGATGCCGTCAGCGTGCTGACCGAGGGGTCGACCTTCGCCGCCGAAAGCCTCGATCCGCGGCTTTTCGCGTCGCTCTTCCACGTCGGCTGAGCGGACGGGCCGATGGGGCGGGGGCCGCGGCCCCCGTTCCCTGTCACTTCCAGCAGGACACCAGCACCGTCATCCTGGCCCCCAGCGCGGCAAGGTCAACGGGCGCCATCGCCGGGGCCGGGTCGGCGGCGGCCAGCGTCGCGCCCTGGCCTGCGACAGCAGCGGCGATGGGCTGGGCGCCGGCCGCATAGGCCACGCTGGCGGGCAGCACCTTGTCCGGTGTGGCGGGCTTGGGCAGCAGCATCCCCACCAGCGCCCCCGAGGCATCGAGCACTGGCCCCCCCACATCGCCCGGCAGTGCGCTCAGTGTCAGACGACGCAGGTCGGCTTCGCCGTTCAGGCCCGTTCCGGCATCAAAGGCGCCCAGCGTCAGCACCGCTTGCGGCAGTACCCCGCCATACGAAAACCCGGCCACCGCCACTGGCGCCTTGGCCACCGGCAGCGCGGTCGCGATCCGGGCGACGGCGCGCGGTGCGATCGGCTCTTCAGGCTTCAGCAGGGCGATCCCCAGCGCGTCGTCGCGATAGGCGACCTTCGCCGTGTGATTGGCGCCAAAGCTGACGCGGCCGCAGCTTTGCAGCACCTCGGTCGTGGTCAGCACGTCGCCATCGCGGTCCACATAAAAGCCCGAGCGGGCGATCACCGGCTTGCGCGGCGCGAGCCCCGCCACCATCCCCGCTTTCTGCGCCGCGCTGAGCGGCACCATCGTGGCGTCCAGCGCCTGTGGGCCGGTCACCCGGAAGCTGCCCCGCATCGCCGCCAGCACCCGCGCGATCCGGGCTTCTTTCCCCGGGGTCCAGGACAGAAGCCAGCCCTTCACCGCATCGCCCGCCACCTCGGCGTGGATGACGGTGTGCACCGTGTCGTTCGTTCCCTCGATGTCGAAGCCGCGATCGGTCAGGCTGCGCGGCCCGGTTGCAGGCACGATGGTCATCTGCTGCAGGCGATCGTAAAGCCCCGGCAGGCTGGCCGATCCGCCCGGCTGGCTGATCAGCACGACCTGCACACCGCTGTCGCCCCGGGCCCCGTAATGGGCAAAGGGCGGCTGGTAGACGGGGCCGTCCAGCAGCGCGCCGGGTAGGTCGATCGAAATGCCCGCGTTGTCATCCAGCACCGTCTTGAGCCCCAGCGCGGCCTGATCGGCGCGGTAGCCGTCGATCAGCGTCCGCCGCTGCGCCGTGGTCAGCACGCCCGTGGGCTCCAGCCCCTGTGCCTGCTGCCAGGCGGCCATCGCGTTGCGGGTGCCGGGGCCGAAGGCGCCGTCGATCCCGCCGGCATACTGCCCGCTCCAGGCCAGCGCGCGCTGCAACTCCATCCGGTCGTCGGCGCTCATCAGCGCCTCTGACTGGCGGGCTTCGGCGGGGCTTTCGGTATCGGGCGCGGGCAGGGCGGGCTTGGCCGCCGCGACCGGTGCCGCCGCAGCCACCGCGGGTGCGACAGGGGCAACAGGCGCCGCCGCAGTTGTGGCCCCAGTGTCGACCCCAGTGCCGGCCCCGGTGTCGACCCCCGTGCCGACCGTGGTGTCAGCCGCGCTGCCGCCCTGCGCGTAGGGCGCATCGACCGTGGGCCAGAACCGCGCGCCATAGGTATGCGCGTCGCTGATGTAGCTGTCACGCGGCACCGCGCCCGCCGCCAGCAGCCGTTGCAGCGTGCCGGGTGCCTGGTCCGCCGCATAGGGCCCCAGCGCGATCGCATACCACCCCGAGGGCAACTGGAAGCCTGCGACATTGGGGAACTGATGCGCATAGCGGGCAGCGGCTTCCTGCGCCTGCTGCAGCGTCGGCTGGGCCTCGATCTGCACCCAGGCCAGCGGCTGTGCGGCGCCCGGGGCGGCGCCCGGCGTGGCGATCGTGCCGCTTGCCGTCTGCGCGCCCGCGGGGGCTGCGATCCCCCCCGCCACACCCAGGGAAACCGCCGTCAAAAGAACAAGTGCCGTCCGCATTAGCCCGTTTTCCTCGCAAGGATCGAATAAGGATCGATACATGCCCGGACCCTATCAGGGCCGCGCCGGGAAATGCACGTCAATATTCCCGGCGCAGGGCCGCGCTGCCGTTGACCCTCGCGCCTGCCTTGCCTATGGAGAAGCCGCTTTTCCAGAGGTGGACCATGGCCGGAACCGACAGCGCCCCCCGCAGCTTTCAGGAAATCATCCTGCGGCTTCAGTCCTACTGGGGCGCGCGTGGGTGCGCCGTGCTGCAGCCCTATGACATGGAGGTGGGCGCGGGCACCTTCCACCCGGCCACCACGCTGCGCAGCCTTGGCACGCGCCCCTGGGCCGCGGCCTATGTCCAGCCCTCGCGGCGCCCGACCGACGGGCGCTATGGCGAGAACCCGAACCGCCTGCAGCACTACTACCAGTACCAGGTCCTCATCAAACCCTCGCCGCCCGATCTGCAGGATCTCTACCTGGGCTCGCTCGAGGCCATCGGCATCGACACCAGCCTGCACGACATCCGCTTTGTCGAGGACGACTGGGAAAGCCCCACGCTGGGCGCCTGGGGTCTGGGCTGGGAGGTCTGGTGCGACGGGATGGAGGTGAGCCAGTTCACCTATTTCCAGCAGGTCGGCGGGCACGATTGCCACCCTGTGTCGGGCGAGCTGACCTATGGCCTTGAACGGCTGGCGATGTATGTCCTTGGCATCAACCATGTGATGGACATGCCCTTCAACGATCCGGCCTCGCCCATCCCGCTGACCTACGGCGACATCTTCCGGCAGACCGAACAGGAATACAGCCGCTGGAACTTCGACCAGGCGGATACCGCGATGCTTCTGAAGCATTTCGAGGATGCCGAGGCCGAATGCGACCGCATCCTGACCGCGGCCCAGCCCGACAAGGCCGGGCGCACCATCGTCATGGCGCATCCCGCCTATGACCAGTGCATCAAGGCCAGCCACCTCTTCAACCTGCTCGACGCGCGCGGCGTGATCTCGGTCACCGAGCGGCAGGCCTACATCGGGCGCGTCCGCGCGCTGGCCAAGCGCTGCGCGGATGCCTTCGTGACAACCGAGGCGGGCGGGGGGCAGGCGGCGTGAACGGCAAGATCGTCGCGGGCAGCATCGTCCTTTGCGCGGCCCTGGCGGGGGGCGGGCTGTGGTACACCCAGCAATACGCCTATTACACTGTCATCGATCCGGCGCAGGCGCCGCAGATGACGCTGGTGCCCGCCACGGGCGGCGCCCCGGTGCCGCTGGTGATATCAGGGTTCACGGGGATCGATTCCACCTCCTCGCCCATCCGGTTCCGTGCCTGCTTCACCACAGCCACGCCGCTGACCGAACTGGCGGCGAATTACGCGCCCTACCAGCAGGCGACCCCGCTGATCGGGCCCTACTGGTTTTCCTGCTTCGATGCCGCGGCGCTGACCCGCGCGCTGGCCGATGGTACGGCCCGGGCCTTCCTTGCACAGAAAAGCGTGGCCCCCGGCATCGACCGGGTGATCGCGGTGCTGCCCGATGGCCATGCCTATGCCTGGCAGCAGCTT